>SKQC01000363.1 GCA_007119175.1 Myxococcales bacterium | reverse complement strand
ACACGAGACTCAATGTGCGCCTCGGGGAAGCACCGCGAAACGGGCGGGCCACCAGGCGAGGCCGCGCTGGTAGCTCTCGGCTCACTGCCAGTGAGGGCAAGATGGTGACTCCGCGGCCGAGTTCTACCAGGCCGAGGAGAGTGGACAGGCTTGCCGAGCGCGTATCGGCCTCATCGATCGCTCCGGAGGCGGTGCAAAATTCGAGGGCGTGGTCGCGAAAGCAATGTCCCTCCTCTAAGAGCAGCAGCGGATATTGAGTCAGATCGGCAGCTTCGACCTGATCGACTTCGGCGATGGGATGAGCTTCGTGGCACACAGCCACGAAAGGATCGGCGATCAACGGCATGACGAAGACCTGATCGCTGTCGACGGGAGTAGCCATCAAGGCGGCGTCGAGGCTCGCTCGTTCCAGGTGCTCGATGAGACGGCTCGTCTCGTCTTCCACGATCGTCAGTTGTAAATCGGGGTGCATCTCGTGGAGTCGGCCGAGCACGCCGGGCAGAAGATAGGGAGCGACTGTGGGAATCACACCGAGCTTTAAAAGCCCTCGCAGATCGCCACTTCGGGATTCGATGCGGGTTATCAACTGGCGGGCTCCTGTCAAAAGCGTGCGCGCCCCGTCCACGAACTCCCGTCCCGCCGGTGTCGGAATCGCTCCCTTCGATGTGCGTTCGAAAAGTGGAACCCCCAGTGTCTCCTCTACCTGTTTGACCTGACGACTCAACGCAGGCTGGCTGACGTGGCAGGAATCAGCGGCCCGTCCGAAAAACTTTTCATCGGCAACGGCGACGACGTATTCCATCTGGCGAAGAGTGACGTTCATAAGTACTCCTATTACCCGAGGTTATAGGATCTGTGGTAGGCCCGCATGAATACGTTATCGGTTTTTCGTGCAAAATAATATCTGTCCAGCACGGGGGATGAGTGAATAAGAAATTTGAGAGTCTCACAGATTTTCAAGGCGTTTTTCGATGAAATGGGCCGATTTCGCCAATATATGCCCGATTTTGGGGTTGGTACGGGATGTGCATATCGTTGTGGCGAGTTCGAGAGTGACGCTTTAAATGAATAGCTAAATACTGAAAACAGGAGCCACCATGTTGCGCATCGAAGGATTCCTCACCACCACATTGCTGGGATGTCTCATCTTCTTATTCGTTGCCACCGGTTGCGGCGTCCTCGACTCCGATTCCTCCGACGGACCACTGAGTCCCGACGAAAATGACGACTCCTGGGAGGTCGATGAGAACGACGAGAACGACGGCGACGTAGATAATGGCGAAGAGCTCTGCGCCTGCCCCGGCTACTACGGCCCGGTCTGTGGGGAAGATGGAAACACCTACAGCAACTCCTGCGCTGCCGACTGTGTGGGGGTCGACGTCGCTTATGACGGAGAGTGTCAGGTGGCCTGTCCCGACGTCTGGGATCCGGTCTGTGGTGAAGACGGCAACACTTACGGTAATAGCTGTGAGGCCGACGTCGCCGGTGTCGCCATCGCCTACGACGGCAAGTGCGAACAGGATTGTATGTGCACCATGGAATATGCCCCGGTATGCGGGGTTGACGGCGAAACCTACGGAAATGCCTGCACCGCCGATTGTGCCGGCGTCGATATCGCCTATCCGGGAGAATGCGAGGACGAATGCATCTGCACCATGGAATATGCCCCGGTATGCGGGGTTGACGGCGAAACCTACGGAAATGCCTGCGCCGCTGGTTGTGAAGATGTAGAAATCGCCCACGAAGGCGAGTGTGGCGTCGGATGCGATGACAACTGGGATCCGGTCTGCGGTGTCGATGGCGAGACCTATAGCAACGACTGCTATGCTCTCAGCGCCGGTGTCGATGTCGCCTACGAAGGAGAGTGCGAGGACGAATGCATCTGCACCATGGAATATGCCCCGGTATGCGGGGTCGACGGTGAAACCTACGGAAATGCCTGCGCCGCCGGCTGCGAAGATGTAGAAATCGCCCACGAAGGGGAGTGCGCGGACAATACGGAGTGTATATGCAATGAGATCTACGACCCGGTCTGCGGCGAAGATGGAGAGACCTACGGCAATCCCTGTAAGGCCGATTGCGCCGGTGTCGACATAGCCGATGACAATGCCTGTGCTCCGTAACTGTCATCGGTACTCCAACAAAAAAGGCCCGCCGGAACGTATCCGGTGGGCCTTTTTTGTGTTGCTGGTCTAACTCAGTTCTGGAATGTCTGAAAGTGCCGTCACATCGACAATGAGCCCTTGCGGAAATCAGTCTGGCTGATGTGGACGTTGAGGACCACCGGTGTTCCTCCGGCGGCCAGCTCTTTGGCTCGATCGATGGCGTCGTCGATCTCGTCGTCCTCGGTAACCAGGATGCCTTCGGCGCCATATCCTTCGGCGACCTTATGATAGTCGGTGTGCCGAAGTCGCGTCGCCACGTCGTCGTTGAGGATTTCCGTTTGGTCCCGCTCAATCTGCGCCCACGCAGCATCGGTTCCAATAACGGCGATCGGTGCCAGCCCATGGCGGATGCACGTATCGAATTCCGCCAGGCTATAGGCGCTGGAGCCATCGCCCCAGATAAGCCATACCTCGGCATCGGGCCGTGCAAGGGCGGCGCCGACAGTAAATCCACCGCCCACCCCAAGTGTTCCAAAGACACCCGGGTCGAGCCACGACAGAGGTGCACGTGGCCGCAATACATAGGCACCGGTGGCCACAAAATCACCGCCATCGACGACGAGGACGCTGTCGTCGGCCATTTTCTCCTCGATTCGCTCAAAGAGATGGACGGCGTTGATATACTCCGTGTCCTGCTTTCCTATCTGTTCAATCTGGTCATCTCTCTCTCGCTCGCGCACGCTCAGCGTATCGAACCAGGCCGTCCGCGATGTGGGACTTCCCACCCGGAATGAGATCTCCCGCAGAAATTCACCGGGGTGCATGGGAACCGGGAGGTCCGGTTTGCGATTGAGGGTGAGATCTTTGGAGCTCAAATTAGCGGCGATGACGTCGGTGTCTGAGCCAAAGCAACGTCCGTATTTCAGCCGGAAATCAAAGGGGAACCCGGCGATGATTGCCAGGTCGGCCGCTTTCAGTGCCCGGGAGCGCCGGTGCCGAAATTGCAATTCGCTGTATTGTCCCAGAAGACCGCGGGCCCCACCGGCCAGAAATGTCGGTATGCCCAGCTTTTCGACTGCATTGGCCAGACTCGCCGCTTCATCGGGGGTATAATTCACCAACGCCTGGGAGCCAATCACCAGAGCAGGGCGCTCGGCGAGGACCAGTCGGTCGGCGGCTTCGTCCAGCAATGGCGCCAGATCCTCGTTGGAGAGGGGGGCGCCTGAGAGGTTGTTATAGCGGAGCGGGTTGGCAGGTGCGCGAAATTGCCGCATCAGATGCGCCTTTAAGTAAAGCTTTAAGGCTCGAGAGGCAAATCCCGTCGCATCGTCGACGCCGCTCTCCGACATAAACCAGTCCCGCACCACTTTTTCCGGATATAGTAGATCGACGGGGACCTCGATAAAGACCGGCCCCGGCGTTCCGCTGGTGGCAATCTCAAGGCCGTATTCAACTGCTGGCTCCAGCTCCTTTACCACGGATAATGACGTGGCCCACTTCGTCAGTGGCTCCATCAGACTCAACTGGTCGATATCCTGCAACGAGCCGCGACCTTTGAGCACTGTGGCTGTGGCTCCACCGAAGATGAGGACCGGCGATTGCGCCATCTGTGCATTCTTGACGGCGGTCACCGTATTGGTCACTCCGGGCCCGGCCGTCACGGCTGCCACTCCTGGCACCCCCGTCAGCCGAGCGATGCCATCGGCGGCGAAGACGGCACTGACCTCGTCGCGCACGTCTACGACGTTGATATCTCGGGACCGCGCCCCGGTGAGTATAGGCGAGATATGTCCACCGCAGAGGGTGAAAATATGTCCAATGCCGTGTCGTGCCAGCGTATCGGCGATGATATCGCCACCGTGTGCGGTCGTCATCGTAGAGATCTCCGTTCATCGCAGGGGTCAGTTGTTTTTGTCGGGAGTCCAACAGTGGAACGGGGAGCTTTAATTGTCCAGCATCCCCTCGACGCCTACGAGGGTTCGCCCAGAAGGTCGCGAAATAATCGGGCGTGCTCCCATTTAAAGCGCCCGCGAAGCAAGACAAAAGCCCGATTATAGGGTTGTAATGAGTCCAAAAGCCGGCGGATATCGTAGCGATCGAAGTCGCGGCGCATTCCGGCTCGCTCGTTCAAAATAAAAGCGCCGTCCCCATGTAGAAATTCGATCTCGTCGCGGATCGCCAGGAAGGGATCGTAGGCGTAGGTCAAGCCGACATCGCGCGCCAGCTCTCGCGTCGATCCCGTATCCCACATTCCGTGTGCATCCCAGATGATGGGGCGATCGAATTCCTGCCCCAATTCGCTGGAAAATTTTTCGATCAACGCCCTGGAAGTCGTCCCGGGACTAAAGGTCGATGGTGTACTGAGGATGAGTGCTCGTGCCGCCAGGGCACTGGCTCGCTCCAGCGTATTCTCCCATCCCTTGCGCATGGCGTCGTTGAACTCCACGCGCTCGGCGGCCGCAGCTTCGTTCAGGCCATCGACGACCGCCGAATCGACGTGCAGCTTGAAGGCAAAGCCCCGCGGAGACTCCACTCGCCATCGATTCAATGTCTTTGTACGGGGAATATTATCGAGCTGATCGAGATCGAGCTCGATCGCATTACAGAGGGTAAAATACTGGCTCCAGTGACGGGGGATTTCGTCACAGCCAAAATAAACTTTGGTCATTTTATCCGGGAAGCGAGAGTTTTAGGGAAATAACAGGACGTCTTCATCGCCATGCTGAGCGATGAGCTGATCGACGCGTTCTAACATCGCGTCCCGTTGCGACCACATTACATCGAGGCGACGGCGTTCCGTCGCGTTGGCATTCGGAAATAAGACTTCCGAGGCCAGATCGCGCTCCAGGGCGCGAATCGATGCCACCGTACTGTGGCTAAACCGTGTCGTCCACTCGAATCGCTCCCGGACTCGTCGCGAGGCCCTTGGCTGAAAGGCATCACCGTTATGCCGGGAGACAATCGTGGAGTCGATGACCGGATTGTTTTGCCCGTATTCCTCGGTCCGCGTATAAAATCGCTCCCAATTATTGGTGAGATAATCAAAGATCAGGAGGCTGGATACAGATCGGGCGACCTCTCCGGTGGATGCATCTACCAGGCCATCCATCAGCTCGTCGTGAAATCGTCCCCCGGCAAGACTTGCCAGCCGATCGAGATTGTCCGTCATCGGCTGGTCCACGAAAGCGGAGTCATTACTGGCGTTCAGCCAGCCACGCCAGAGCGTCAGGTATTCGATGGGAAATGCCGACGATGAAGCAGTGGAGACAAATTCCAGGCTCCCCTGTACGGCCTCGACATTTTCGCCGTCGATCTCGAGGGTCGTCCAGGCCGCCTGGTCGACGAGGGACTCCAGTTCTTCGGTTTCGCCGTCCAGTCCGGCGACGAAGTCTCGTGTAACAACGGCTGGCTGCACCTCGAAAACTTCGAAATGACAGATCACGAGTTCGCAGAAACGCCAGGCCGCTACCTCGGCACGCCACTCGTCACTCCATCCGTCTCTCTCGGGCTTAAAAATAAGCATCTCCGAGGAATCGCCCTCGGCTTCGAGCATGATGCCACGATGGTTGGCGACGTCATAAAGGCCCTGGGCACGGTAATTCGAGGGATCATCGAGATAGGTGGGCTTGTCGGACCGCAGCCGATCATCGTCGATGATCGCCTGTCGGTGCACCTCAGAAAATTGTTCGTCGTCAGGGAACTTCGTCATTCCCGTCATCGCCACTCGGCGGGCTCCTTGGTAGTCTCCGGTTTCGCCCAGGACGTCGGCGTAGAGGTGGAGAAACTCATTATCACGCCGGCCTTCGTCCCATTGGGAGCCGAGTACTTCACTGACATTTTCATCTGCCTGGTCTTCCAGGCGTTCTCGGGCCCAGTCGTCGGCGCGCGAGGTATCTGAGAAGGTCTCCGAGGGAAGGGCGGCGGCCACCTCGTTTTGTGCCAGTTCCTGCGCTTCAATTACTGCTGGATCGGGAGTTTCCGGTGCGGCGTCATCTAATTGCTCTGCGGCTCCACCGGGCGCCCAGCCGGTCGTGTCTTCCACGATGTCTCGTCCCTGATCTGTGAGCAAAAGGCCAGCGCCGGCAATGACGACAACGGCGAGGCCCAGAAGAATCACTTTCGGCGTGCGCGAGCTGTCGCCGGACTCTACGGCAAAGTCGGGATCGAATGCCTCCCCTTCAGGGATGTCAAAGAGCTCGTCGCTCCGCGAATCTTCAGAAGGCGGTTCAGGTACTGCTGGTTCAGGTGCTGCTGGCTCAGGTGCTGCTGGCTCAGGTGCTGCTGGCTCAGGTGCTGCCGATTCGGTGACTTCTTCTTCCGCGCCTGGTTCATCTTCTATCGCTGCCGAATCTTCAACACCTTCTGGTTGTTCTGGCAGTTCTGGTGCTTCAGCGACCGCCTCATCTGCCTCGGCACTATCCCCGACGACAGGCTCATCTGGCACCGACTCTTCAGGCTCGTCCGGCACCGGCTTATCGAGCTCCGTTTGTGCGGCAGTGTCTGCTTTGTCAGGTGTCTGCGAGTCCTCCTCGGCGGGTTTACCTTCCGGGCTGGCCGGAGCAGACGAAGAGCGCTGAAGCGTATGCATCTGCTGGGTGCTCTTGGCCGGCTTTTCAACTCCGGCGGAATCATCCGGCGGTTGTAGGTTGCCCGCCGATTTCGAGACCAGCGTCGCCGAATGGTTGGGATCGAGCTCCCGCGTCGTCGGCGGGTCGACGGGAAACTCGAAACCACCTATCTCAGCGCTCTGTTCGTCATCGGGTGGTGGCTCGCTGGACGCCGACTTGTCGATTCTCTTCTCCAGGCCCAGTCGAGACAAAACCTGATGGGCCTCGGAAGCCATCTTTCGGCGCAATTCGCCGAAGACGGGATGCTTGGCCACGGGCATCCAGTCGTCATTGCCCTCCGAGATCTGTTCGGCTCCCAGCAGGACGCCTCCTTTGACGAGCTGGATCAGTCCGTCTTTATCGACCGGCTCATAAATCACCCCTTCGATCTTCAGGCGGAAATTCCCCTGGCCGAGCACGTCCTGAATCTCAGAGGTGGGAAGGCGAATATAGCCACTGCCACGGCCTTCACCTGCTGCACCGACCTCGAGCGCATCGACATTGGTGCCGCGATCCTTTTTCTTCTTTTTCTGCAGCCGGGCCAACATCGAGTTGGTCGTCCTCGTTCCTTTCTTGGATACCGCTCCGATCTCTGGCGACGACCCCTGTGACTGGGGCTGAGAGTCTACATCGTCGAATAGGCTTGTGTGTTTGCCGTCGTCTTTCTTTTGCTCTGGCTCGGGAGGAGAAGGGGGCGTATCGTCGTCATCTTCTGCACTGCGATCGACGATATCGGCCAACACTCCCTCGCTGATCTCGACCTCGCCGGCAAGGTCGAGGTCCGGCTCTGAGGAGGAATCTTTCTCAGCGCCATCACTGCCGCCGCTTTGTTTTAATTTCTCACGCAGCGTGCCCGAATCGGTGCCCCGCCGATCGCGGACCTTCTTGAATAGCTGCGATAGCGATGATTTCGTTGACGGATCATCATCCGTCGTGGAACCCCTTGATTTTTTGCGCTTTTGTTCGTGTCGCGACTTTTTGACCGTCTTGGTTTTGATCCGCGCCAAGAGATTTGATTTGGCATCTTTTTTCGAGCTCGTCGATGCCTTCTTTTCTTTGCCTGCAGCCGTTGACTTCGTCTCTGGGGCTGGTTGTGCCGGTTTCGTGCTGACCTCGTCACGCGGCGCTGAGGAGGTATCTGCATCTTGAGCCTTGGGTTTTGATAATTCCCTTAATTTTTTCGGCGTCAGGATATCCTGTTCACGTGTCGCCTGAGAACGGCGAAGGCCAGGGCGTCTCTGGTTTTCTTCGGGTAATTCCCGGGAGTCCGATCGCTCGGTTGACGACTCTTCAGCAAGTCGCTCCACCATCTTTTCACTCACCAATCGGGGAGAGGTCTTCGCCTGGTTTTTTGGACTGAAATCCGTCGCGTCCGAACTCTCTTCCTCGCCCGCTGTCTTTGGCCCGTCGTCATTGACCTCGGTGGCGCTATGGGCGTCATTGACCTCGGTGACGCTATTGGCGTCATTGACCTCGGTGACGCTATTGGCGGCGGCCTGCTCAAGGACTGACGGGTCGACGCGCGCCGTCCCTTCCTGCAGGTCGGGGGCAAATGGGTTTTCTTTTCCAACCCCCGGAAGCCCGTGCATCGTCGATCCTGGAGGCGCGTCATTCGCCATTTTTTCCAGCTTTTCGATCGCCTCGTCAGCCTCGCTCTTACCGGACTTAGAATCAGTGGCGCTCCCGCCCTCTACAGTCTTGGACTTTGTTTTTTTCTTCCTGGTCTTCGGCGGAATCACACCAAAGTCCGGCGTCGCTGAAGACTTCTCCGAATCCTCGGACTGGTCTTCGGATTCCGTCGACGCGGTGACGGACTTACCTTTCTCAATGGGAATCGCCACCCCGCATTTTGGACAGGAGATACTGCCGCTCGGCATACGCCCCTTTTTCGGGGACAGGCGAAATCGGCTATCGCAGCCAGGACACTTTACCTTGATGGCGTCGGGAGTCTTTTCTCCCATGAAAGTCACTCGCAATTCTAGATTGGATTGCGCTTCCTCATCCAACGAGCGTCCAGGCTCGTTCGGTGTCGGCGACACCGAATCCGCTCGCAAACGGGGCCGAATAAATTCCAAAATCAGGAAAGTCGGAGCGGTTGGACGAATTTCAGATGAGGAGGCCCGTAATGCAACTGCCACTGTACACCATGGTCCCTATCCACTCAATGAATTCGTTTACCGCCGATGACCGCACCGGCAGGGGAGAAGCGCGACCCTACAGCCGTCCCCACCGCCGTCGAAGAGTCCATTCGACAGCCAGAAGTGCCAGGATGGTGAAAAAGAGAAAAATATTGTCCCACAACTGGATCAGCTCTCGCTGATGAATTTCGACGTATCGCGGCTCATTAAAGCTCAGATTGCGCGGCTGAAACTCGGGTAGCACCGAATGATATCCATCGGTGACCCCGGCGATGAGCGCCAACAATTCGTTACGCGGGACGATGTCGCGATATTGTTCGATATCCGGCGTCACAAGGATCAGGTTTTCATCGCGTAGCGAGCCGGCCGTTGATTCGACCTCTACATCGAATTCATAGACCCCGGGTTCTGAGAACCGGCGGTCCAGATCCCATGTCCCGTCGTGTCCGGTAACGAATTCGGTCGAATCGTAGTGGACAGCTCCTCGTTCAGTGCCCTCGGCAAGATCGTCGAGCGGGGTGTGGTCGATTGTGAGTGTGCCTTCCCGGTCAGGGGCCGGGCTATAATCTGGCGCAAAGACCCGCACCGTGGCGTCGATCAGCCGATCAGGGGCCACGATATCTCGATTCATATCCAGGCGCACCAATTTAAGCTCCGGGTCCTGAATTAGCCACCGGATCGCATTGCTCCAAAAGCTCTGATACTCCCGCGGCGTGCCTCCCTGTCCGACATTTTCGAAGCTCCAACGCCAGGTCGAATCGCTGGTCATCGCCATCACTCGACCTTCTCCCCGTTCGGCGACACTGATCACGGGCATCGGCTCTCCGCGATTTCTTCTGGTCGGGTGCTCGGCGAGCACCGTGGCATCATCTGTGGCCCCGTCGACGACGTTCGTCCCCTGCAATGCCGGTAGTTCCGACCAGATCTCGAGATTTTGCTCCGGATCGAAGGCGAGCTGGGTAATCGGGTGCTGGTGGCCAGCTTCCGTTAATTCCGGTCGGAAATCCTCGGAATCCATAATCGCCGAGCGCGATCGAGACGTCGGCAACTCCACCGGCAGAAGCGACTCGATGGGAGTACGAGCATATCCACCACTTGCAAAGGATAGATCGCCTCCGACCATTGCAAACGCCCCACCGTCACGCACGAAGTCGGCGATATTGCTCAGATATTGACCCATTCGATAGGGCCCGAAATTAAAATTTTGAAAGATCACCAGGTCGAAACTCCCCAGCTCGTCGCGAAATAGCTCGTCTGTGGGAAAGGGAATCAGACTCATTTCGTCCTGGGGCACCAGTTGCGGATTGCGGTCGGTGCGCAGGATGAAAAAGCTGATGAGTTCGACGTTCGGGTTTCGCTTTAGCAGCCGGCGCATAAAGCGCTGATCCCAACTGGGCCGGCCGACGACCTGGAGTACGCGGATCCGATCGCGCAATACGCGCAGCACGAAGTGATGCTGGTTATTCTCATAAAGCGCCTCTCCTTCGTATTCCGGGACATCGACGGTGTAGACCTCTTTGCCGATCTGCTCGGGGACGAATTCGAAGGAAACCTCGTAGGTCGACTCCTGGGGATGGACCTGTACATTTCGGGTCTGCAGAATTTCCCCGTCGCGGCGCAATGTGACCGGGATGGAGGTCGTGTCCATTCCAATGGCCTGCAACTCGACGTCGACGGTCAATTTATTGTGCACGAACGCAAAATCATCGTGGAGAACACGGCTTACGGCCACGTCACGAAGCCCTGCGTCACCGGCTGCGGCAAGGGTGTGCACCGGGGCGTCCAACGACTTGAGAAGCTCCCGCGTCGACTCGTCGAGAGACTCGCCACGTTCGATGCGACGACCGATCCCACCGGTGTCGAGTCCGTCGCTGATGATGATAATCCCTGCCAGATCCTCGCCCTCGTACTCCTGTTTTACTGACTGCAGCGCACCGGTCAGATCGGCGGCCGGTTCGTTGGCCTCGGCACCGGCGATGGCTCCCCGGGAGCTCGGCATCAACTCCTCGCCGTAGGTGAAATAATCAAAGTGGTGGTCGTCGGCCGATGACTCTTCGAGGGGTCTCAGTTCCTCGACGGCCTGCCGGGCGCGGGCGATGCGTGTGGTTTCGTCATCGGTCTTCAGATCCATTGTCTGGCTCGTATCGACCAAAACGGCGACGTGGTTTTGAACCTTGGAGGTCTGTCGCAGGTCAATTGCCGGCTCCAGCAACAATAATACTGCCAGGGCATATACCAGCCCTCGAAGCCCGAGCAGACACCAGCGCCGGTAGCGCTTTAAGTCGCGAAGGTCATAGGCGCTAAACGCCAAAACGGCGAGGCCGACGACCACCAGCGCGGCGATCCATCGCGGACTCCAGTCGCCGAGCCACAACAGGTCGCTCGTATTGTAATCGCCAAATGCGAACATGGGCTACTCGTGCGTGAAAATAATCAGTCGTCGACGCGCCATCGCCGTCGGCGAAGGATAAACGGGATATGAACCTGGTCGGCTTTATAGTCGATCGTCAGTGCATACATGACGATATTGATCGCAAGGCGAAAGGCCAATTCGCGCTGACGTTCCCCGCCAGGGGAGACGTCGTATTCCCAATTCCCGAAGGTATCGCGGGCCAGCGCCCCCAAAAGATCGTTTCCGTTGACCACTACCGCCAGGCGTCCCCCATCGGCGATGGCCTCGAAATTTCCGGTGATATCGACGCGCCCCACTGGGCGATCGATTAGATAAAACGACTCGTGCAGAGTGTGATCCCGGGAGATGGTCACCAACTCGCGATCCGGAAAAATCCGCGCCAGCTCTCGGCGTGCTGACTCCAAAAACGGGCCCTCCGTAAGACCCTCTGCAGAGTCGACGAAGAGAAAGCCACCGGCCAATAAATAGGTGCGAAGCGCATCGATGACATCGTCTTCCAGGGGATCGAAACCGCGATCCCCAGCCATATATAAAAAGGGATAGTCAAAGATCTCGTCGCGTCGCCCCGAGACAACTGGGATATCCGTGTCGACCTCGATGCTGGTCCGTTTGTCCACCTCCTGGAGCAGCCGACGTAAAGCTCCCGGGCGGGGATCGTCGTTTCCCCCGGGATATTGCAGTCGAGCGATCGTGATCCGGTGCTGGCGGTCAAAAGCCATCGCCGCACTCGGTATCGAACTTAACGCGACTCCCGATGCGATAATCTTTAGAAAATGTCGTCGATTCATAGCGGCTCGTAAAAAATGGCTGATAACCCCGAGGTCTCTACCCGAGATGATTCTCAAAGGAGTCACAAAAAACTGGACTGCATTATTTGGCAGATCTTTGACTGCCGCGCTGAGTCTAACATCGGGTTGACCCGCGGGCATTCCGCCGACTTTCCAGGCCCTCGTAATAGTCATAAGACACGACCTGGATCAATCGCGCGAACAAGGAATTGCTTGAAATCTCTCGGGAAACATGGCTATCTTCCCGGTTGCATAAACCGAGAGCGAAATAAACGGCGATCTATGGGGCGTTTAGAAAGCCCAGTAAGTGGATCGGCGCTCAAACTTCAGCGACTGGCGAGTGGGAATCACTCCAAGGAGAAATGACGATGGATCACAATCAACGACCTGGTGGCCAGCCGCAGGGAGATCCCTGGGGAAATCGACAAGGGCAGCCCGACGGCGGCGACTGGCAGCAGCCGCGACAGCCGCGTCAAAAACGAGGACGGAAGAAAGGTACTGGCCGCTCCGCTCTCGGTCCCGGTGACGTCGCCGCGGCCAACGCCGTATCGGAAGAGCGAATGGCCTTTATCCGACGCACCTACGCATGGCTGACTGGCACTATATTCTTATGTGTCGCCATGATGGCTCTCTTTATGTTCTCCCCGTTTTTTGAACCCGTGATGACCTATATGGTCAGCGCGAATTGGCTCATTATCCTGGGGCTTTTTATCGGCTTTAGTTTCCTCGGCGACTGGATGGCTCACCGGGTGGACTCCAAAGCCCTCCAATATATCGGGCTTCTCGTCGGTGTCGGAGCGTATGCCGTCATTTTCAGTTATCTAATGCTTGTATCCGGAGCATTTACCCCTGAA
Organism: Myxococcales bacterium; assembly: GCA_007119175.1. GTDB lineage: Bacteria > Myxococcota_A > Bradymonadia > Bradymonadales > Bradymonadaceae > SLJM01. Next base: position 28,868 of record SKQC01000363.1, on the reverse strand, counting down.
TACGGAGTCGACTCCAGTGTGCTCATTCAGGCACTTTTGTTGACCCTGGTGACCTTCGGAGGGCTGACGGCGGTCGTCTTCATCACCAAGCAGGACTTCTCGATTCTGCGCACTGGGCTGATGGTCATGGGCATTCTCGCCCTGGGAGCCATCGCCGGCGGCGTCCTCTTCGGATTTACCCTGGGCCTTGGATTTGCCGTCGCCATGGTCGGCTTTTGCGCCGCGATCATCGTCTATCAGACGTCGAATATTCTGCATCACTACCCGACGGAGCACCATGTCGGCGCATCTCTGGCGCTGTTTAGCTCCATCGGAATGCTCTTCTGGTATATCTTTATGATCCTCGGATTTGACGGCTGAACACCGCCCGATTCCGACCATTATAAAAGCCCCCGAACCCAGGCCTGGATTCGGGGGCTTATTTTGTGTGAAATCTTCTAAATGAGGGCTAGTCCTCGAAAATCGCCGATTTGAGTGCCGAGAGATATTTCTCGTTCTGATCTTCTTTCTTTGCTTTGAGCGAGGGACTTCCCGATGCGTCGGCCGACTTCAACAATTCCGGTGGAATCTCCTCCAGAAATCGGCTCGGCTCCCTTTCATGCGTTTTTCCGTAACGGCTGCGCTCGCCTGCTGAGGTCAAACAGAGGGTCTGCTTTGCCCGCGTAATTCCCACGTAGGCCAGCCGTCGTTCCTCTGAGATCCCCTCCTCACTGTCTGCGCTGCGGTGATGGGGCATATAACCCTCCTCCATGCCCACGAAAAAGACGACGGGAAACTCCAGTCCCTTCGAGGAGTGGACGGTCAGCAGGCGCACTCCCTGTTTGTCCGTCTCGTCCTCCGCCTCATAGGAACGGTCAAGTGAAATACGCTCCAGATAGCCGCGAAGCGTGCCTCCTTCCTGTTCCTCGAAATGAGCGATGCTTCCCAATACGTCTTCCACATTAGTAATCCGCCGACGCGCGCGCCGCGGGTTTTTCTCGATATTTCGAAGGTGCTCCAAAAGACCAATGCGCTTTAGAAATGCCCGTCCCACCTCCGAGAGTGGCGTTCCCTCTTCTCTGGCAGCGGCAAAGCGCGCTCGAAATAGCAACAGAGTTTCCACCAATTCGGCCAGATGGCCTCCGGCCGTCGGCCCCAGGCGATGGATCAATGACGGATCTTCGGCGACATTGCTCAGTGCGTCGAAGAACGGCAATTTTTGCTCCAGGGCGTAATCGCTGATTCGCTCCAGCAGCGTTGGGCCGATGCCTCGGGGCGGCACATTGACGATGCGCCGCAGGTTGATCTCGTCATTCGGATTTAAGCACGCCTTTAGGTAGGCCACGAAGTCCTTGACCTCCTTGCGGTCGAAAAACTCCGTGCCCCCGACGATGGTATAGGGCACGCGAAATGCGCGGAGGGCCTCTTCAAATGGCCGAGCCTGCGGGTTGACCCGATACAGGATGGCAAAATCCCGATAATTTAAGCCCCGATTGAATTTCAATCGCTCGATTTCGGCGGCCACATACTCCGCCTCTTCGCGGTCGTCGGCACAATGGACCCAGCGAAGCGGATCGCCATCGCCCTGAGCACTCCACAACTCCTTATCCTTGCGCACCCGGTTGTGGGCAATCAGTGTATTTGCCGCCTTGAGGATATGATTCGTCGAGCGGTAATTTTGCTCCAATTTAATCACTCGCGTATCGGCGAAGCGATGCTCGAATTCCAGGATATTTTCGGCGACCGCACCGCGGAATCCATAAATTGATTGGTCGTCATCACCGACGACGCAGATATTTTCGTGATCGCGGACCAACTCGTCGAGAAAGAGCAATTGAGTTTGATTGGTGTCCTGGTACTCGTCGACCATCACAAAGTGGAAGCGCTCGGCCCACCACTTGCGAACGTCGGCATTTTGTTGAAAAAGTTGGACGGGCAAGCAGATCAGATCGTCGAAATCGACGGCGTTCAAGCCGCGCAGGGCGCTTTTGTAACGCTCGAAGACACGCTGAGCGAAGGGCGTCATCGGATCGAATTGCAGCTCCTCGAGCTCTTCGGGCTCACAAAATCCCATCTTCGCCCGACTTATTAGACTGAGAATCCGGCGGGGGTCGACCTGTTCCGGATCGAGATTCAACTCGTCGATCCCGTCTTTGACCACCGACAACTGGTCGGCCTGATCTAAAATTGTATAGGGGCGTTTATAACCGAGGTGTTCGATGTCGCGCCGCAGAATGTCGGCTCCCAGGCTGTGAAAGGTCGACAGATAGACCTTAGATGCCACATCAGCGCCGGTTAATCCGGCGACCCGTTCGCGCATCTCGTCGGCGGCCTTATTTGTAAAACTGACCGCCAGAATATCTCCGGGGGCAATTCCCTTTTTGATTAGATAGCCGATGCGGTGGGTGATCACGCGGGTTTTTCCGCTTCCGGCTCCCGCCAGGATCAAAAGAGGGCCGCCGAAGTGCTCGACGGCCTCTCGTTGTTGTGGGTTCAGCAGATCGAGTTGAAGATCCATAAAATATGGTTGCGCTGTTGCGATTTCATTAACCGGCCATCTGGCTTTGCCCCGGTGAAGGGGGGCGGAGAGCTCCAAGTTAGTTGAGTGCCGCAGGCATTGTCCACGTCGAGCTGGATCTTTTGCGCAACCTCGTTACCATTCGCCGTCGAGCCCAGTGTCCGTGCAATCAGGAGCCGTTCTAATGTTGAAAAACCCCAAAACCTACGAAGCCATCGTGATCGGTGGAGGTCATGCCGGATGTGAGGCCGCGAGCGCATTGGCCCGCCGTGGCCATCAAACGCTCCTCATTACGATGAATATCGATACCATCGGCCATATGAGCTGTAATCCGGCCATCGGTGGCGTCGCCAAGGGACACCTGGCCCGGGAAATCGACGCCCTCGGCGGGGTAATGGGGCTGGTCGCCGACGCGGCGTCGATTCACTATAAGCGCCTCAACCAGAGCAAAGGACCGGCCGTTCGATCCCGGCGTGCTCAATGCGATATGCGGGCCTACCGCAGGCATATGCAGTGGACGCTGATGAATACCGATAATCTCGATATCAAGCAGGGAAGCGTCGAAGATCTCCAGATCTCAAGGCGCGATGGCGAATGGATTGTGCAGGGCGTGGTCTCCAAACTGGGCGTTTTATACGAGGCCGACGCCGTCGTGGTGACCACCGGGACGTTTCTTCGCGGATTATGCCATGTGGGACTGGATAATTTCGAAGCCGGACGAGCCGGCGACAAAGCCTCCTACGGTCTCTCGGAGACGCTGGCTGACCTGAATCTCAAGATGGGACGTCTTAAGACGGGCACCTGCCCTCGACTCGACGCCCGCACCATCGACTGGGATAGCCTGGAGCGCCAGCGTCACGACGATCCGCCGCGCCGGTTCAGCTTTTATCACGAGCCGCCCATGATGGAGCAGGTCGATTGTTTTATCACTCATACCAACGAAAAGACCCACGACGTGATCCGCGAGGCCACCGACCGATCCCCAATGTTTACCGGCGTCATCGAGGGCATCGGGCCGCGATATTGCCCGAGCCTTGAGGACAAGGTGGTCCGCTTTCCGGACAAGGACCAACACCAGGTATTTTTAGAGCCACAGGGCCTAGATACCGTCGAGGTCTATCCCAATGGCCTGTCGACCAGTCTGCCCCTCGACGTTCAAATCGACTTTCTCAAGACCATTCCCGGCCTGGAGAATGCGGAGATTATCCGCGCCGGCTACGCCGTCGAATATGACTTCGTCGACCCCATCCAGCTCGACCACTCTCTGGAATTGCGCGGCGTCGACGGCCTGTATCTGGCAGGACAGATCAACGGAACGTCGGGCTACGAAGAGGCGGCCGCCCAGGGACTGATGGCCGGCGTCAACGCCTCGATGAAGCTCAGCGATGACGATCCATTCGTACTCGGCCGCGACGAGGCCTATATCGGTGTACTTATCGACGATCTCGTGACCAGCGGCGTCGATGAGCCCTATCGGATGTTTACCAGCCGCGCCGAATACCGCTTGTTGTTGCGCGAAGACAACGCCGACTGGCGCCTGTCGGAACACGGCTATCAGCTAGGTCTGATCTCCGAGGACCACTACCGGCAATTCCGCAAAAAACGGGAGGCCATCGAGACGACGCGAAAAGCGCTTAAAGACACGATGGTCGGGGCCTCTAAGGATAACCTCCGGGTCGCTCAAGACGCTGGAATTGGCGGCCTCGGAAATGGAATGACCCTCGAAGCACTGTTGCGACGCCAGAACGTCGACATCGACGCATTGCTGCCGATGGCTGCTCATGTGGCGCCGGGCCTCGAACTCGATGGGTTGAACGACGAGGAAAAGGAAGCCATCGAAATTCAAGTTCAATACGAGGGCTATATCGAACGCCAGCGCGAGCAGGTCGCTCGTCATCGGGAGATGGAAGCAAAGCGAATTCCCACGGCCCTCGATTACTCGGCAGTCCATGGCCTGTCACACGAGGTCCGAGAAAAGCTCGACGATGTGCGTCCTGAAAACGTCGGTCAGGCATCGCGGGTCTCCGGAGTGACACCGGCCGCCATTTCTGCACTTCTGGTGCACCTAAAAGCCAGTTGAGCTGTCTTTTCCGAAGCCCGGCGGAGGCGAATGAATTTTGTGGCCGCGGCGCTCGTCTCTGTGGCGAGATGATACGGCACTCCTGGTGTGCAATTACACCAATCGGTCGCTGTTTCGAGATGATATGGACCGGGAGAGGGCGTTGGAATAGTCCATGCATGACCGATGGGCCCCAGGATAATGGAATTCATAGTCCGGAATAGTCGACAGCGTAAACTCGAATGAAATTGACGAAGATGGAGGTTTAAATGAACGGCAAGTGGACAAAAATAGGGTGTGTTTTACTCGTAGCGAGCATGACGATCGGGTGTCTCGGTGATTCCGATCACCGCGAGGTGGCACAGACTATCTCCGAGAGTACTGAGGGCGCCGTCGACGCCATGGTAGGCGCAATGGCGCTTTTGGAGTCCTCACAGATGGTCGGTGACTACGCCGCCGTCAGCGACTGCGGTGCTTATGGCGACGTCGATTGTGCCTCCTATTACGCACCGGACTCCGGCGAACTGGAGGCGGGCTATGAGGAGATGACGGACTGGATGGCAGATCATATCTTCACCAGTGACAATGTCGAATCGTCGAGCAGCGGCGACGTCACCTATCTGCTCCGGGGCGATGTGGTCTGCGACCCCGATCTATTCTTCGACGATGCTGGCTACAACCACTGCGTCTACGAGGTCGACGCCCTTGAGATTCGCCTTCATGCCGTCATGAACGGCGATGATCGTCTGAGTCTCGACATTTTACTCGGACCCGATGAGATCCATCCTCTCTCCTTTACGTTTTCTCCCGAGGAAGTCAGCGCGACGACGATCCTCGAAAACGTCGAGCCCGCCGTCAATCACGTGGCCGACACTTTCGGTGAAGAACCTGGAACCTTTCCGGAGCGCCTCGAAGGAGTGGTCGAACTCGGCTATTACCTCGACGGCGATGTCGCTAAATTCGCCCTGCATATCCATGAGGACCTGGGGATTGAGGTCGACGGCTACGAGGCTTTCGAACTCGATGTTGAAGCCGCCGGCGAAGTTCTGGCCTTCGGCGTCGACATGGCCGCCGAGACCTTGTTTGGAGCTGCAAGCCTCGGCGAGTTCGCCCTGCATTTCGAGACCTATGACAGCTACGGCGGCACGGAGCCGGAAACCGTCGGCGTCGAGCTGGCGGGACTGACCTCGGAGGTAAGCTTCGATCCCGGCTCCGAATATGTTGAATGGACCGGCGTTGGACTCGGAGATGGCCCGGCCGTCATCTCAATAAACGGTGAAGAGGTCATCTATATCGATCTCAATTCCGGAATTGGCGGCTTCTTCGATGCCGTCCTCCAACTTCAAGACGACGACTTGAAATTTTCGGTGGAACCGGGAATCGAACTCGAGATCGGCACCTTCTTTCACCGCGTTGCCGACACCTACGACGGCTTTGACGACTGGGCCTACGACGAGGTTCTTAGCTTCGTCCTCGGCGGAGATGATAACCCCGCAATCTTATTTGCTGAACATGGCGTCGAGGTCCTGCGCGGTCATCTCTCTCTTCAGTCGGAGGACACCGACCTGGGCGTAGACGCCGACGCCGGCATGTGCATCGACGACGGGGGGGACGCCACTGACTGGAGTCACCCCTTCGAGCATCTTGTTGCCGAGCAGTGTATGGGTGGATGACGCTTATCGACGGATCAGCGCCGTCGGTAGTCCGGGGCTTCGATTTCCACGAAGTCGGCCATATCAAATAGCCGACTGTAGACCCGGGCGCCGACGCGCTGCTCCAGCGTCTGCGTCGACGCCGAATGATGAAAGTCCCCACTGGTAGAATCGCCGGACGGAGAACTCGCTTCGTCCAGCGGGTAATTGGTCGTAAATAGGGTGGTCAGCGAGCGGTTGTAGCGCTTAGAGATGATCTCGTCGATGATCGACAACTGCCAGTTTGTATTTCGGCCCTTTCCCAGCTCGTCGATGGCCAATACCGGGATATCGATGATCGGGGCCAGGATACTCGTCTCACCACGGCCCTGGTCGAATTGCTGTCGCAACTCGCTCAACAGGTGAGTAAATTCGACAAATTGCGCCGAGATACCCTTTTCAAGGGCCAGGTGTCGGATCGTGCCCGCCAGAAGATGGGTTTTTCCGGTTCCGACGTGGCCGTGGAGCAAAAATCCCCGCTCACCGGGGGTAAATCCCTTGACCCAATTATAGAGCCGAAAACGAACCCGATTTAGATTCCCTATCGGCTCTCCTTTTTTGCCGCCGTCACCGGGGGCACTGGTCTTGAAATTCTCCAGCGTCGCATCCCGGTGTCGCCGCGGAATCGCCGCCTCGTTAAAAGCGCGGATCCGTCGATTCAGTGCTCCGCACACCGGACATTGCTGCGCGATCTCATAACCCCGTTCATCGCGCACATATTGGTACTCCTGTCCATCACAGGCCGGGCATTCATCAAAGCACTCCTCGCAGATCGTCGCCCGGGTAAAATCGCGATCACAGTCAATGAGATAGCGATTGCGGTCGCATTTCGGGCAGGCAGCAGTGTAGTCGTCGAGGTGTTCCATGAAATGTCAGTCTCTCAGCAATTGCCACAGGCGTTGCTCCATGGCCCGCATCTTCGATTCTTGCTCGGGCCGGGCGTGATCGTAGCCCAGCAGATGGAGAAGTCCATGGACGAATAAAAAAGATACCTCATCGCTCAGCGTCCACTGAAGGGAGTCCGGATCGACATCGAGTTCCTCGGCAACCCGCGCACGGTGCGTCTTTGATTCGGCGAGCCGTTCGGCATCGGAGATGCTAATGGCGATATCGCCGAGATGATCGGGCTCGTCGGGCAGCGCGTCGGGGGAATGGACAGGAAAGGACAACACATCCGTTGACGAATCGACGTCGCGCCACTGCCGATTGAGCTGGCGTATTCGCTGCCCATCGGTCAATAGCAGGGAGACGCCGGGATCAGTTAGATCCAAGGCGCGGTAAACCGTCGCGAGGCGTGTTCTGATCGTTTCGATCAGATTTTCGACCCTTGGATGCTCCGTTGCTCGACCTGTTACGCTGACCTCGAGCGGCATTTTCTCCCTCACTTTTGGTTGTGCCGTCGCGGTCCTGAATATCCCACACATCGGAGCTGGTGTCGGCGAGGCTTCCCGATTCGGGGGCGTCGTCGTCATCGTCTCCCTCGGCAGACCGCGGACGGTGGGCGGCTCCCGATGTATCACGGGGCTTCTTCTTTTCACCGGGGTATTCCGGACGCTGGTGGTAGATACCCGTTAATATTCGCGTAAAGGCCTTGGCGATCTTGTTGAGATCCTTGAGCGTCAAATCGCATTCGTCGAGCTGACCGTCGGTAAAGGCGCGATTAATCATGGTCTGGACCAGTCCTTTCAGTCGCGCAGGACTCGGCTTTGGCATCGCCCGGCTCGCCGCCTCTACACCGTCGGCGAGCAGGCAGATCGCCGTCTCTCGGGTCTGCGGTTTTGGTCCCGGATAGCGAAAATCCTTCTCTGCGACCTCCGGAATATCCGGATCTTCGGCCTCTTTTGCCTTGTGATAAAAATAGGCGATCAGACTCGTGCCGTGGTGTTGGGCGATAAAATCCTGGATCTCGCTGGGCAATCGATGTCTCCGCGCCATATCGACCCCGTCTTTGACGTGGGATTTGATGATAAGGGCGCTCATATTTGGCTTGAGTTTGTCGTGGGGATTCTCGCCGGATTTTTGATTTTCCGCAAAATACTGCGGGTTCTTTGCCTTTCCGATATCGTGATAATAAGAACCGACACGGGCGAGAAGGGCGTTGCACTCAATCGCTTCTGCCGCGGCCTCACACAGCGAACCGACCATCATGCTGTGATGGTAGGAGCCGGGCGCCCGTAAGATCAATTCTCGCAAAAGTGGCTGGTTGAGGTTTGCCAGCTCCAGCAATTTAATATCCGTGGTATACCCGAATACCGATTCGAAGACCGGCAGCACGGCCAGGATGAAAAAGCCGGTGGCGATTCCGCCGCCAAATCCGAGCAGAAGGTGCCCGAAGGTCGCCATGTAAAACAGCTCTCCCTGGATGAGCAAAAAGCCGGTGATCGCCATTACGTTGACGCCGCCGACCGCCACGCCCGACCACATCAGAGCCATCCGGTGTTTGACCTGCTGGACCGTGGTAATGCCCACCAATGTCCCCATGATAGTAAAGGCGGCAAAAAACAGTGAATTTCCGGCGATCACCCCCACGAGGATGGCAAATACGATGGTGAAGACGATTGCATACGCCGTATCCAACACCAGGCGGATAAGCATCCCTCCGGCGGCCACGGGAATCACCAGATACCAGGCCTCAATGGGTATATCGCCGGGCTGTTCTGCCAGGGCATGCCCCACTGTGGTTCCCACCCTCATGATCAGGAGCATGATCAGCAACGTGGTACCCATAAAGACGATATCTCGGGGTCCGGGCCGGAAATCCCGGATATTGCGACGGCCGAAACCGTATAAGATCATCACCAAAAGCAGGCCGAATAAGGCCACGCCACTGACCACCTGGGTGGCGTGATACGAGTCCTCCCCCTCGGCCATCTCCTCGATGATCCGAAAGTCGCGCTCCGTGACGATATGACCTTCTTCCAAAATGACCTGACCTTCTCGAAAGTCGGCCCGCACGATCTGGTCGGAGACCGAATCGCGTGCCGCCTGGCGCTTTTCAAGGGTCTTCGCCTCATTATAGGTCGTATTCGGTTCGATCACTGCCGAGGCGGTGGCGGTGATGGCGTGCCGCAGATCGCCGCCGGTGATGCCGATGGTGTGGGTGTGGGCGGCATCCTCGACGAGCTGGGAACTTTCGTCGAATCCGACAAAGCGTCCGTCCAGGTCGGTAATATGGTACTCAATTAGGGCCTGGTCGTTTCGCAGACGGCGAAGATAAATTCCCTGTTCGCGTTGTTGTTCTACCTGCTGGGTGCTGGCCACGATCAGATCGGACATGACATCGTCGATAATCGAGCGCAGTGCGTCCTCGGCATCGGCGGGAAACCCCTGTCGTGCAAAGGTCTCATAATCCTCGTCCGAAATTCGGGCCTCGAGATAGGAGTCGAAGCCCTCAGTGCGGACCCGGTGGGCGATTCGGATCCGATCTTCAAACGACAGGGTATCGATTAATGCCCGCTCCTCCAGCGATTCCGATGTGGTCTGTGCTTCGATCTGCTCAAGGCGCTCGGCGTCCTCTTGATGAAGACGCTCATAGGCCTCCTCGCGCAGCATCTGACGCATCGATGCGAAGGCCGCAGATACTTTGTCCGCAATTGCCGGACTCAGACTCTCCTGCCAGTCATAAACCGGAGGAACCGAATGGGCGATTTCCTCTCGCAACTCGGTGGACGTGGCCACGTCCTTTTCGGCAAATGAAAAGTCGCGGCTCGCCTCAATGCTATACGGAGCGACCTGACCTATCATCGCTTCGTCTACGCCTCGGTCGCGGTCGTCGATTCCCCCGATTAAAATGGCCACGATGGCAGCCACGAATGCCGCAAACGCCACGAATTGCACGAAGACGTTGTCCAACAAGCTGCTGATTCTATTTTTCCGCAACATCTCTGCAGAGGAAAATAGGCTTGCTTTTCGCTTTGACTCATTTGTCATAAACGATCTCAATCTCGCGGTAGACCTTAGCCGGCGGCATGCCAGCTGTGCAGCGGTGGCTGCATCTTTTGCGCCGCTGACACACCGGCGGGCTCGGTTGCACACCGTACGTCCGCAGAATTTCAGTGTCAGGATGCAGGGGCGTTGCCGGGAAGGCAAGCAGACCGGACTTGTTTTGGCGTGATTGGCGTCGCCGTGAGTCTCGGCTCAAACTCCTCGTATCAACACAGTGGCGTCGACGGAAATTTCCCGGCGACGGCACTGCCGATTGACAAATACCGATCTGCGGATCGTCGTTTCCGGTCCTCGACATTGGAATGGGAATCGGAATCTGATATGATTTGGCGCATGATAAATGAAAGGAGCATTGGTTGCACGTAGCTGTGCTCACCGAATGTGTAGGTGAAACTGGGTCGGCGATAACCCTCTTTACTGGGAGATCTGAACATGAAGAAGAACTTGATATTTCTTTTCTGTGCTTTTTTTGCGGCAACAGCGTTCACGGCGCCATCGGTCGTGTTGGCCGATAATCAGGAGGAAGAAGAAGGCGAAGACGATGATGATCCACCGTTTGAGTGCGATGCGCGATTTGATGATTGCGGAACTCCCGAGCTAAGCGGTGGAAACGGCGGTGGCGGCGGGTCGATCCTGATCGCCAACACCGACCTGGGTGACGCCTATCAGTCCCAGGACGATTATAGCGGCGATGGTGTCGGTGACAGCTTCGATAATTGTCCATTTGAATACAACCCCGACCAGACCGACACCTCCGGTGACGGCGTCGGTGATGCCTGTGATAACTGCCCCGATCATAACAACCCCGACCAGACCGACACGAACGGCAATGGCATCGGCGATGCATGTGACCCGGATATCTCCGGCGACGGCATTCCCAATGAGGAAGATAATTGCCCCTACGTATTTAACCCGGAGCAAGAAGATACCTCCGGTGATGGCGTAGGCGATGCGTGCTCCGATGATATCAACGGAAACGGAATTCCCAACGAGGAAGATCCCTGCCCGTTCGTGGTCTGGGATCCCGATACCGAAGATGCTCCCGATAGCGACTCCTGCTTCCGCGACTCGTCGGGCGACGGGGTCTACGATCATCTCGACAACTGCCCGAACCACTACAATCCCGACCAGGAAGATATGGCTGGCGACGGAATTGGCGATGCCTGCAGCTCGGATATCTCCGGCGATGGCATTCCCAATGAATTCGACAACTGCCCCTATGAGTACAATCCCGACCAAACCGACTCCGATCGCGACGGTGTCGGCGATGCCTGTGATGACACCTTCTGTTTCGTCGTCGATGGCGACCACGATAACTGCCTCGACCCAGAGCAGCCGCTATACGCTTATAGCCCGCCGATGCTCGGTGAGACGGTAACACCGGTTCGCCTGCGCCTTTTCGCCAATCAACGCAACCTGGCGCTTCGCTATCAGTGGTCTCTGACCTCGGCGCCCGACGGCTCCGATGCTCGTATTGTCGACCCCAACGGGACGACCACTATTTCCACTCCCTTCGAGTATCGATACGTCGGCGATGACGTGCCGCATCTGATGGCCGATCTGCCCGGTGAGTACGAAGTGAGGCTGGAAGTCGAAACCATCTGGGAAGACCGGGTCACCGGTGAACTCAACCAGACGGCGACGGCGACGAGCACCATTACCGTCGACGGGGAAGCTGGTGAGCTTCCAGAAGAGCCCTCTTCCTGCTCGTCGACTGGTGGCGCTGGTGGGACCACGCTTGCATTGGTCTTCGCTCTCTTCGGATTGTTCGCAATCCGTCGGCCCCGAACAGAGCCTGCCGAGGCCTGATCGGTGGAGTACCACCTAAAACTCTGGTACGGCCCGGCCGATTGGGCCGGGCCGTACCTTTTTATGCTGGCCCCTTCTGCTCAGTGATTCATCTGCCATGAATACACGAATTCCCGCTCTCTTCGTGCTCCTCGCTATGGCCTTGCTGGCCGTCACCTCCACGGGGTGTTCCGAAGCCAGACTTCAACAAGGGCAACTGGAAGAAGAGGAGGAGATCGACAATCTTTTGCGCATCACGGGCGAATATTGCACCGAACCCAGCGGCGATGTGACTTTCCCGGTCAAGGTCGTCTTTGTGCTCGACCAATCTTATTCACTGCAATGTCTGGACAGTGAAAACCGGCGCTTTGAGGCCCTGCAGGCGGCCGTCGAGGATATTCGCGCCATTCCCAATGCCGAGTTTGCATTTATTGGGTTTTCCACCTGGGTGCGCGAGACCGGCTTTACCCGCGATATCGATGATATACAGGAATTTCTCGATCCGGCTCAGGGGCTGGGCAATGCCACAGATTATCAAGGAGTTCTGGCCAGTACCGGGCGAATGCTTGAAGAAGAAATGCGCGAGACTGATCCCAGAGAGCGAGCGCGAACCCGTTATATCGTCAACTTCGTCAGCGACGGAGTTCCAGAGCCGGTGTGCACCGCAGGATGCGACTCCAGCGGACCGCCGGACAGTCTGTATGGAGTGTGTAATACAGATCTCGATATCCCGGACGGGGAATACGTCGAGCACACGCCGTGTCAGCCCTACAATCAGCCCGAACAGATACTGGCCCGGGTCGATGAGCTCATGGAATTGGGCGAGTTATACGATGTGGGTCGACTCAATATGAATACGACACTGCTTTTTTCGCCGGTTCATGTCGTTCAGCAGATCTGTGGCGATGTCGCCGAGGAGTTCGGCTACGAGCGGGAGGCGGCCAGCGGGTTATTGAGGGAAATGGCCACTGCCGGAGAAGGGATCTTCCAGGATATCAACCTTGAGCAGGGCGACTCCGATTATCTTCGCATCAATGTCTCCAGTATGCCCGCCCAATACGGGCTCCATACGATGATCGCCCATAATGAAAATGCGGTGCGAACCGAAGAGGGGCTGGAGCCCGACAGCGACGGAGACGGGCTCTCTGATGCCCTGGAGCGCGAGATCGGCACCGACCCATTCGATTGGGATACCGACGACGATGGCTATAGTGATTTTTTCGAATGGCAGTTTCGCAATGAGGGATTTGACCCCACCGATCCGGAGCGCCCGGCGCTGACGTGCCGCGACTCCTCGGATCTCACCGGCGACGGACTGACGGTTTGTGAGGAGGATTATCTGGGCACGGACTTAAACACTCCCGACACCTCCGGCGATGGAATTCCCGATCGTCTCAAGGTGCTCCTGGGCCTCGATCCATTGACCGTCGACGGCGATCGCGACGATAGTTTCGATGGCGTCTCCAATTTCGACGCCGTCCGCGGTGGTGTTCACCCACAGATCTCGAGTGAAGCAGCCTATCGGTCGGAGCGAATTCTCTACGATCTCGATGACCATGGACTAGGCGAGGTCGATCGCATCGGCAGCAGTGGCACCGACGAACGCCGGTGCTATGACTATGACATCCAGCGCATCCAGATGGCGCCCACCGAATTGCCCCGGGAGCGCGGCCGGAATCGGGTCAAGATTTATGCTCATGATCGGCTTACCGAGATGGGCGGCGTGGGAGGAATCCACAAAGTAGCCTGCTTTGAAGCCCTGTATGACGGTCAGACAAAATACCCAGAGGACGGGGTGATCGACGTTACTTCGGATAATTTGGAGGCCCGGGCCGACGACTTTTATCGGCGCCTGCAGACGATTTCCGAGTGTGGATATTTTGATTATGACGAGGGGGAGTTGGCCGACCGCAGTGACCTGGCCGATATGGTCGAGGAGTGTATGCCCCCGCGTATCACCCTGGATAATCGCCTATTTCACCCCGACGAGATCTTTGCGCTGATGGGACGGCATATCGACAGCTCGGCGCGGCTCCGGCTTCCGGAGCAATCGTATGGATTCTTCGTCCCCATGGGCAGCTTCGACCCCTCCAGTGACTGCCATCGCCCATGGGAGCGGGTTCTCTTAGAGGACCTGCTCGACGATCTTGCCGAGGCGTGCGAAAGTTGTGCCGGCATCGATGACGATGGCGACGACGAATGACGCTACGACGAGGAATTGCGAACGTGAGCTTGCAGCACACCAATAAGTGGCGCCGGGACTTATGGCGCTGGCCGGCCGCGATATTTCTGCTGGCGGCAGTGGCCCTGTCGCCGGCGATCATTACCTGTACTGACGCGGATCTTGAAGAGGGACCAAGCGAGCAGGTCCATCGCGACGACAAGCTGGAAATTCGCGGCGAGATCTGCACAAGTCCCCCCGATGAGCTGCGGTTTCCAATGCGAGTTTTGTTTATCGTCGATACCTCCAGTTCTATGGAGGTCGTCGATCCCCCCGATCCAGTGACGGGGGAGACGAACCGCGAACGGGCCGTGCGAGAGACCTGGGAGCGACTGCTTGACGAAGCTCCGGGGGCGGTGGAATTCGGAATCAATCGCTTTGATGGCGAATCACAGTCGACGGTGGCTATCATCGACGACGACACGGGGTTACCCACTGATTATTTTACCGACGATCGCGATCGGCTCCTTGAGGGAACCGCTGCGCTGCGCGAGACGGCGGCCACCACCAACTACCTCAATGCTCTGGATGAGGGGTATTTTCAGCTCCGCACAGAACTTCTCGATCAGAGCCTGGAATCACTACCGCTGAGCAAATATATGGTCATTTTCCTCTCCGACGGCATCCCCAATGTCGACGGCGGGGAAGGGCGGGAACAGACCCACGGCCGGATCATGGACTCCGTCGACGCCATGGTCGATCTGGCCAATACCTTCCGGGTCGGTGAGTTTTCGTTCCACACCGCCTTTTTATCCACCGGAGTGGCCGTGGTTGACGACCAGGCGGAGGCGCTTCTCAGCGATATGGCGGAGGTCGGCGGCGGCAACTACCGGGGGTTTGAAAACCAGGGCGAGCTCAATTTTCTCTTTGCCGAGTTCACGGAGCTACGCCGGATTTTTACATTGGAGACGCTCGGGGCGACGAATCTAAATACCGTCGTCGACAGTGAGCAAATCGTGGTTCCCGATGACGATATCCCCTTTCGGCCCGCTGATCTGCCACCGGAGGAGCCACAAGACGAAGAAGAAAACGGCGATGCTTCGGAAGAAGAGGAGGAATCAGAAGAGCTCGATTTAGCCACCCAGGTCCGGGAGGGGTTGCTGGAGCCCGAGCTATTCGTCGACGTCAATGGAAGCGGGGTGCCCGAGTGCGGCGAGCCGCTTATCGATACCGATGGCGACGGATTGGCAGATATGATGGAGTTTTCCATCGGCACCGATCCTCTTGACCGTGACACTGACGGAGATGGTCTCAGCGATTATCTGGAATGGCGCTTTCGGGACTCGGGCCTCGATCCCCTCGATCCCGATGACTCCGATTGTTACATCCCACCGCCCTGTATCGACTCCAATGGAGACGGCCTCTGTGATTGCCTCTTCGACTCTAATGGCGATGGGATCTGCGACTGTGTCACCGATCCCGATACCCCGTGTCTAAGCGAATACGGCCGTGATTGCGTCGACAACAACGAAGACGGTCTCTGTGATTGTCCGGACTTAAACGGCGACGGTCGCTGCGATTACGCAGACCGAACCGGCGATGGAATGCACGATTGTGAGGAGGTCTATTTCGGCACCTCACAGCGCGGTGTCGACACCGCCGGCGACGGTCTGCCCGATTTTGTGGAAGCCCGTTTCCGTACCGACCCGACACGAGACGATACTCACGAGGACTATTCGTTAAATGGGGTGACCAATAAGCAAGAGGTGCTGGCCAATACCGACCCGCGCTGCGATAGCAATCATGTCCGCTCACAGGTCGCATATCGTTACCAGACCGAAAAGATTCCACGTTCCGGGCCCCAGACCTGCTATCAGTATCGAGTCAGCAATATTACCCTGGTACCCACCCTGCCGAATAAGCGGGCCGTATATCCGGGAAATAACTGGAACCGAATTCTGCTGTATACCAGTGAAGTTCCATACGATGATCCATCGGCGTCCGGGACCTATCGTTTCGCCTGTGTAATGGCGAATTACGATCCCGACGGCGATTATAAAAATCCACCATCAGGAAAAGTACATTTGACCGAAGACGATTTCGTCGAGGTCGGGGAGTTTGATGCCGATGAGCATTGTCTGTGGCCATAAATGGTTCGTCCTTTCTCTTCTTCTTTTATTTGCCGTGGCGTGCACGGAAAACGGAGAGGGGGAAAATGGCGATCCGAATAACGAAGACCCCTCCGTGCAGTGTGAGCGCGGAGATAATAATACCCCCGAGGATGCGGCCTCACTTAGCATTGGTGAGGTGACGACCGGCTATATCTGCCCGGTCGGTCATCAGGAGTGGTATTCGTTTTCCCTTGAGGCCGCTGAACCCATCATTGATATCTCGGCGGGGATGAGTACCGGGCTTACGCCGGTGGAACTGACGTACTCCATCTACGAAGATCAGGGAGGTGATTCCGGTGAAGTGGTGGCCCGTGCCAATCTCGACGAGATCGGTATGCCCCAGCCATTACAGGCGTTGGAGTGTCTGGAGCCAGGGGACTACCTGGTGGCCCTTCGCGATTACACGGAGAATAACCAGGATTTTAATCACCACTATGAACTCGAGATCGATACCCGGGCAAATCCCGACGGCAACGAGCCCAATAACACTGCCGAAGAGGCCACCCAGGTACAGGATGGAGACACCACACAGGGTTATATCGCCTGTCGAGGAGACGAGGACTGGTACTCAATCGATCTCGACGATCGTGAATTATTGCATCTGCAGTTGGAAGCAGATCCGCTGCAATATCAGATCGAAGCCGAGGTCCACAGCGACGACGGCGAGGTGCTGGCTACAGTGGAGAATGCATCGTCGCAAACGGAAGCGACGGAAATTGAGCGCCTGGTCGCCGTGCAGGGAGCCGGAACCTACTTCGTGGTGGTTCGAGATATGGACGACGTCGACGCCGACCTCGAGACGCCCTACGAGCTGACCCTGGACATCATCGAAGATATCGATCCAAACGAACCGAATGACACGCCTGAGCAAGCCACCGACCTGAGCGAGTCTGCGGTCAGTTGCGGCTCCGGGTGGAGCGAGACCTTGAGCACCTGGGGAACGATCAGTGCGCCCGGTGATATCGACTGGTTTCGAATCCCCATCGAGGGATGTGAAAACGGGCTATTGGAAGCGGAGATGGTCTTTGATACCGACGACCTATCAAATGAGGAAAAATGGGATCTCTCCCACGAATTACAGGCCAATCTGATGATGGTACGTCCCCACCATGAGAGCCCCTGTGAAGCGGATGACGACTGCGAATTTTTGGAGCTTCCCTGCGCCGACGAGCTCGATTGCGCGGGTTATAACGAGCAATGCAATCCATCGACAAATACCTGTGCGGCACCCAGATCGTGTTTGCAGGAAGGGGTATGTGGGGGAAATCAAGTACAGCGACGCTATGACTGCCCCGATTTTCTCCCGGAGTGCGTCGCCTCGCCAGATACGAGACCGGATCGCAACCGGGCGGTGATATCGGCGCCGATTTTCGGCGGCGACGCCATTTATCTGCGTGCCAGCGACTTTCAATCTCAGGCCGCACAGCCTCAGCTTCGCTACGATCTGGAGGTACGGATCCGCGACAATCCCGACACCAACGAGCCGAATAACCTGTTTACCAACGAGGTGGAAAGTTCTCTTCCAATCTCAGAGAACCAAGCATTTGCAACGACCGTCGATGTGCTCGACTGCACCGGTGATGAGCCAGAGTGCTGTGGCAGCGGGGACTGGATCACTGGCAGTGTGGGCTACCAAAACGACATGGACTGGTTTCGCTACGAACACCCCTGTCCTGAGGAGGACTGCACTATTGCCTTCCATTACGAAATCGATGCCGGTCCAGTCGATTACGTCATGAATCTGCACAACCGAACATCGCTGTGGCATACCCTGGTATTTAGCGACTACGAGGATAGCCACCCGGCCCGGAGTATGACACTGGGAGGGCTGGACCCGGGCAATGAGTGTCTGTATTCATCACAGCACCACGACGATGACGACTATTATATTTTGGTTCGTGATCGCCTGGAGCTGCTGGAGGACGGACGAACCGTCAACGAGGACACCCGAGCGTGGGATCCAGATCAACAATACCGCTTTTGCATCGAGAAAGTCTCCGATATCTGTGAGGAACCGCCATGCGTGATCAACGAAAACGACCAAACATGCGATATGCCTTAGCGGTAGTCGCACTCAGCCTGTGTACAGCACTGGTTGTAGGGGTAGCGGTGATGGGCTGCGGGGAGGAAGAGCAAGAGGAGGTAAATCAGAATCAAAATGACGATCCTCCGCCTCGCCCCGATCCTGTCGAGGATCCCTGGGAGACGGAGACCGTTCCCTTTGATGAGGAGGCGGGCTTTCAACTCCGAATGGCCCGAAGTGACGACGGTACGATTGGGCTGGCGTTTTTTGAGATGACTCCCGAGACCGGTGAGCCCTGCGACGAGCTTGATATGGACGAGCCGCCCAACCGCGTGCTGTGGCCGCTTCACTATATGGAGCGCTCACCGGGGGGCGACTGGAGTGATGAGCTGATCCACGCAAAACCCTTTCTCAGTGCCCCTCAGGGGCTGGATCTGGGATACGACGCAGAGGGCCAGGCGGTAGTGGTGACGATGACCGGGGAGCCGATCTCCCAGATGGTAGAGTATTGCGGAGTCAATGACGTCGGCGTGTTGTATCGGGAGGGAGAGGGCGACTGGAGTCACGAAACGGCGGTGTCGACGAGCGATGAGGCGGCGACAGGTCATGCGGCCGCCGATGCCGGGTATGTCGTCGGATATCACCCCGGTTTGGCCTTCGATTCTCAAAATCAGCCCGCCGTCGCCTATCGCGACGTGCATTTCGGGGGCCTTCAGGTAGATGATTTTCGTCGAGCCGATCTGGAATTCGTTCACCGCACCGGGGGAAGTTGGGAGCCCGAAGCGGTGGAATGGGCCAACGGGGCCGGCCAGTACAACAGGTTGCTCTTCAATGATGACGACGAGCCGATCATTGCCTATTACACACCGACGGAGAGCAATATCGAGGAGCGCCTGGGATACTGGGTCGCCTGGCGAGTCGACGGGGAGTGGAAACAGGTCCAGCTCTTTAATCAGGGAAATGAAGAAGAACCGGGGGTCGTCCTCGATCCGGATACTGGCGAGCTTCATGTGATGTTTTATGACAGCGAATTGGGAACGCCACGAATGGCGTCGCTGAAAGAGTGGGAGGAATTTGAATCGGCCAGCGCCTGGGAGTTTACCGATGGAAGTACGATCGGTGACTCCACTTACGACGAGGGCTATAGTCCGTCGCTTGCCCAGTCGCCACAGGGAACGCTCGCCGCTGCCTATTATCGCTGTACGGTGGCCGCCAATGGACTTGGGGATTGCGCTGCCGAGGACACAGCGGTGATTTTTGCCTATCGGGAAGACGGTACGTGGTCTCACGAGGAAATCGATTCTGGGGAAAGTCTCGCCGCATGCGGGCAGCGGCCTTCGCTGCTGTTCGACGGCGATGAACCGGTGGTGAGTTATCGCTGTGAGGTTTATGATGAAGAGGCGGAAACGGTCTCTACCGAAATTCGGATGGCACGGCGAGACGCCGTCGACTAAAGGATGGTCACTTGGCACAGCGAATTGGAATCATGAAGCAAATTTTAGTCGTTGCCGGCTGTGGTCTCCTTATTGCAGCCACCGTGGGCTGCGATAGTTCCTCCGGGGCCGGTTCGCTCGACGGCAGCCTGCTCGACACCTACGACGGCAGTTTTGACGATGTGCGCATTCGCTTGTATTCATCGGAGTTGTCAGTCGAGTATTTTCGCGAAAACGGGCAGGTGCCGGTGCGCGTGATCGTCGATGCCGATGAGCTTCAGGATGGGGCCGGTTCTTATAAGATTCCACAGCAGGGAACCGTCTCCGGCCAGAGCGGCTCCACTGTGATTCCCGATGCCACAGGTGGAGAGATACACCTCGATGAGTTTCGCGAAGCCGACGGTGCCGAAGTTAGCGGGGACTTTTCCGCCCAGATCGACACCGGCGGCACGTCGGTGACGCTGGCCGGAGATTTCGAGGGTTCGCTGGAGATCATCGACGATGTCTTTGAGCCGGAAGAGGAGTTGTTGGACGTCGGCTTTATCGACCGCAGCGATGTAGAGTATTTGCCCCCACCGGACGTTGACGCTCCAGTACTTCCGGATATTGGCGATGTCACTCCTCCAGGCCCAAATCTGCCCGACGTCAGCGAGGAGCCCGACGCCGAACCGGAGCTCGACGCCGAACCGGAGCTCGATGCCGATCCGGAACCGGATGCTGAGCCCGAATTAGACGCGGAGCTCGATGCCGATCCGGAACCGGATGCCGAGCCCGAGCTGGATGCCGAGCCGGAACCGGATGCAGAACTTGATGTCGGACCCGATACCGGTGACGAGGATGATGTAGGCGGTGAGCCAGACGTCGGTGACGAGGATGATGTAGGCGGTGAGCCAGACGTCGGCGACGAGGATGATGTAGGCGACGATCCAGACGTCGGCGACGAGGATGATGTAGGCGGTGAGCCAGACGTCGGCGAGGACGCCGGTGACGACAGCTAAACTATACAGGCATGGGGGGGATAGAGCAGTGAGACCGATTACTCCGGCTGGACACTGAGCAGATACTCGGCATTCATATCTGAGAAGACCGAAAGCAAGTGGTCTCCGTCGTCGTGAAAGTCGAGTTCAAAGGTAAAAGTGCGGTCCGAGCCCGACTCCTCAAAGAGATCGACGTCAGCAATGCGTTCCTCTTCGATCTGCCCACAATCGGACGACTGCAACTCCACGTGCAATTCGGTTCCCGGCGCTATGGTCTCCGTAAGGAGAATTCGGACCACCAATGTCTCTTCGTCGAAGTCATTGCGAACAATGGATCGAAAGCCGCCGGGAAAAATATTTCTGACATAAGTAGTTTCATCGAGAACACAGGATCCCTGAGTGGAGCACATGGGAAGCGACTGGTCACATAACGCTTCGAGACGATCCTGGGTAAATACCGACTCGTCGGAAATGCAGCTCAGGCTCATTATTGCCAAACCGACAATGGTGAGCCACGCAGATCGGAATGTATTCGATGATAGATACATAGTGCGGCTCGGTCAGTGTTGTAGTGACACCGTACTGGGCAATCGCGCCGATTAACCGGTCCGTGG
Source organism: Myxococcales bacterium (assembly GCA_007119175.1). Classification (GTDB taxonomy): domain Bacteria; phylum Myxococcota_A; class Bradymonadia; order Bradymonadales; family Bradymonadaceae; genus SLJM01. The sequence continues at coordinate 7,509 of SKQC01000363.1, read as the reverse complement.
CACGGCACAAATGAGCGTTCCGGCTTTCCACGATAACCGATCGACGGCAAGTCTTCACGGTCTTGTTTTCGAATTCTTAGCGCGAGTAAAAGCTACAAGAACCGACTGGCGAAATCCTCGGTTTTATCTTAGCCTCTTTGAGTAACAGTCGCTCAAGAAACGGGTTATTGCTCGCGTCGCCCGACAAGCAAACCATTGCCAGCAGTTAGCCACATTGGAGTCTCCCCCATGATCAGGTCGACATGCGTAGGGCTGGTGCTGTTCTCCATCGTGATCAGTCTCCTCTTTTTGCCCGCCACCGCCACCGCCCAGGATGACGATGGGCTGCGTCCATACTCGTCACTGGTCGTTCAGGACCGACAGTATTTTCAACGCCATGAGCTAAGTGGGACGGTGGGACTTCTTCCGCTCGATGCATTTACCCGCGGGGTGACCGTATCCGGTGGTTATACGCTTCACTTTAGTGAATTGGTGGGCTGGGAGGTGGCGCAGTTCCACTACTCCTTTCAGTTTGACACCCGGCTCAGCGGTCAGCTCGAGGCCATGGACATTTTTCCGTCCCCATTCGAGGTCCTCGACTATTATGTGACGTCGAATCTGGTGTTTAAGCCGCTGTACTGGAAAGGCTCCTGGCTCAATGACAGTTTGGCTCGTGGAGAGCTTTTGCTGACCGTTGGAGGCGCCTACGGGTGGTTTACCCGCAGCCAGCGCCCCGGATTGAGCCTGGGTACGGGAGTGCGGTTGTTTTTCAATGAGAGATTTTCAACTCGACTCGACGTTCGGTACCTGATGTTTCCGGACGACCAGTTCTTCGAGGATTTGTCGTATCTAGATGAATTGTCGATCGCACTTGGCATGTCGCTGGGATTTTGATCCGATGAACAATGCGCCGTCGATGACATTCGCATATGGATTGGTGGTGGTCCTGCTATTGGCGATGGGCTGTGGAGGAGTGCAGCTTGCCGAAGAGCGAGACGATCTCTTCTCGCAGGCCGTGGAGGCGTCGCTGGAGGGCGATGCGGCGTTGGCCGCACGGGCGGCCTATCAATACCAGCGCACCGGCTCAGTCGACGACTCCCGCTACGACAGGGCGGGCCGCCTGATGGCCGACAACCTCAAGCAGTTGGAGCTGAGTCACGCGGCTGCGTTGTGGTACCACGATATCGCTTCGGCCCGTCGCGATGCAGAGTTGGTCGAAGACGCAATCCTTGGCCTGGCAGAGGTTATTGAGAATTACCCCCACGACCAGTGGACACTGGTGGACGGATTTTTGGCCACCGCAGAGATGCCGAGTTTTGGTGACGAAGCAAGTGCTCTTGTTGCCTTCTACCAGGGGCGTCACAACCTGCGGCAGGGCCATCCTGAGTGGGCCAGCGATTATTTTAGCGAGATCCCCGACGAAAGCCCTTATAAAGCACGGGCACGCTATGTATTAGCCGTGGAAATGCTCGCCGATTATCGCCTCGACGAGGCGGCCGAAGAGATGGAAATGATCCTCGAGGAATACGAGGACAATCTGCCCGACGATATCCACTCCAATATTCAACGCAGCCTGGCGCGGATCGCCTTTGAAAAAGAGGAATTCGAAGACGCATTGGATCGCTATCAAGAGATTCGGCAGACCGCGCCCGATGATCCGCAGTTGTTGCTGGAGATGGCCTGGACCAAATATTATCTCAACAATCACCGTCGATCGCTGGGACTACTGCTGGCACTCGACGCTCCGGCCTATCGTGATCTGATTGCTCCGGAGCGATTTTTATTGGAGGCGTTCAATCTTCAGCGCCTGTGTCAGTTTGAGCCGGCCCGGATTGCTGCGGTTCGACTGGGAGCGCAGTACGGTGAGGCCCTCGATGATCTGCATAGTGGAATGTCGTTGCAGGATTCCGATGCCCTTCGCGCGGCGGCCAGGCTCCGTGAAGTAAGCCAGCCGGTGGCCGACCATCGAGCCCGCCTGGAGTTAGAACTCCAACTGGTCAACGAGTACGCCTCGGACCTTGGGGAAAATCTGACCGACGCATTGACCGCGCTATATCAGCGGGGGTTAAAAGAGGCCGATCGGCGCGAGCGGGAGCATCTTCGAGATGAAACAGAGGCTCTCGCCGCGGAATTGCTGCAGGCCGAGCAGGGGGTGCAATTGGTGCTGCACGAGATCAGCGTCACCCTGCTGCGCGGTCGCGACCGCGTGGAGGGAACAGCCCCGAGCGCAATATTTGAGGTGCCGAGAGGAGGAGAGCAGGTTTATTTTCAGTTCGGCGGAGAGTTCTGGACCGATGAAATCGACGACCTGATCGTACCGTTGGAGGACCGATGCATCGAGTGATCTATCTGGTCGTTGGCGGTTTGCTGGCCGTGTTGGCTCTGGGCCCGGTGGCCGGCTGCTCAACACCGTCGTTTGAGGCTCAAGATACAGCAGAGGTGGAGTCACTGCGCCTGCGAATTGCCCAGGTGCGAAATGCGGTCGACGAGACCCGAGAGACCATCGCCTGGTCGCAGGGAGCGGAGTATTTGCCCGAGTTGTATATGCGACTTGCCGAATTGCTCAGCGAAGAGGCTCGCTACCACTATCAGTTGGCCCGGCTTCGCGAAAGCGGAGAGGCACAGGCCGATCTATACGTGCCGGAGGTGCGCCTGCTGAAAAACGACGCCATCGACATCTACCAGACCACTCTGCGCCGCTTTCCAGACAGCGCGGAGGCACCGCGGATGTTGTTCAATATGGGCCATGAGCATCGGGAACTGGGAAATTATGATGAGATGCGCACGGCCATGCAGCGATTGGTCGCTGAATATCCGGACAGTCTGCTTCGCCACCAGGCGCTGATCGTGCTTGGGGACTATGAATTCGATCAGCACGAGATGTCGGAAGCCGCTCATTATTACGAACAAATTATCGACGACGAGCTCAATTCGGCATCCGGTCTGGCTCAATACAAGATGGCCTGGGTGGCGATTAACGATGGCGATTGCGAACAGGCCCTTGATTTCTTCGAGTCGGCAATGGGGGCGATGGCGGACTGGGAGGAGTATCTGGCGGGCGATGAGGTCAACTTGGCGGCATTGGAGGGATTGCCGGGCGTCGATCAATCCATCGATGTCGAACGCAACTCGCTTGTCGATCTGGGCTATTGCTACAGCCAGGAACGCCAGCCGGAAGACGCCATCGCCTATTACCGGGAATGGGCCAATAATCGTCCCACTTACGTGGCTGGCCTTCACCGTCTGGCTCGTCGATACCGATTGCACGATGAATTCGAAGGGGCACGAGACGTCTCTAGAGAATTGCTCAACTACGGCCATGCCGACTTTGATCGACTGGAGGATGCCCGCACTCTGTTTACGTCGCTAAACGAACTGGGAGATTATGACTCCGTCGCCTCCGATGTGGAACTGATAAACAGGGCGCTGACCAACTACCATGGTCAGATCTCAATTGAGGAGAGCGAAGCGGTCGGTTTATTCGAGGAGTTTGAGGTCTACGTCCGGAGCCTGTCGACGGAGGCCCAGGAGAAAATGAATCAGGCCAGTGGTGAAGAAGAGCAGCGTCAAGCCGCAGAGGTGGCGCGAGCCTACCGGGCTCACCTGGACACCTATCCCGACAGCGAGGAGCGGGTCTCGATTTTGCTCAACCTGGTGGAGGTGTTGGAGGTTGAGGACCGAAACTTCGAAGCCGGTCAGCGAGGCATGGAGGCCGCTACCCTTATCGACGACGATGAGGAACGAGCCGATGCCCTCTACGATGCTGTCGTCAATTTTCAGACCTCATTGGAGCGGGAGGCGGATCGCGGTCAATTCGAAAGCGTGACCGCCAGGACATCGCTGCGTGCAGCCGGTGAGCAATTACTGGAGTTGGGGCTGGAGGGAGATCGACGAAAGCGAGTTAAATTCGCGATTGCCGAAAGCCATTTCGATGCCGGAGAGTATGACGAGGCAATCGACAAGCTGGGATTGGTGGCCTACCAATTCCCGGACACCGACCAGTCTGAAGAGGCAATTCGCCTGGTGCTGGACAGCTATTTGACGATTACCGATTTTGATGGCCTGATTGCGGCGAGCCAGCGGTTTTTGCAATCCGGTTCGCCGGCCTCCAGTAGCTTGCGCACCGATATCGAGGAGATCCTCGAGGTCGCCGAACAGCAGCGGCTCGATGCTCTGACGCTGGCGGCCGCCGGTGATGACGACGTCGATCTGACGCCATTGCAGGATTTCGCCGAGGTTCACGCGGGAACGGAGACCGGAGAAAATGCATTGCTCAATGCTTTCGTCGCCGCCCGCTCCTCCGGTGATACGGCGCAGATGTATGAGATGGCCGATGAATTGGCGGCATCGTATCCAGACAGCGACGAGCTATCGGGAATCTTCTCCTCGTTGGCCCAGACTGCGGTGCGGCGCTTTGAATACGACCGCGGCGTGGAGTTTTTGGAGCGGGCCGGAGATTATGATCCAGAGCAGCGAACGCGATTTTTAACGGCTGCCGGAGAACTCAAACAGGAGCTGGGCGAATACGACGAGGCGCGGCGCTATTATCACGAGGCGCTGAACGCATCGGAGACGCCGGAGGCCCGTGCCCAGGCCCTGGGAAGCTACGCGCAATTGCTCGAGCAGAGCGCATCGCCGCAGCAGGTGTTTCGCGAATTGGTGCGCTACGAAGACGAGGGGCAGCCAGAAGTGCTGGTACGCCTCGGTCTCGCCCAGCTTGCCGAGGGCAACCCTGATGAGGCAGCGGGGTATTTTCAGCAGGTACTGGGCATTGCCGGAGCGTCATCGGAAGCCGAGGCCCGCGCTCATTACGGACTCGCAGAGGTGATGTTGGCGACCTTGCAGCGCTTCCCGGAGTTGGAAGATTTTACAGTCATTCAGGACTATATCACCCTGATCGACGTCACTCAGCAAAATTATCTAAACGCAGCCCGGCAGCGCAGCCAGCGCTATACGACGGTCGCTTTCGCACGGCTGGCCTATGCCATGCAGCATGTCGTCGGTGAATTATCCCGCGTGTCGCTGCCCGCAGATCTCGACTCTCAGCAACGCGAGCAGTTACAGGGGGCAATCGACGATCGCATCCAGCGCATCGAGGCGACCGTCGATGAGGCCCTTGAGGCGTGTTCGACGCGGCTGTGGAGCAGTCATATCTTCGACGATGTCGTCCAGCAATGCCTGCAGGGTCAGCCCTGGGATGCAACGCTTGCCACATATGCTTCTCCCGGCTCGCGGCGCAGCATCGAGCTCGGCGAGGGCGCCGAGCAGCTGCGAGAGCGTGTGGCGCGAAATCCCGACGATGTCGACGCCCTGCGCACACTGGGCACTCAATTACTCGACGGCGGCGATCCTCATCTGGCACGCCTTGCATTTCAGCAGGCGGTCAGCGCCGGCGGAGGCAGCGAGGAGATGAACCTGGTCGGTGTGGCGAGCTATGAGATGGGAGATCTTCGCAGAGCGTTTGAGGCGTTTTCGAGGTCCGCTGACGCCGGAAATCAGGCTGGCAAACGAAATCTGGGGAGAATACTTCGAGAAAATGGCCAGTCTGATCTGGTCGAAGAACTTGCCGAGAGGTACTCCGCAGAACGGGAGGGTGGCCGTGAGTTGTGATTGCGCCGATGGTTTCCGACTATCAGACTACAGCCGGTGGATAATGCTGAGCTGTATCGCTCTGCTTTTGGGTTGCTCGTCGGGAGTTGATCCGATCAGTATCCATGATCCCAGCGTTCCCACCGCCGATCGACGCTTGATCGCCGACGGTCAAGACCGGGTCGCTGTTGCTCGCGCTCAATACGACGAAGCAAGCGCTGAATTGGTCCGCATGGAACAGTGGCATCGCCAGATCAATCGACATAGCACCTGGCCTGACGGCACATCGGCGCTGGTGACCACGCTTCATCAGCTCCTCGATGCGAGGACGGATCTGCTGGAGCTTCAGGCGGAGCGAGCGGCGATTGAAATCGACGTGGCAGAAGCCGAACTAGAACTGCTGGTGGCACGGGTAGCGGTGCGAAATGATCGCGCAGTCTATGATCTGGAGGATATTCGGGACGCCGTCGACGACGAAAAGGAAGAAGCCCGGCAGCTTGATCGTGAGATCATGCAGCAGATGGAGCGTCTCGATCAGGTGACCCAGCAATGGTGGAATGATTACTCATCATTTGCCCGGGGAGGTGGTGACGTCACGCCTTTTTATGTGGTCTTTGATCGACCGAGACGCTGAACCGGTGGCTTAAACGACATACACAAGAACGCAAAAAACGGCCGGGAGCCCTCGAGGGGGGCATCCCGGCCGCGCTATTTACGGGCCGGCCAGGGGCCGGGCGCATTTAGTGCTAGCCTTGGAAAGTACGCTGCGACTCTCGGCGGTGCTGAATGACGATGGCTGTGTTGCGGCTTGCCCTCGTCGTCCAGTCACCTGCGTACTTCCGGCGCTCAGTACTACGAGCAAAGTCCGTCGACCCGTTCACCTTCGGCGGGAATCTCGATCGGCGAATTGCATTCCATCTCGGCTTCTTCATCGGGGTCACTGACGACACGCGCACAGACGGGAACAACGATGGTCGGTGCATTCTCGGCATCGGATTGCACGACGATTGCGAGGTCGTCCTGATCGTCGCCACTATGGGTGCTTTCTCGCTCATAGGTAAGGCGCAGGACGCTGTCCTGATTGCGAACTGCGACGTCGCTTTCTGGCCCTTCGAGCACAAATTGGTCGGCGTCGTCGCCGATCAGGCAGGCCTCCTCGATCGTAACTTCTGCATTGCAGGAATTGTGCAATAACAGGTGCCATTCATGGGGGATCAGCGACTCGGAGAGCTCGCCGAAAACGACGGGAGAGACGTGGGGTACTAATTCGCGATCACTGCAGATATCGGAGGCGTCATCGTCGTCGCCACATGCGATCAGACCGACAGCGAGCAAAAGTGCTAAAGAGGAGGCGGAAATGCGGTACGACATGGGAGTTTACCTCTCGAAAGTAGGGATAAAACGACGTCAATGGGCGGATTGGAATGCAAAGGGATACGCGATCTCAACAGAACTTCCACCATCGGGATTGGGAAAGTCCATACCGCGAATGATGTTGAGGATGCAATTGGAAACCGAGCCACTGCCGAGAGTGCTGGTTTGTTCGCTTGCGGAGCTGACGCTACCGTCGGCATTGACCGTCCACTGAAAGGTGATCTGGCCACCGAGACTGGGGTCCTCGTTGAGCGCCGATTCATAGCAGCCAGTGATGCGCCCCTGATGGCGGCCAATGACGCGTTCAATATCATCGCGGGACAAACTTCCCTGCACCTGGGTAAGAGCGCTGACGTTGCGCACTGTGCCGCGGACCTCCTCTGGGCGTTCGCGGGCGTCGAGTCGGCCGGCCTCAGAGTCGCCGCCACTGCGCGTGATATCGCCGACACCACCGCCGCTTTCGGCAATCTGGGGGCCTTCTCCGTCGAGTTCGTCAAGGGTGCCGCCGACCCGGAATTCCGGGTCGGCGGCACCCTTGACGAACTCGACGGAGAAGGCCCCCAGATT
>SKQC01000339.1 GCA_007119175.1 Myxococcales bacterium | reverse complement strand
GCTTCCCAATCCCGAGTCTAAGGACTGGGCGGCGTTTTTCGCCGATCATCGCCTGCGCGATATGGGCCGGCGCTGTGTGGAGGCCGGCCGGCTCGAAATCGCCATGTACCGCCGCCTCAACACACTGGCCGACGATATCGACCAATTTATCGACGATCCGCAGCCGCCGGCGTTGATCCACGGCGATGTGTGGGGCGGTAACGTGCTCGTCGACGGGGGGCATCTGGCGGCGTTTATCGATCCGGCGATTTATTTTGCAGATCCGGAGGTAGAGCTGGCGTTTATCGGCCTCTTCGACACTTTTGGCGATCGCTTCTACGACCGCTACGACGAGCGCCGCCCGATCGCCGACGGGTTTTTTGAGACGCGGCAGGCGCTCTACAATCTATTTCCTCTGCTGGTTCACGTGCGCCTCTTCGGCGGCTCCTATGTGCGATCTGTGCAGCAGACGCTGCGGAAATTGGGGTATTAGCCCACATAGAGCGGGTGGGGAAAAATGGCAAAAACGACCCCGAATCGAGCTCGCAGCTCGATTTTTCCGCTTGTACATTTTGACGCGGCGTTTATTGTGCCTTTCGACTCAGTACACAGCTTGGTTTTTCAAACCACTGGCGCCCGTCCGCCATCCTGAGGTCGTATCGCAGTTAAGGGAAAGGGGAACGCGTCTTTCATCCCGGTGATCAGATTCGTCTGATCTGGTGATGAATCGACGGCTGGCCGGCGCTATTAATTGCCATTTTTCATGACCTTAGGAGCGACGACCTGATGAAAACGCAACAGACCCATACTCCCCCCCTGAGCAAAACCGATATCGACGAGCGGTCTCGGAAAAATAAGCAGGACTCCGACGAGGGAGAATTGCACTCGGTCAACCCGGTGGATCGAACCATCGTGGGAAAAACGGAGCTCACTGCGCCGGACCCGGCCGTGGAGCTATTCGAACGGGCACGGGAGGCGCAGCGCGGTTGGATGCGCCAGCCCGTGGAGCGTCGGGTGCGCAAAAGTCGGATGCTCTTTCACGAATTACTGGACTGGCGCGAGGAATTATTGGAATTGCTGGTCGACGAGACCGGCAAAAATGGCCTGGAGGCCCGTTGGGAGCTGTGGAAGACCTGTGAGGAGTGCCAGGATATCTTTTCCAAGGCCGGCGACGAGCTCGGCGCCCAGCGCCAGGGTCGATGGTGGACGCCGGGTCGAAGTGCGCAGTGCAGCTGGCAGCCCCGCGGTGTGGTGGTGGTGGTGGCCTCCGGATTCGATCCCCTGCAGACGACCATCGCTCCGGCGCTGGCGGCCCTTATCGCCGGCAATGCCGTGATTGTCGTCGCCGATCAACGGGCCCCGCTGGTGGTGCAATCGCTGACCAATATCGCCACGGCTGCCGAAGTCCCGGAGCATCTGTGGAGCGGACTGGTCGGCGGGCAAAAAATGGTCGACGCCCTGGCCGACAGGGCCGACGCCATCGTCTCCTACGGCCCGCCGGCGATGACCCGGAGGCTGGCCCGCCGACAGGGCGAGCGCATGATCCCCGTGCTCGGCAGGTGGACGACTCGCGATGTGATGATCGTGCTCAACGACGCCGATATCGAGCGGGCCGCCCGGGCCGCCGTCAGCGGCGCCTGTGGTGGCGCCGGACGCCGCCGCCGCGCCCTGCGCCGCATCTACGTGCAGGACTCGGTGGTCGCCCCCTTCGTCGACGCCGTGGTCGAGGAAATCGGCACCCTTCGAAAGGGCCGTAATGGACGAGACGATCCGATGTATGTGGGCCCGCTCTTCGATCGCGAGGAGCTTGAGACCATGGAACGGCTCGTCGACGAGGCATCGGAGGCCGGCGCCCGACTCGTCGCCGGAGGCCGAGCCCGGCCCCGCTGTCGAGGCCTATTTTTTGAGCCCACCGTATTGACCGGCGTCGAGGAATCGATGGGCATCTGGCAGGACGACTCGCCGGGCCCCGTCGTCGCCATTGCCCCCGTTCAGGCCCCTGCCGAGGCGGTCCGACGCACCCGCGATGGCAAGCGATACGGCTCGGTTTCGATATTTACCAAAAATCGCGAGGTCGCTCGCAATCTAAGCCACAGCCTGGGATCTCCGGTGGTCGGCATCAACGAATTGGTCTGCGACGTCCCGGCCTCCTCGCCACCGGTTCGCGGCGCTCTCGACGGCCCCCGCGACCCCGTCGGCGCCGACCGATTGCGCCATCTATCGCGCCGCGTCTTACAGGTCGAAAACCGCTGGTCGGCTCTCCCCAACGTATTGGAGACCCACCAGCCGCGGCGTATGGAAAAAACCCTCGACAAGGCCCTGGCTCTGGTTCACCGCCGCGGGTGGGTACAAAAAACGGTCGACGCCATCATGCCCGGACGATAAGGAGTCGCGCCGAAACCTCCGGAGGTCAGCGTGGCTACCTAGAGCCCCCTCAAACACCTCCGGAGGTCAGCCAGGCCACCAGAGCTGTCCCTCAAACACCTCCGGAGGTCAGCGAGGCCACCAGAGATCCCCTTCCCCACGGGGAAGGCGAGTGCTGGCGCTGCGTTTTACCATCGGTGGTTTTTGAGGAGAGCCCCCGATGAATCTACGCCAAATAACAACCCTCAATCGCTTCACTTACTGGCATTAGCCCTGAACCGCCACTACACTGGGCCTTCCCGTCGGCTCTGGCCGTCGGCGACCGTTGTTGGCAGGCAGTACGCATGACGAGGCAGCTCCATGGATCAGGCGGAAGAAAAACTACAATCGGCCCGTGAGCTTCTGCGCAGAATCGAGGATACCGAAGGCGAGGAGCGCTACCGAAGCTATCGCGACCAACTCTACGGGCTGGGCACAGAGATCGCCTCGCTGCTGATCGAGAACCTGGAACATCGCAGCTATCTTCGCCGCATGGCGGCGGCCACCAATCTGGGGCGCCTCGGCTATGAGGAGGCAGTGCCAGATCTGGTGCAATTGCTCAACGATCCCCAGGCCGGGGTCCGCGAGATGGCCTTATTTTCGCTGGGAATTTTAGGCGACCCGTCGGTCACCGAGCCCGTGCTGCAGGCGCTGCACGACTATGACGCCGATGTCCGCTACCGGGCTCTCGTGGCACTGGGCGATCTGAATTACCCCCATCTCGAGGATGTGCTGATCCGGTGTATGGACGACGAGTCCTACGGGGTGCGCGAGCAGGCTCTGTCACAGCTTCGCGTGTTGGGTACGCCGCGCTGTCTTCCCGTGGTTTTAAAAGCGCTTCTGGAGCGCGAAGTCGATATGCAGCGCAGCGCCGAGGAGCTGCTCGATCGCCTCGTCCCGCGACTGACCCGCGATCATTATCGCAAATTGCCCCAGCAACTGACGCCGCGCGAGCGACGGCTGATTCTAAATTATATGGAGGCCCGTAAACTGCAGGAGGTCTACGGCACTCTGTGGAAGCGCCTTCAGTTGACGTCACAATCGAAAAAATCAGAGCGGGGCTTAGACAAATACGGCCGGCTTTTGGACAGCGACGATGAGCGCCCCTTTTTGATGCGCGCCTACAACCGCGAGGAGTCCGTAGAAACCCTGGTCGACCATTTCACCGACGAGGGGACAACCCGCAGTATCTTACTGCTCGGCGAGGCCGGCGTGGGCAAGACAGCCATCGTCCACGAGATGGTTCATCAATTGCGCGACGACGTCGAAGAAGAGTGGAATATCCTGGAGACCAATACCAGCGAGCTCATCAGTGGGACCCGCTATCTGGGAGATTGGGAGACGAAGCTCAAGGAGATGTCCGAGGAGATCTTAAAACACGAGCGGGTCATCCTCTATGTGACCAACCCCAACGATCTACTCGGCGCCGGGGCTCATTCGAAGAGCGACGAGAATTTTGCCGACTTCTTCAAACCCTATCTACAGCGCGGTCAATTGCGCATGATTGCCGAGTGTACCGAGGAGGATTTAAAAAACGGACTGACCTCGGATCCCGGTTTTTTGAGGCTATTTCGACAGGTCAAAGTCCAGCCCATGGACGAGGCACAGACCCTGGATGTGCTGGCCAAACGACTCGTCGATATCGACGTCGACGAGGAGCGAGTGGTCCGCGCCGAGCCGGGGTGTCTTGATCAGATCGTCAACTTTTCGGAGAGCTTTTTTACGCGAAGCGATCCCCCGGGCCGGGCCTGCGATTTGATGGACGCCCTCGTCGACTACACCGAACGCCACGACGACGGAGACGAAGAGGACGACGAACCATTCGTACTGACCGTCGAGCATATCCCGCCCTGCCTTGCGGAGGTCACCGGGATGAGCCTCGATCTGCTGGACGACACCATCCCCCTCGACCTCGACGAGACCCGCCAGTGGTTTGTGCAACGACTCATCGATCAGGACCACGCCGTCGACGCCATCGTCGATCGGCTGGCTCTGGTCAAAACCGGAATGGGCGATCCCGACAAGCCTCTGGGCGTCTACTTTCTGGTCGGGCCCACCGGCGTGGGTAAGACCTATTTTACAAAACTCATCGCCCAGCGGCTCTTCGGCTCGCCGGACCGAATGGCCCGCTTTGATCTGAGCGAATATCAGGGCCGATTCGCCGTCGAAAAACTCATCGGATCGCCGCACGACAAAGATCGAGAGGGTCTGCTGACCGAAGAGATTCGAAATCAACCGTTTACGGTGCTGCTCTTCGACGAATTCGAAAAAGCCGACCCCGATATTTTCAGTCTGTTCCTGCAGATCCTCGACGAAGGACGGCTGACCGACGCCAGAGGCCGAACCACCGACTTTCGCCAGACTCTGATCTTTTTGACCAGCAACCTGGGAGCATCCAAGACCAGTATCCAGCCCCTGGGCTTTGGGACCGACTCCGACCAGATGACGGGCCACATCCGCAACAAGCTCGACGAGTTTTTCGCCCCCGAATTTCTCAATCGCCTCGACGACGTGCTGGTCTTCAATCCTCTGTCCCGATCGGCGATGAAACAACTGGTCGACATCGAGCTGGAGCGAGCGTTCGAACGGCGGGGGTTTACGCGTCGAAATCTGCACGCCACCGTCGACAAAGACGTCCGGCTTTGGCTCGAGGAAAACGGCTTC
>SKQC01000045.1 GCA_007119175.1 Myxococcales bacterium | reverse complement strand
TCTATATCGCGTTGGCGGACCTCGCCGACGATCTCGACGGCGCCGATGCTCAGGCCATTGCCGAGATGCTGGGCCACGACTCCCCGCAACAGCTAGTTCAGCAAGCCCAAGACTTCCGAGAGGAACTGCTCGAGCGCCGTCCGCGGGGGGCGAGCCGTTCCCCATCGGTCTTTCAGGACTACGAGATCGCTGAGGAAGACCCGGAGCGGCTCTGGAAGGCTCTCGGTGTTGAGTTTTTTTCCATCGAATGCGCCTCTTCACCGCCATGCCATTGGCATCCGCAAAATGGGCGCTGGTCCGAAAGTTTTCTGGACGACGCGCAGTTACCCGGTGAAGATGCCGATGACGTGTCGCGAATACAGGGATTCGTGCTCCGCGGCCAGTGGCACCGGTCCTCCGGAGTAGAGAGCTCCAGAGAATTTCATATCGATGAGGATGAAGCCATTGAAACGACGGCATATCCCGCCATTCCGCACCAGCTGGGAGGCGACGACGACGTTACTCTCATACAACGACAGACCACCGGCGAGGAATTTGCCTATATCGCCATAAAATCGACGACACATACGCTTCCGGAAATAGAGCAGATGCTATCATCTACCATCGTCGGTGACTGGATCGCTTCACTCGAGCATAACTCTCACCACACAGGGGCGGGAGTAGGCTTTCCGGCGTTCGACGTAGAACAAACCGTTGACCTTGAAGAGACATTTGCCCTCCCCACTGCGCTACAGAATACCACGCGCCTTGCCCTGACTCTGGAGGGCATGAATTTTCCCGAGACCGTCGAATTAGAGTATCCTCAAGGGTTGAGCCCGGGACTTGGCGGTACGTTTCGAGACCCCCCACTTTCTCTGAATCAGCCCTTTATCTTCCTGGTCTATGATCACACCAGTGAGTCCATCGTGGTCATGGGGCGGATCGTCGATCCAACCGCGGAATGAATCCAGGTTGCGCCACGAGCTGAAGCGCGTCACCGTCATATCTACTGGTACTCGACAGAAGTCTTAAACCACTCTTCGCCGGTCCTGAGCGACGATCTCGTTGTCGTCTATATTCGACGATGCACAAGCATCGCCTCACTTCGACGACTTCGACCTCGTCGCCCGGTCCTCGCCGAATACGGCTCAGGACTTCCGCCGAGCACCACTACCGAAGCGATACTCCAGCCCGACGACTTCGACCGCGATTGCCCTGTGACGGCTCAATCGATGTGAATACAGATCTTTCCGCAGTGTTCGCCGGCGGCCATGCAATCAAACGCCCGGCGCACCTCATCGAAGGCAAATTCTCGGTCGACGACGGGCCGCATTTCGTGCAGAGCAATGGCGCGATTCATGCGCTGGAACATCTCGCGGTGACCGACGATGACCCCCTGAATTCGGATATTTCGCATCAATACGGGGATGATATTGAGGTCCTGCTGACCTCCGGAGAGTACGCCGATGAGGCTGATCTGCCCGCCGATACGCACGGCGCGAAGCGATTGCTCAAGCGTCCCCGCGCCGCCGACCTCGACCACCAGATCGACGCCCCGTCCACCGGTCATCGCTTTGGCCGTCTTTCCCCAGTCGGCGTCGTCGCGATAATTAATCCCCTCGGCGGCGCCGAGCGAGCGGGCCCGTGCCAATTTCTCGTCGCTGCTGGAGGTGACGATGACCCGGGCGCCGAGCATATCGCCGAATTGTACGGCAAAAGTCGAGACTCCGCCGGTTCCGAGCGTCAACAGGGTCTGCCCGGATGTGAGATCGCCCTGCTCCACCAACGCGTTCCACGCCGTGAGTCCGGCGCAGGGCAAGGTGGCCGCCTCGGCATCCGTCAGATGCTCCGGCGCCTCCACCACAGACTCACTTGAGACCACCATCTCCTCGACAAGAGTTCCGTCGAGCGGCCCCCCCAGAGTCGTCTTGAGCTTTTTCTTCGTCGGCTCCCCACTGCGCCACTGCTGAGCGAAGATGGGAATGACGCGCCGACCAATCCAATCGTCGTCGACGCCGTCACCGACGGCGATCACCTCGCCGACGCCGTCGGAGCACGGAATCAGCGGAAGCGGCTGGCGCGGGTTATATAACCCCTGGATCATCATCAGGTCGCGAAAATTCAGCGACACACAGCGCATGGCAATCTTGAGCTGACCCGGCCCGACCTCAGGTGAAGTCCGCTGCACCATCTCCAGATTGTCGAGGCCGAAATCTTCGCTTATCTGTACCGCTTTCATCTACATCTCCAAGGCTTCGATTATACTCCGTGACTCTCTCCGTTCGTACCGCAGCTCAGCCGCGGCACCAAACGCCGCATAAACGGCGATTCGGCGAGTCCCAGAATCCTGTTTGTTGGTGAGGCCGCGAATTGATTTTCTCCACCTTTCTACTACACTGTACTACATGGTGGCGATGGGTAAGCGTTCAGCCTCCGGGGCCCGCGGCCAGCCTGGCCGCTTTTCGAACTGTTTTTGGCGACGAGGACGAGCCGGGGCCCGCGGCCAGCCTGGCCGCTTTTCGAACTGTTTCTGGCGACGAGGACGAGCCGGGGCCCGCGGCCAGCTTGGCCGCTTTTCGAACTGTTTTTGGCGACGAGGACGAGATGGCTCAATCTAAAGATGACGCAACTCCCCTCTGGTGGACCGCTGTCAAACTCGTCGGCTGCGCGGCGATCATCGCCGCCATCGGATTCGCGATCGCCGTGGTCGATATATCGGGCTCCGTCTCCGAATCCCACGCTGATATCTCCTGGCACAGCCCCTTCGATCGCTCCAATACCGAGCGCCTTACCGACGCCCTGGACAATCTTGGCCACGACGATGCGGCCCGATATAACCTCAACGGAAATACGGTCTTCTTTTCCACAGAGACCTCGCGCAAAAGCCCTCGGCAGGTGATGGCCGAATATCAGGAAGAATTTCGCCGACAGGGCCTCAACGATCGAATTTACGTCAACCTCTCCGACGAGGAGCGAAGTGAGCGACTGCAGACGGCGCTCACCGGTGGCATCGTCCCCTTTGCCATCACGGACGACAAAATAGCGATGCGCGGCGTGGTCACGGCCAATCAGGCCACTGACGCCGAGGAATTGTCCGAGATCCAACAGGCCGCTGACAGTCGTTACGAGATATTTCGCGGCCATCGCTACATCGAGATCTCCCGCCCCAACCACCGCCGACATACCTCGATCGTGGCCACCTGGAGCGACGAGGCATTTGACTTCGAACGGATGCTCCCCGGCTCTGAGGCCGAGGGAGTGGCCTATGACACCACAGTGCCCGCCTGCCCCGGATGCACGCGCCTGTCGCGCTTTGCCGACGACGATCCCGGCGCCGGCGACCGCGTCGATTTGAGTTTTATCGGCCCCCGCAATATCGCCACCACCCGGCAATTTTACGCCCAGTCACTATCGCGCTCCGGCTGGCAGCGACAATCGCTCAACGAACCGCTGCGCGGCCTGGAGCGACAACTCGGCAGCTCTTTGACCGGCGCAGAAACCGATCGCTTCTCTCGCGGCTCCGAGGAATTAAGCCTGACCTTTACCACCGATGAGCGAACCGGACACACACTGACTCTGGCGTCCCTTACGGGTTCTTAAGAGCAGGGTATTGGGCGCGATAAAACTTGTTTCTCCGCACGCGGTGAAAATCTTTAGTTGTGCCTGCACAAACCTTAGCTACCACGCCTCGGGGAGACACGACGAAATGAGTACGCGCACCCTGCCGCTCGACGACAAACTCTACTCTTATCTTCAGGGAGTTTCCCTTCGCGAACCTCCCGTTCACCACCGCTGCCGGATGGAAACTGCAGAGTTGCCAATGGGCAGCATGCAGATCGCTCCCGAACAGGGCCAATTTCTGCACCTGCAGCTCCAACTTCTCGGTGCCGAACGGGCCATCGAAATCGGCTCCTTTACCGGTTATAGCGGCCTGTGGATCGCCTCCGCCCTGCCCCGTGGTGGGTGCATGGTGGCCTGCGACGTCAACGAAAAATGGCTCTCCCGGGCACGCCACTACTGGTCGGAGGCCGGGGTCATGGATCGCGTCGACCTGCGCCTGGCGCCGGCTCTAAAGACCCTTGATGGGCTGCTGGAGGACGGCCAGGAGGCGAGTTATGACTTTATCTTTATCGATGCCGACAAAGAGAGCTACGACGCCTACTACGAGCGCTCATTAAGCCTCGTCCGTCCCGGCGGATTGGTCGCCGTCGACAATGTGCTGTGGAGCGGCAAGGTCGCCAACTACGGCTGCGACGATCCCGACACCTGCGCCATCCGCAAATTAAACGAAAAACTCCACAGCGATGAGCGCATCGACCTGTCGCTGGTTCCCGTCGGCGACGGGCTGACCCTTTGCCGCAAACGCCAATGACCTGCTGTGCAACAGGCAGTCTGTTCTGAACACAGACTGCCAATCGTCGCACAGCAAATCGAGCCGACGATCCGGCATTGAACCGCGTGAGACGGTCCCTAGATTTGGTTTTTGAATCGGGGGATCGTCCTGCACTGTGGTGGCTGTCATGAAGTTCTATTCACATCATATCTTAATCGCCCTGCTCAGTATCGGTGTTGCCGCCGTGCTATTTGCCGATCCTTTTGTCGCCCACGCCGAATCGCCGGATCAGAAGGCGCAGAATCCCACACCTCCCAGACAGCACCTGCCCGACGATCCAGCAGATCTGGTCCGTTTGCCGAACGTGAATGACGGCATCGCCGCCTATCTGCACCTTCCACCGCCACAGCCGCCGGGCCAGGTAAAAGACATCGCCATCAGCAACGAACAGGTCTGCGTGCTCATCCACGCTGGCCTCGTCTTCTGCTGGCGCTTCGACGGAGGCGAAGCGATCGGACCGCCGAATATTCCCCTGGCGACGATCACCGCCGGCGCTCGTCATTTCTGCGGCCTCGACTCCACGGCCCGCCCCGTCTGCTGGGGCGCCGACGATATGGGCCAGCTCGCCGCTCCCAACGAATTACTCCTTCAGATCGCCGCCGGTGATACCCATACCTGTGGGCTGGACTACGCCGGCGAACCCATCTGCTGGGGCCGCGCCGACGCCGACCACGACCGGCCGCCCTCCGGCCCCTTTCAGGATATCTCCGCCGGTCCCCGTCACAGCTGTGCCATCGGCCCCTGGGAGTCGAGCCGGTGCTGGGGCCAAAATGCCGTGGACTCCACCCCTTTTGACGAACCCGTGGGCCACCTTGAGGTCAGCAGCGATCTCGTATGTGCGCTGGACATGACCAATCGGCCGATCTGTTCGTTCGGACGAGTCGGAGAATTCGAGCTCCCATCCCCGCTGGCCGCCGACCTGGCCGTGGGCCGCAGCTTCGTATGCACCCTTGAGGCCTCCGGCCGCCTCGACTGCGCCGGCCCTGGCGCTCCCGACCTTCCCAATACGCCGCCCATCTCGCGGGCCATCGACGCCAGCGACGACGTACTATGCGCGATCACCGCATGGGAGACCTTGATGTGCTGGGACGAAACCGGCGAGGTGCTCGACAAGTAGGCTGGTGGCCCTACTCGTTGAATAGTACGAGTTGACGCCCGCTGAGCGGGCCCTATAACTATGTTCGTCCGATGTATTCATATCCGCTTTTCATGTTCGAGATAGGAGTATTCATGAGTTCCAAAGAAGAATTGATCGCCCGCCTCAACGACGCGATGGCCTGGGAGCTGGCCGGAGTGATTCAATATATGCAGGCCGCCGTAATGGTCACTGGCGATGCCCGCGAGATTTACCGCGAGTTCTTCCACGAATCGAGTGAGGAAGCCCTGGAGCACGCCGAGCTGGTGGGCGAAAAGATCTCCGTCCTCGGCGGAGTGCCCACCGTAGAACCGGCGATGATCCGCCAGGCCGCCGATATCGATGGCATGTTAGAGGCCGCCCTCGCCCTGGAGCGAGACGCCCTTAAAGCCTGGGAAGACGCTCACGCCGTTGCCGACGCCGCCAATCCCGGAACTGTATTCTGGATTGAGGAACACGTCGCCGAAGAACAAGAACACGTCGATCACCTCGAGAAATTGACGGAGAAGGTCTCCTTTGCCTCCTCCGACATCGACGAGGCCACCGGCCAATCCGGCTGATATAGATCGGAGCGGTGAATTGGAGCGCGGGCCTCCGCGGTGTCACAGCACCAGGTCGGCCCCGCTCCTCCATAAACCCTTTTTTTATTTCCCCTTGACCTGATAATGAAATCTATTATCAATATCACTGGTTACTCAAAGGACACCGGCCCTCGCACCGAGGAACTCAAACGATGACGCACCAAAAAATACTCGGTAATCTCCTCGGCTTTGCTGAAGACACACGCGTGGAGCTGGTCCAGATCGGAGATTCAGGCGAAACCCCGACCCTCGAGCTTCGGCTCGAGCGCTACGCCGGCGAGCTCGGCTGGCAGACTCATCGCCGCATCCGCCTTGCTCCCGGTCAAATTGGTGCGTTGCGCGACGCCCTCAATCTGATGGACCCCGATGCCCGCGACAGCCGCCATCCCGGACGCCGCAGCGAAGCAGAATCCAACGTCATCGAGCTGACCACCCTTCGCCGAC
Organism: Myxococcales bacterium; assembly: GCA_007119175.1. Taxonomy (GTDB): domain Bacteria; phylum Myxococcota_A; class Bradymonadia; order Bradymonadales; family Bradymonadaceae; genus SLJM01. The sequence continues at coordinate 10,100 of SKQC01000045.1, read as the reverse complement.
AGAGCTCCTGAGCTTCCTGGTCTTTCAGAATAAAAAAAGCCGCTGAGCCTCCTCTCGGAAGCCCAGCGGCCTTATTATTTCTTGAACTATCTCGGCAGGTCAGTCCATATAAACGCCTTTTTTCGGCGGCGAGCAGGTGCTATTCGGATCGTCTGCCGCGTAGACGGGAAAGAGCAGGCTCGCCGAGGAATCGTCGAAGGGCACCATTTTATTTGTGTCCCTATCCCATTTTAGATCTTCGACGACGAGCGAAAACGCGTAGTCGCCGGCCTTGCCGAGCTTAAATTCGATGCACTCTCTTCCCTCGCCCTGGTGGTAGACGTCGGGTGTCGGCTCTTTGAGATAGTCGCAATACCAGGCGTCACAGGAGTCGTCCTTTTCGCTGATCAACGAGATCCCTTCCATAAGCTTCGGTCCGGCGACCTGATTCCAGCTAAATCGGATCGGGTCGGTATCCGGATCTGATGCGCTGGCGCAGATTTTGACGCGTTCGCATTCCCGATTGAATTTGGAAAATTTGATCGAGGACAACTCCGGGGGATGGTTGAGGGCAGCGACGACATCGAGCGCTCCCTTTTCCGGTCCCGTGCACTGGCTGATCAATAAGATCTCCGTGGTCTGTCCGTCGAGCACCTCTACGTTGGACTCCGAGGCCGGGCTACACTCCTCGACGGCGGCTCCGTACTTGTCGACGGGCTCAACCTCCACGTCGTAACAACCGGCATCGAGGACAGTAAAGAAGTCGGAGAAAAGGTGACGAGAACGAGCGTCAAAGGGCATGTCTTCAAATCCCGGTATCATGCCCGGCAATACGAGATCCTCGAGATCTTTAATCCCTCCGGCGACCACCGACCGTTCGCCGCATTCATAGATGGCGTACTCAAAGCCGGCCACGTCGGTATTTCCCTGAAAATCCACGCTCAATCCGAGGCCCGTTTCTTCGGGCTCCGGCGACGATTCGTCGTCTAATACCTGACTACAACCCGTACAAATCACAAACCCGAAGATTACTGCTGCCAATAATCCCAATCGCTTCATATCGTTTCCCCCTTCGTTAGTACTCAATCTGGTCGTATTTTGCCCTGCAGGCGAATCACTATCTCACTTCATATTGCCCCTCGTGATCCTGGCACAGGGGATAGACGGTCTCCGGCTTGAACTCACCTTCCGGACAGGTCCGATCGGTTTCATTCCAGTGAAAATCAGAGCAGAAGAATTGGTGTGGCCAGATCGGCTCACATGGCTGAACTCGCTCGATTTCTCGTGTCCCTTTAAAGGGGTGAAAGTCCCCGGTTTCCGGATCGTAGCACTCGAGCTCGAAATCCCAGTTGGTATACATCGGAAAGCTCAACTCAGCGCGGGATTTCAACCCGACGTAATCCTCGATACGCACCGGTTCGTCGCCGTCCCACACCTGATCGTAGACTGAGACTGTAAATTCATAATCGTCGTTGAAGACGGGGACGGCCTGCATGCAGGCTGTGGCCCGATCGCCCTTGACGGTGGGCTCCGTAAACTCCAGCGGAAAGCGCAATTTATCCCCTGCAGTCTGCTCGAAGACAAATTCCATGGGGTCACTGTCCGGATCGTAGGCGGTCACGCAGATTTCGACGTCCTCGCATTCATATGTGAATTTCGACGGTGAGTAGTCGACGGACTCGATTACCGGCGGGTTGTTGAGTGCGGCGATGCTATCGACGCTGCCCATCTGCGGGCTGTGACACTGGGAGACGAGCAAAATCTCGGTGGTCTTGCCGTTGACGACGAAGACCTCCTCGGCAGATGCCGGTTCACATTGTTGTGATGGATCGCCGGAGGCTGTCACCGGTTGTACGTCCACGTCGTAGCACCCGGCTGAGAGCACCTCGAAATGATCGGCGAAAAGATGTTCTGAGCCCTCATCAAAGAGCCGGTTTTCAACCTCGCCAAGCGCCCCCGGCAATAAAAGCTGTTCCAGGCTATGAATCTCATCGACGGCCACCGCCCCCTGGTCGCACTCCTGAATCACAAAGCGAAATCCGTCGACGTCGGTATTGTCCTGAACGCCAACTCCCAGGGCGATTCCCGTCTCCTCTTCCTCGACCTCCGGAGCTTCATCGTCACTTGTATTCTGGCCACATCCCAGGATCATCCCCAGTATCGCAATGGCCGCGATTCCCCCCATTTTTGTTCTCATCGAAATACCCCTTTTGTAATAAACTCAACTGGAATGACCTCGGCAGCAATGCCACTTATTTTGAGCACGGCTGACCGAAATCCTCCCCACGAATAACGAGTCAACAAATGTTTCGTCTCGCCCTTTGAGCGGCCATTACGAACCGCCGGCGCAGAGCTGATTATACCCCTCGATCCGATCTTTTAGGGCCTCCACGATCACAATTGTGTCGTCTACGCTTTCCACGGCCTGAATAGAGCTTTTGTCGGCGCAGATAGCCGGACGCTCCAATAACTGTTGGGCCGTCTGAAGGTCATCTTCGATATCGCCGACGACCGTTGCCCCGGCGCTAATATTGAGCATGGCGGCGATATATTGGGTGGCCAGGCGGTAATATAGACCGGTCGGCCCCGGTGGAAGAATGTCGATCCATTTTTCCGCCTCTTCCCCCTCGCACAAGGCTTCGTCGAGAGTAAAGTCTGTATCCTCCCACTTCGCGGCGATGGCCTCCTCATCGTGGGGTGGGGTTTTCCAATAGCCCTGAGTTCGCGGGCAGATAAGCTCCTTGTCGCAGTCGGTGACACAGACGGAAAATTTCCGGGACGATCGCGAGCGCACCGGGTTTCCGTCCTTGTCGGTGATCCCTTGTTCGGCAAACCAGTCCTCGGCAGTAATCAACTCCGGCTCGTCGTTGTCGAAGATCACGAATTGATCAAATACGGTGACTTTCCCCTTGTATTCAGCGTCCTGACGCTCCAACTCAGCCTGTACACACTCCCCGGCGAGGCCGCCGATGATATGATCGGAGTCTTCGACCAACTCCAGCTCCACATCGTCTTTTATGCCCTCCCGATCTCGCAGCGGCGACCAGTCGAAGACCATGGGATCGCCGTCCGAGTCCTGGGCCTGCACACAGATCACGACATGCGGCGGACCCTCCTCGGGACAGCGTATGAAGGTCTTCGGGGCCAGATCGACGAATTCGAGCTGCGGGGGATGATTCAACGCACTGATCACATCCACTGCTCCCTTGTCCTTTCCCTTGCACTGGCTGACCATGACCACTTCCGTAGTCTTTCCTTTTGCGACCTCGATAGCCCGTTTTGTCACCGGGAGACAATCCCTGGATTTGTCACCGGACGGCCGAAGCGGTTCGACGTGAACGTCGTAGCAACCCACGTCGAGATGGACGAAATAATCGGCGAAGATATGCTCGGAAAATTCCTGAAACACAGCGTCGAAAAATCCACCACTGCCAACGGGAAAGGTCATGTCCTTTAATTCCTTTGTCTCCTCGGCAACGACCTCCGTGGAGCCGCATTCGCTCAGCGTATAGCGGATCGCCTCCACATCGCTTTGTTTTTGCAGGTCAATTAATAGATTCATTCCCGTCTCGCCCGGGTCCGCCGATTCCTCATCGGCGTCGGAGCTGACACAGGCCATCGCCCCCGCCAATATCAGCCCCATCAATATTGTCATCAGACGTCTCATGATGCGCCTCCCCCAAAACTGTGTCAGCTACTGTTGATTGTCGTTAGCGTCAGTATCTTCCAGCTATCGCCAGGCGGAAAGCCCTTGCCATCAGGGCTCCCCGCCGGTGTTGGCTTATTCGACGATATTGCCGTTACTAAGCGGCTGGCAGAATTTATTGAACGCCTCCAGTGAATCCTTTAGATCTTCGGCCTCCTGCCGGGTCTGCTCATCCCAGTCGCCGCCCTGCTCATCGCAGGCATCGCCCCCTTCGAGCATCATCTGCGCGGCCGCGATATCGGCATCGGTGGCCTCATCCACGGCGGCAATCCCGGTGGCGCCGGCAGCGCGATTGAGTTGAGCGGCCACATATTGTTTGCCCAGGATGAGATACATATTGCCCAACGGCGGATCGATCAGAATGTCGAGCCATCGAATGGCGTTTGGATGCCCGGCGCACACCTCTTCGCTGATATCGTAGGTCGACTTCGTTTGCTTCTCCCAGCGCTGGTTGACCAGGTCTTCATTCTGCGGCGGATTGCGCCAAAATCCGATCGTCCTCGGACAAATAAAATCGACCGGCCGGTCGCAATCGCCGACGTAGATCGGAAATTTCAGTGAGGCCCGCGATTTGATGGGCTCTCCTTTTTTTCCCTTGAAGCCGTGCTTCGCAAACCACTTCTCGGCCGTGATCAGTTGGCCTTCGCTATTCTTGAACTTCACGAATTCGTCAAACGCAGTGAGCTTGAATTTATAGGCCCCGTCGCTGCGCTCGAATTTCACCTCCACACACTCGCCGGCCACGCCTGCTGACGCATATTGCGAATCCTCAATCACCTCCAGGCTCTTGATACCATCCTGGCCCTTTAGAACATCCCAGGTCAGCCGAATCGGGTCGTCATCCTTATCCGTGGCCTCCGCGCAGATGGTCACCGCCGGTTTGCCTTCGTCAGGACATTGAACGAATTTCTGAGGATCCAGATCCAGAATCGTCAGCTTCGGCGGATGATTCAGCGCCGCCACCACGTCGAGCAGGCCCTTTTTCTCTCCCTTACACTGGCTGACCAACAGGACCTCCGTGGTCTTGCCCTTTTTGACCTCGATATCTTTTTTGTGCACGGGCATGCACTTTTTGGATTTTTTCTTGTTCTTGTCCAGCGGCTGCACGTAGACGTCGTAACAGCCGGTGTCGACCAAGAGCAGATAGTCGGCAAATCGATGCGAGGAATGCTCCGCGAAGGGATGTTTGACGAACTTCGGTATTCCCCCGGGCAAAGTCAGATCTTTCAACCTCTTTTTGCTCTGATATAAGACTTCTTTTTCCCCGCAGGCCGTGACGGTGTACTTCATCCATTTGACGTCATTTTCTTGTTCCACACCCAGTTCGGTAAGCGCCTCTATCCCGGTCTGAACGTCTGGCTCATCGTCGCCGTCGCCGTCCACACATGCCATTGCTAGCGCGGCCATGATGATCGCCGCAATCCCGATTGTCCTCATGTAATTCCACATTCTTCCCCCACTCTGCATCTGAACGATTTGGTGTTCCGACAGCGACGTCTATTGAGTCTTCGAGCAACTTCAGCGTCGTTGGCTCTCGTCTGGTGGTCCCCCGTGGTGCAGTGACCTGACCGGCGACGAGTACATATCGCCACCGGTCGAAGTCACGTCAGTCACGGGCCAAAATTAAAGCAAATTGTTGTCGTCACCGTCCTTTTTGTCATCGCCATAGGGAAACTCCTTGCACTTCTTCGACGTCTTCAACCCGTCATTATACTTTTCGAGGATCGCCGCCATGGTCAGCGCCAGATATCGCACGTGGCCCGATTTCAACGTCGGGCATTTGTGGACAATCCCGGCGGAGATAAACAGAGCAAGCGCCACAGCCGGCGGCACTTTCGCCCCGTTGGCAATATTGAGATGGGCGGCGATATATTGATGCGAAAGGGTGTAAAACGCATCGCCCTTGGGCTTCGTATGCAGGTTATTCAGCCAGGTCTTGCCACACATCTTCGTCTTCTCCGCCGGCTTCGACGTGTAGTGGCTTGTCGGCCAGGCGATATCTTTTGGCATCGACGCGTATTTGTGGTGGCTCTTCCAATGCTTTTTGTTGAGCGGACAGGCCCTCTTCTTTTTGGGCTTTTCCACGCAACTGACGTAGATGGGAAATTTCTGCGTAACCCGCGATTTGACCTTGCCGAAGGAATTGTCTTTATACCACTGCTCGGCGGTAATCAGCTCGCTGTGCTTGTTGTGAAATTGGTCGTAGACCGTCACCTTGAACTGATGCTGCTTCTCACCCTCTTTGACGGCTCGAAGTTTGGCCGTGACGCATTCCGTCAGCGTGTCCTTTACCTGCACGGAGTGCTTGACCTTAAAATCTTTGACGGCGGGACCTTTGAGTTGATCCCATTTCATAACCATCGGATCGCCTTCCGGGTCGGTGGCGCGAGCACAGACCTTGACGGGTACGTATTTACCCTTCTTGGGGCATTCCACGAATTTGTTGGGGATGATCTCGAAATCCACCAGTGTCGGTGGGTGATTCAGGGCCGCGATCACATCGAGCAACCCCGTGTGGTCGCCTTTGCACTGGCTGACCAACAAGATCTCCGTGGTCTTTCCCTTCGTGACTTCCACCCCTTGCTGACTGACCGGCTGACAGTCTTTGGACGCCTTTTTCTTGCTGCGCATAGGCTGTACATCGACATCGTAGCAGCCGACGGGCAACATCTTTAGATAGTCGGCGAATTGATGCTTGGAATTTTCGTCGAAGGGCTTGTTCTCAAAGGTGGGAATGCCGCCTGGGAGAGTCATATCCTTGAGACTCTTTTTGGCGACAATGGGCTTTTGTTTTTCTCCCTTATCCTTCTTTGAGGGATTGACGTTATTCGGGCACTCCACGGGCGTGATCGTGTACTTCATATGCGTCACGTCGCTCGAGGTATCGACGTTCGTCACAAGGTTTATACCCTGCTCATGCACTTCCTCGTCCGGCTCATCATCCACTCCATCAACGCAGGCCAATGAGCCCGCGAAAGCCAATCCAACACATACTGCGGTTATTCTCTTTAGCATATTCATCCCCCCGGATGAGTTTGGGTTCATGATTTGCATCGGGTCCTGGCACTGTTCATAAAAAACAACCATTCCGATGCCTGGGTGAACGCTCTCCACGGTCGACGTTGCTTCCCGAGATTCGGGACGCGAGACGCCGGAGAGCGCCGTCCTCTATTATTACTTCTTTTTTGAATCGCCGCTGTTTCGCACGCTCGATCGACGTGATCGATATGAGCTCGCCGGTTGCGCTACAGCACCTGCCGGGCGCACAGCAGCGATAGACTCTTCGACGCTTCGCCCCCTCGGGGCTAGAGGTCGCACGGCGTGGCGAACTGACCGATGGGCCGTTCGCTTCCCTGCTGACGATACTGCTAATAATGGGAATCCTTAAAAAGGTAATCATTGTCAGATCGATAGCAATCGATATGGTGCCAATTTGAGCGCCCCGTGGCACATAATCTGAGGAGAGGATCGACAGATGACCAGAGAGGAGAAAAACCACTGGGGATGGGGCTGGCAAGACCATTTTGGCGATCCCGATCAGCGCCGCGCACTGGGCGAGATGGCCCGTGCGATGCTCTCCGTTGAGCCCGGTCCCGTAAGGGAACCGGTGGCCATCGACGACGTCGAGTTGCCGCCCTCAAAAATTGCTATTGTCGACTCCATGAAAGACTGGATCTCCGACGGTGATACCGACCGGATAAGACACACCTACGGTCGCAGCTTTCCCGAAATTTGGCGTGGCTTTCACGGCAAATTCGATGGCGCCCCCGACCTGGTTGCCCGCCCCCGAAATGAACAGGACCTGTGCGAGTTGATGGACTGGGCGGCCACAGAATCCATCGCCATCGTTCCCTATGGCGGCGGCACCAGTGTGGTCGGTGGCGTCACCGCCGAGAGCGTCGACCGTTTCGCCGGCTGGATAAGCGTCGACCTCGGCAATTTCGACGAGATCGGTCCCGTCGACCCCGTCAATCGCACCGTCCGTATCGGCGCCGGTGCCTTCGGCCCGGCCATCGAAGAGACTCTGGGGGCCCAGGGTCTGACCCTTCGCCACTTCCCGCAATCCTTCGAATTCTCCACCCTCGGCGGCTGGCTCGCCACCCGGGCCGGCGGCCATTTCGCCACCAACTACACCCGCATCGACCACCTGGTGGAGAGCATTCGCCTGATCTCGCCCTCAGGTCCCTGGTCGACCCCACAGATGCCCTCCACCGGCGCCGGCCCCGATCCCAAGCAACTGGTCCTGGGCAGCGAGGGGATCCTGGGATTTATCACCTCCGCCGTGATGCGCGTACGCCCCCGACCGGTATACCGATCGAAGGCCGACGTCCATTTCGACGACCTGAGCGACGCCATCGACGCCTGCCGTCACATCGCCCAGGCACATCTTTTCCCGGCCAATTGTCGCCTATTAGACCGCCACGAGGCGGTGCTAAATGGCGTCGTCACCTCTCCAACCAATATCCTGCTCCTCGGATTTGAATCGGCGGACAAACCGGTGACCACATTGCTGGAGCAGGCCCTCGAGATCGCCACCGACTGCGGCGGCACATGCCCCAAGGGCCCCCGCCACCGCGACTCCTCGGCAGATGACAAAGACGCCGCCGGACGCTGGAAGAGCGCATTTTTCGAAGCTCCCTATCTGCAGAGTCGCCTGGCCAGCGTTGGGGTCATCGCCGATACCTTCGAGACCTGCATCGGCTGGTCTGAATTTTCCGATTTCTATACCGATCTCAAACAGACCCTCACCGCCAAAATGGACGCCGTCGGCGGCGGCCACCTCACCCTTCGATTCACCCACGTATACCCCGACGGACCGGCGCCGTACTTCACCTTCGTCGTCGCTCCTGACCGCGATGAGATTCTCGACGTCTGGCGCGATATTCGCTTTTCTGCCGCCGACGTCATCGCCCGCCATGGGGCCACCATCACCCACCATCACGCCGTGGGAAGACTTCACCGGCCCTGGTACGAGGCCGAGCGAAGCCCCTTATTTCTGGAGGCTCTGCGAGGCATCAAAGAACGGGTTGATCCCGAAAAAATTCTCAACCCCGGGGTATTGATCGCCGATCGCTGATCGACGCTCATCCATCGAGCTTTAGGACCAGTCCCCTTGTTTGCAACAACGCCCCCCGTGACATACGATGGGACCGAACGGTCGACTCATACCGCTGGAGCCGCATAATTGGCGCCCCCGCCGGGGAATGAATCGACCGGGGCCATCCTTCTCTAAGTGTCGGCGGGACGCCCCGCGACACAGCCCATTTTGAGCTTTTATTGGAGCCCCAGAGCCAATGAACGACCGCGAACATGCCGTTTTGTCCCTCTTTTATGACGAGGGAAACCGAGAGGTGACGCCATCATTTCTGGCGTACCGAATGCGGATCAGTATTCGCGACGCCACGTCGCTGCTCGACGGAATGGTAAAACGAGACATTTTAGATCTGCACGTCGACGACGACGGCCACATCGTCTATCGCTTGCCGCCGGCCGAGCGCGAACGCACCGAGCAATACCGCCGGAGCGCCGCCTCAGCAGCGGGCAATTCTGACGCCCCCCGTAAAAACCCTCGAAAAAACATTCGCCGCAATCCCGCGCCATCGGGACAAGATGCCACCGTTGGCTACGCTCCGTCGGGCCGCTCCGCCTCTCAGCAGCCTCTTCAGGGAACCCGTCGACATCAGGCCAGTACCGACGGAACAGATGGATCGGTCCGCGGCTCTGCGGCCACGGCGTGGACCACTGCCGACCCCCAGCAGCATACGACGACCACTGCCGACCCCGATCCCACGGCCCCCTACCAGGACTGGTATGCCGCCGGAGACAACGGGACCTACGATCAGGCCCGCCAGAAACCACCGAAGCAATTTCAGCGCTACGGCGCCATGCCCGAACGCCAGGAACTGACCCCCTATCAATCGGCTCAATATCCGGCACACCCCGCTCATTATCGCGGCTCCCAGGAGCGCATTCCCGTGCTCGCCGGCGCATTGAGCCTCCTCGTCCCCGGCCTCGGCCAATTCTACAACGGCGAGGTCGGAAAAGGGGTAATGCTTTTATTTAGCTGCCTGTTTTTGTGGGTATTTTTACTGTTCTGGATCGTCTGGATCTGGTCAGTCATCGACGCTTATATGGTCGCTGAACAGTCCAACCAGCGGATGCTCACCGACGATGGGCCGCCGCCACCGCTGCTGACCGATCAGCATCCCCACGGTCCAAATCCTAATTCCAACGCAGCGTGACCATTCCGGGAACCCGGGGCAGTGAACGCATAACCGACGTTATCTGCGACCGTAGTGCTGCCCGCCGGAAGTAAGTAGGTAGTCCCGGCGAGGCATGGACGGCGAGGGCAAGGCGCGCTGACGAGTCGATGCTCTCGCATCGTCGAGGAAGCGCAACGCAGCCATCGTCGTTC
>SKQC01000324.1 GCA_007119175.1 Myxococcales bacterium | reverse complement strand
CTCCTCGTCGACCTGGTCTCCCATGGTGATAAAGAGCCCGCCGCCGCGCTCGACGTAGCTTTTGAGGTCGTCGGCCTGTTCGGAAGTCAGCCGCGACACATTGGCGAGGACAATGGCGTCGAAATCATCGAAATTGCGCCGATCGAGCCCGTCCGGCGTCGTGATCGACGGGACGATGCCGGCGCTGGATCCGGCTGTCGACTCCAGGGCACGCGTCAAAAAGAATAGCTCGTCGTTATAGGGAACCGTGCTGGGGCTGCCGTTGACCAGCAGGGTGCGCACCCGATGTTGGGGATGGAGCAAAAAGTGCCAGTGAGTATCGGACTCCAATCCCCGGGCATCGGCGATCTCGACGACCGCTTCTGCAAGACGGGCCTCTTCGACGGTGTGATCGAAGCTATGGGAGATCGATTCTCCGGCGGGAACGTCGATCGTTTCGCCGGCCACTACCGTGTCGTCGACGCGAAGTCGCAGGGTGACGCCGTTTTGAACGGAGTGGCCGAAATTTTCGACCACGGCGTCCACTCGCCATCGCCCATCGCGGGCCGCCCCGCGCTGCTCGTAGTCCACGGAGCTGATGGCGAGGTTTTCGGCGGCCTCATCGGAGCGAAACGAGACGTAATCGACGGGATTCGACAGGTTCAGCTCCCGGTGGGGTTCGACGGCGGAGTCAGTATTGCTGCCGACGACGACGATGCGCCGCCCGGGAAGCTCCGAGGTGCCTAAAATGCTGTCGGCGCTGATCAGTGCCGACCCCAGATCGCCGGTTTGATAGCGCAATTGCAAATCGTCGGCGGCCCGTCGGAGATCGCCGTGCTCACCGGTCAGATCGCGAATGATCGGCTCGTCGTCCGATGTGGTCACCAGGGCCGCCTCGTCCCAGGGGCGAAGCCCGCGGATCTCGTCGTTGAGCTGCTCCTTTGCCTGCTCCCACCAGTCGGCGTTTTCCATGGCCAGTCCATTTTCGACGACGAAGACCACGGAGGTGGGCAAGCGCTCATCGGCGGTGATCCCCGTGCTGCTCAGCACGTAGGGCTTGGCCAGCGCGAGGGCCAATACGGCGATCGCCAGTACGCGCAGCGCCAATAGCAGCCACTGGCGAATCTTGACGCTGCGGGCGATGCGCTCATTGGACTCGCGCAATAACTTCAGCGCCGGAAATGGCCGAACGACGGCCTTTTTGCGATTGATGAGGTGAATGAGCAGCGGCAGCGCGGCGGCGAGGAGCCCGGCCAGAAATAAGGGCTGGATAAAGCTCATCGGCGCCTCCTCAAAAAGTTCAGGCAGACCTCTTCGATGGGCGTCGCCGTCGTGATGCGCGTATATCCGATATCGGCCTTTTTGCAGGCCGTCTCCAATCGCTCGCAATGCTCGCGCATCGCCTGCTGATAGCGGGCTCGGATATCGTCGGGTTCCACCAATAATTCGCCGTCGTCCTCCAGTCCCTCAAAGATCGTAAGCCCCTCGTAGGGAAGCGTCAGCTCGGCGTCGTCCAGAATATGAAATAGGGCGACGTCGAGGCGTCGACTGCGCAGTACCCGCAGCAATTTGTTGGTCTCCTCGCTGGCGTCGAGAAAATCACTAAAGATCATCACCAGGCTGCGTCGGCGGGCTTGCTTGGCAATGCGCTGCAGCGATTCGTCGAGGGCCGTCGTGCCCGTCCCTTCGAGATTGTCCATCAGATAAAAAATATCGTCGAGATGACTGGTGCGGGCGGCGGCCGGCAAAAACGCGCCGGTCGTGTCGGCAAAGCCCATCGCGCCGATGGCGTCGCCCTGACGCACCAGCAAATAGGATAGAGCGGCCGCCAGATAGCTCGCATAGTGGAGCTTGGAAAATGGCGCCAATTCACCCTGAAAGCTCATCGAGCCCGAGGCGTCGATGACGGCGTAGGCCTCCAGATTCGTCTCGTCTTCGAATTTCTTGACGTAGAATTTGTCGGTCTTGCCGTATACATTCCAGTCGATATGACGCATCTCGTGGCCCGGCGTATACTCGATATACTCCGAGAATTCGACGGATCCGCCGTGATGAGGCGAGCGGTGCAGCCCGGCGATGACCCCTTCGGCGAGCCGGCGGGCGCGGAGCTTCATATTCCCCAGTTGTTGCAGGACGTCGGGGTCCAGATAGTCTTGGCGAAGTGATTCGGCCATACTCGGTGGGGGCTTTAGTTTATTCGTCGAGAAGGCGGTCGATGACATCGTCCGGGGTGATTCCCTCGGCCTGCGCCTGGAAATTGGTCAAGATCCGGTGACGTAAAACGGGTGAGGCCAGCGCATCGATATCTTCGGTGGCCACGGTCAAACGCCCGTCCAAAAGGGCGCGGGCCTTGCCACCCAGAATGAGGGCCTGACCGGCGCGAGGTCCGGCGCCCCAATTTAAAAATTCGCTGACAAAATCAGGGGCGGCCGACGAATCGGGGCGTGTTTTGCGCACCAACTCCACGGCGTAATTGACGACCTCGTTGCTCACAGGAACCTTTAGGACCAACTCCTGTAACTCTAAAATCGTCTCCGGCGCCAACACTTTTTCAACCTCAGGAGTTTTTGAGGTGGTCGTATTTTTGACGATCAAAAATTCGTCGTCTTGCTCCGGATAATCGACGTTTAAGTGAAACATAAATCGATCGAGTTGAGCTTCCGGAAGGGGGTAGGTTCCCTCCTGTTCGATCGGGTTCTGGGTGGCGAAGACCAGAAAGGGTAGATCCAGCTCGTAGGTCGTACCGCCGGCGGAGACCCGGTATTCGGCCATCGATTGCAATAGAGCGGCCTGCGTTTTGGGCGGCGTTCGGTTGATCTCGTCGGCCAATAATAGATTCGTAAAAACCGGTCCCTTCATGAATTTGAAATGGCGGTTTCCGGTGGCCGTATCCTCTTCCAGAATATCGGTGCCCGTGATATCGGCGGGCATCAAATCCGGGGTGAATTGAATCCGGTTGAAGTCCAGATTCAAAATCTCCGATAGAGTGGAGATAAGATAGGTCTTTGCCAGTCCCGGCACGCCCATCAACAGGGAGTGGCCGCGAGCAAAAATGGCGACCAGAAGGTGTTCGATGAGCTCGTCCTGGCCGTAGATGCGCTTTCGCACCTGTTCAGCGATGGCGTCGCTGGCGTCGGCGAGCTTTTCGACGGCTTCCATCTCCGCTTCGAGCGCGTCCTCGGGTTCCAGGGCTTCTTCGGTAGTGAGGTCGGTGGCCATAGAGTCTCGTCGTGGGTCGGAGTCGAGATTAAATTGACGTCGCGACAGGGGAGGCGTAGCCCTAGTGCGCGTCGATAGCGGTACAACACAACCAGAGTGCAAATTCCTTCCCGATAGACATAACGCGTGAAGACGCAAGACGGAAGGCCGCCAACGTACTTCCATGATAGTCGAAAAGGATGCGCACTTATTTCGAGGATACGAGATGCTAGATCTGATGCGAGGCCGCTTCGGTGGCTCCTGGGATGGCGAGCCGCCGGAGATACACGGGTTGATCGAGACGGTGGGCAAAAAATTAAAAGTGGAGTTGATGCTCGTGGAGGCCACCGGCCAGTGGCAGGTCTGTGTCTTCGAAGGCGGTGAAGCGGTGAGTATCGAGTCCGGCTCGCAGCCCGTGGAAGTCACAGCCCGTGCGCTGGCAGCCTGTTTCACATAGACTCCACATCGCCTCGACGGCGGATTTTGCGCCAGATTTGCCCGTATTTCCTCGAAATAGCGCTGCTATTACTCGTCATACAAACAAATCTGGCATCAAAATCTTCTCGCCGAAGGCTCGGTCCGCTATGCGCAACAGGCTGCTGGCAGCCTGTTTTTAGTGGCTATACAAGCCAGAAAATCCCGGCTGCCATCGCCAGGCCGGCCACCAGGTGAAGTTGGATCGTCGTCGCGCAGGCCCGCACCAACTCCCGGCTCTCGAAGTGGCGAAATAAAATGACCGTGGCGTAAATCGCCAGCGGAAGCCCCAGCAAAAAGGCGGCGGCGCCCCAGGGAAAATAACCCATGGCGGCGGCGACGACGGGGATGGCGAATGCTGCGCCGACGACGGCGGCGTAGCCGTATCGGGCCTTTTCTTTGCCCAGGACCACGACCAGGTGGTTTTTTCCGGTCTGGGCGTCGGAGGCGGCGTCGGGAAATTGATTGATCCACAAAATAGCGGTGGTCAACAATCCGATCGGCAAGCCGATCAAAAAGTCGATGGGAGCCACCGTGCCCGTCAGCGCATAGACGGTACCGCCCACCATCAATGGCCCGAAGTTGAGACCGATGAATAATTCGCCCAATCCCTTCCGGGCCACCAGTCGAAGGGGCGGTGCCGTATAGAAAAATGCCGAAAATAGACCGGCCGCCCCAAAGGCCAAAATTCCGAGTCCCTGGATGGCCGTCAGCACTCCACCGATGGCCAGGGCGACCAATGAGGCGATGACGCCAATGACGAGCATCCCCTTCTCCGAGATCAATCCCAGCTCAATCGCTCGGCTTCCCCCGGAAAACATCTGGAAATACTCGGAGTTCGCCTGATCAGTGCCGCTCTTCCAGTCGTAATAATCGTTGAATGTATTGGCCGCCACATGCAGCGCCGCGGCGCCCACAAGGGCAAGGATAAAGGCCAGCCACGAAAAGGCTCCCGTCGTCGTCGCCGCCACCCAGGCGGCACCGATGAGTACGGGGACGATGGTGGCTGTCAAAAAGGGCGCCCGGGTGATGACCAATCCGGCCATGATCCGGGTGCCCAATCCGATCGGTGGCATCGCCTCCTCAACGGTCGTGTCGTCGAGTTTGCGGGTCATTCCGCAATAGCCGATCTGCTCGCCGTTGCGCTTCGTGGGGCGAATTCGCACGTGGGCCGGAAATAGGGTTCCCTCTTTGTTTCGAAAGACGGTATCCGTCTCGAATTCGCCTTCCTCTTTGGCGGTCTCGAGCCAGTTTTCGACATGCCCCAAGACGATGAGGCCCGGCGAAAATAGCGAGACGCGATGCTTTCCAATCACCTCGTCGGGCTCGTAGCCAAAAATTCGCTCCGCACCCTCGTTAAATGTCTCGATCCGACCTTCCAGATCGCAGGTGATGACGCTTTTTACGGGCTCTCTTCGATGGGACATTT
>SKQC01000427.1 GCA_007119175.1 Myxococcales bacterium | reverse complement strand
GCCCGAACCTCAGGGACGTCTTGGCGCATGACTTCGTCACCCAACTGAACGCCTACTGATCAGCTTTTCTCTTCTCCAGGACCTCTTCGAAGGGAACTCGTCGATGGGTCTCCCACATGGCGTCGCGGACATCGAAAACCGTCGCGTCCAGCTCTTCTCCCTCGTCGTCCAGTCGCGACGGCGCCCCCTCGATATACATCACCATATCGCCCCAGCGCTCAATATAGATCCGCTCTCCCGATGGGTCGGAGCCGGGACGGATACACCAGGACTCACCGTGGGTTCCCTCGCGGTGGATACTCTCCGCGCCATGACGTTCGCCTACGCTCAACGAGAGCGCCTCGGCAAAGGCCTGAGCCTCGTCGATGGAGCGCCAGGAGCTCATATGGGTGACGATCAATGCATCGTTCGGCCCGGCGTAGCCGCGAATACGGTCGCCGTCCCAACCCTCGGCAACTTCGGCTGAGCGCGGCGCCCCGGAGACTTCGGCGAGGTGGGTATCCAGCCAGGAGCGAACCTGTAATTCGCCGAATACCGTCTCATAGATCAACTCGTGATCGGATAGGGCATCTTGGGCGGAATAACTGATATCTACCGGCGCGTCCTCATCGAAATACCGCTCCGGATGTAAAATCTGGGACGTCGAGATCGGCGGATCGTCATAGATCTGATCGAAGGCCTCCCAGGTGCGTCCGGAGCGGGCGCGGATCACAAATCGCATCCCCTCCACATAGGGAAATAACAAGGTGTCTCGGATGATCGGTGGGGCCGTGCCGAGGACAGAGTCGGTCAGCGAGGGCACCGAATCGTCTCCCAGCTCCATGGCGTCCGGTATCTCGAGCTGTTCGACCGCCGCCAGTTGTGTGGCGTCCATCTCCAGCAAGATCGCCGCCAACTCCGGGATATCGACGGCGCTTCGAATCCTGTTTTGTGGCAATATCCCTTGTTCGGCGAGGACAAAATCGATCATCACCACCGTGGCGTCTCCCTCGATGAGCGCCATGCGCGCCAGCGCGAAATCGGCATTCTCTTGCGACGACAGTGGAGCGAGAAGCTGACCGATATCGAAATGTTGATCCTGGATGGCGTGAAAGATCTCGTGGGCCATCGCCGGTTTTTGCACCCGTTCTGGAAGCCCCTCCATTATGTAGAGCTCTTTGGCGTCCTGGTCGTAAAAGCCGGCGATTTGCTCCGTGAGCAGATCGAGCATCAATTCGCGATAATCCACATCATCGTCAAAAAGCCCCATCCTGGCGTAGACCCGGGCCTCGGCTTGAAAATCTTCTTCCGGGACCTCGTCATGGAAGCGCTCCAGCAGCATATCCCGCAGCTCTTCGCGATCTTGTACCCCTTTGGGGATGGACTCCTTGAGAGCCAACCCTCGAAGCTCGGAGACCGTATCCGTGATGCTCGATGCCGTCTTGAGAAGTTCGCGCTCCGATTCCCGCGTCGGCTTCTCCGCGTCATCTTCGATGGCCTCCCCGGACTCTGTGTCGACGGCCTCCGGGGGCTCTTCGGCGAAGAGCGTCGGCGCTGCAAGAAGGCTCGAAACAAAAACGAAAACGACAAAGAGGCGGGGCATGAGCATATCTGCGTCTCAGTGAGCGGGGTCGGGGGCATTTCTTCAGCGCGGCTCGCCGCCGGGCTCGGCTTCCGTGCCCATCGTAGCGCGGTTGTCCGGCGGTTCCAACACCGCCCGCGCTGCCTCCGTGTTACCACCACCACCTGAGCGTCGAGATTGACGGCTGTGGAGAGATGAACCGGATTTTTGGTTGAAATTGAGGAATAAGTGATTTAACGCTAGGTCACGATCGTGTAAGAATGCCGCCGCGCTTTTTGGCCGGTGGGCAGTGGGCAGGTTGCCGACAATGAGGAAACGGTCCACTGCGGGGATTGCGCGTGGTGATCAATTCACAAACTCATGAGGAGTTGAGATGTTCAAAAAGCTTGTAGTTGCCCTTTGTGCCCTTGGACTTGCATTGTCCGTCGTTGCTTGTTCGAGTTCCGATTCGCCATCTGATGCGCCGCCTGCTGAGCAGCCGGTGGTTGAAGACGAAGACGAATTCCTTGATGAACCGGCCGAAGAAGAATTCGAAGAGATCGTCGAAGAAGACGAAGAAGCCGGCGAAGAAGAGTACGGCGACGAAGAAGACGCTGACGCACTCGCCGAAGAAGGCGCCGAAGAAGAAGCCGACGCCGAAGAAGGGGACGAGGCAGCCGACGATGAGTATGCCGAGGAAGAAGAATAAGGAATAAAGATGTCGCTTCGGCGCCGATTATATCGTCGAGGAGGCGTCTGATTCCGATCGGGTCGGTCCTGTTGAACGGGCCGGCCCTTTTTTATGGCGCTTACAAACGCCGGTTCCCACCGTAAATACACGCTTTATCACCGTGATCCGGAACCATGTCGACGCCGCGTTTTTGTTAAATCGTGTACCCTCTAAATGTAAAGGTTTGCTTCGGTGAGGGAACCACTCCGGGGGAGCTTGACGGGGAGTGACCAACGAAGGCATTCTTAGTCCGTTCTCGGGTATCGATCCCAAGGTCGGAAAAAAGGAAAGTATAATGATTCGAATGGCGCAAATCAGTCTCCTCATCATTTTGTTCTTGATGGGATTTGCGATGTCGGGATGTGCTGATGATATGTACGGCGAGTGTTCGATCTCGCCCGATCCCGGCGACACGCTTGAGCGGTGCCTGGGAGATGACGGGTCGAGCCAGAAAAGTTGCGTTGTTGCCGGAGAGATTGAATGCCAGACCGGCGCCTGCGCTCGATACCGGAGCAGTGATTTTTTCTGCACCAGCTCCTGCGAGTCCGACGGTGATTGCCCCTCTGGCGTCTGCCGCGAATTTACGCTCCACCAGGGGACCTATTGTGTGGCCGATCAGTTTCTACCGAGTGACGAGTAATCGGAGTGCGCCCACCCACGGATAAAATGTCGAATCCACGAAAGCGACGCGTTTCGATGGGAAGAACCGCGATTTTATGGGGAGAAGCAATGTTACCAATGCCAGTGCCACTGCACAGGTCGGGAGTGAATATGAGATGGACCGGACGAATTGGACTTTTTGTCGTTTCGGCGATGGTGATCTATCTGGCTGCCACTACGGCCTATGCCTTCGATGACGACGAGATGACCTTTGAGATCGACGACGTCGAAGAAGATCTCGACTATCTCGACGATCTCATCGAAGAGGGGCAGAGCCTGTATGAACAGGAGAGCTACGAGCAGGCCAGCCTCCGGTTTTTCGATGTCCTCGAAACCCACGATCCCGGTGCCGAGGCCTATCACCCGCAGGCCCAATACGAATTGGCCCGCACCTTATTGCGCCTGGAATTATATCAGGGGGCGCTGAGCTATTTCGGCGAGATCGCCCAGGAGGGCGATTTTCACCCCTATTTTCAGTCCAGCCTCCGCGGCCTGTTGCTTCTCACCCAGGAGATCCCCGGCGATATGACCCTCGCCGAACACCTGGCCAGCTACACTGAATATTTCCCGGATATGGTACCCGCCGAATACCACGACGAATTCGGCTATATCGTAGGTCGTCATCTCTTTGACAATCTGGAGCTCGAGGAGGCGGTCCGCCTGCTCGATTCCGTCAGCAGGGACAGCCAGTATTACGCCCAGGCCCGCTATATCACGGCCATCACACATGTCGCCGACTATGAAGCCGAGCCCGCCGTACAGGCATTTCGCGATGTGCTTCGCTATATGGAGCGACTGGAGACGCCTCTCGATCGCCTCACCGGCGATATGGCGCGCCTCCTCGATTTGACCCACCTCGGCATGGCTCGCGTGTACTACTCGACGGGACAATACGAGACGAGTCTCAACTACTACGATCGCATCGACCGCGACAGCCCTCGCTGGGCGAATGCCCTATTTGAGTCGTCGTGGACCGCCTTTCACCTCGATCGCTTCAACCGGGCACTGGGCAATCTACACAGCCTGAACTCTCCATTTTTCGAGGAGGCCTATTTTCCGGAAGGCCCGATTTTGGCGGCCGTCATCTACTTTTATAACTGCAACTACGGCCTGGTGCGCGATACCCTCGATGATTTCGATTTCATCTATGAAGGCGTCCAAGAGGAGTTGGAGATGGTGCTTCAAGAGCATCCCGACCCCTTCTCGCTGTACGAGTGGGGCACCAAATGGCGTCGCGGTGAGGTCGAGGGCCAACCGGAATTTAATAGTGCACTTCGGGCCACGCTAAACGACCGCCAGCTTTACCAGCGTCTCGATCTCGTCGACGCCATCGACGCCGAAACAGAGGCGATGCAAGAGCTCTCCGATAGCTGGCAGACCAGCATGCTCGGCGACACCCTGATGCAAGAGGCGGCGCTGGCCCACAGCTTTGCCACTACCGACGCCGGCGAGCTTTTGCAGCGGCGCCTGGAGCGCGTCACCAATGAGCTCGAAGATTTGATCACCCAGCAGGGTCGGATTCTCTTCGAGGTTGCCCGCGCCGAGCAGGGCGAGATTGAAGACGATATCGCGGCGGGAATGCTCGTCGACGCCGATGTGGTCGACGGGCCCCAGTTGGACGTCACCAGCGAGGATCTGTACTGGGTCTTCGATGGCGAATACTGGAAAGATGAATTGGGGTACTATTATTTCGACATTCGATCGGAATGCCGAAGGTGATCGATGCGCCGAAATCGAGCAGTAAGATGGCCGTCGAGATCGTGGACTAGGAGATAGAAATGAACGTTGAGTTTGGTCGGAAAAGGAGTGCACAGATGACGTCCAGCGATCGTGTGATGAGGGCTCAGCCCGCCGGTGTTATTTCCTGGCTTGCAGCGGCGGCGCTCTTGCTGGCTGTGGCGTTTCCCTCGGTAGCCTTCGCCGACGAGCCCGTGGAAGCTGAATTGCCCGACGGCGACGTGCCCCTCGACGCCGAACGGCCGACCCTGGAGGGCGAAGATCAGCCCGGCGACTTCGACGCCAGTCAATTTGTCGACGAGCGCGAATTTGAGGGGTTGCAATTAGCTGACGAGGCGATCGTTCGACTGCGCGAGCTCATCGATCGGACACCGGCCGACGATCCGGACCGCGCCGAATATCTGTACAATCTGGCTGAAAAATTCTGGCAGCGTTCCCGCCACTACGATCACCAGGCAATCGAACAGCAAGACGAGTGCTACCTGCTGGAAGACGAGGGCGATGAGCAGGGCGCGCGCCGATGCGGGTTTCGCGTCGAGGATATGGAAGCTGAGTCAGAACGGCTGCGCGAGGAATCCCAAGATCTCTATATCGAGATCATTCGAAATTATCCCAACTTCGAGGAACTCGACACCATCTACTACCAGCTCGGCAGCAATCTAATGGAGCTGGGCGAAGAGGAAGAGGCGCTCAATTTATTCGAGCGGTTGCTGGCGAATTTCCCTCAGACCCCTTACCTGCCTCAAGTGCTTCTGTACTTCGGTGACTATCACTTCGATCAGGGCGATATGTTCGAGGCCCTGGAGGCTTATCAGAAAGTCGTCCAATATCCCGACAGCCCGGTCTACCAATATGCGCGCTATAGAATGGGGTGGGCCTATTTCAATCTCGACAATTACGAGCGCGCCTTGGAGGAATTTCTGACCGTCGTCGATCTCGCTCGCGCTGCCGAGGAAGGCAGCGCCGATCGAGCTATGCTCCGTCAGGTCCGCAGCGACGTGGTCCGTGTCTACGCCCGAATCGGCTCTCCCGATCAGGCCGTAGCCTTCTTCCAAGATATCGCCCCCGAAGAAGAAGACTGGATGGCAATGAGTGAAAATCTGGCCATCTTCTACGGCGACGAAGCAGCATTTGCCGACTCCACGAATATGTACAACCAGCTTATCGACCTCAATCGCGAAAGTTATAAAGTGCTCGACTATCAGTACGAGATCATTCAGAACGAGGCGACGATCAACTCCTATAGCGAGGAGACGCTGCAGGAGCTGGGCCGGATGTTGCGGCTTATTCAGCTCGCCGAGGAGGGCCAGTTTACGGAGGACGAAGAGCTGTATCCGGAGCAATACGAAAAGATCGAGATGTCGATCCGAAACTGGGCCAGCACCTTCCATCGGGAAGCCAATCGCACCCGTAATGAGAGCCTGTATATTCGCTCTCATTACCTCTACGACGGCTACCGGGAGACCTTCCCGGAGTCGGAGCATATCTACGAGATCACCTACTTTCACGGCGACCTGCTCTTCAACCTCGGCCAGTGGGACCAGGCCGCTCAGGCCTACGAAACGGTCCTGGAGATGGACCCGGACGGAGAGCATACCGAAAACGCCGTGCTCAATACGATGCTCGCACTCTTCGAGGAGGTTGATACCTCGGAGCAGCGCGCCGAAATTGAAGCTGAATTCGACATGGAGGAGGACAGCGACGAGCCGGTGGAGATCCCGGAGCCGCTGGAGATGGACGAGTTGGAACAACGGCTGATGCGCGCCAGTCGAAATTATATCGACTACGTCCCCGACGGTGAGCGAATCGTCGACGTCAAATATACCAAGGCCCGGACCTACTACGACCACCTTCACCTCGAAGAGGCCGTAGTCTTATTTGAGGATATCGCCTTTAATCACTCCGATCATCGCCTCGCCGAGGTCTCGGCAAACCTGCACCTGCACACTCTGAATATGTTGCAGGACTTCAATCGACTCCACGAGGCCGTCGAGGCCTATATTGCCCACACGCCTGTCGACGATCCGGAATTCCAGGAGGAACTCTACGAGCTCAATCTGGCGATTCGCTACAATATCTGTGTCGACTACGACCAGGACGAAAACTGGGAGGACGCCGCCCAGTGCTATCTGGCCTATGTCCAGGATTTCCCCACCTCACCGCAGGCCGATATGGCCCTGTATAACGCCGCCCTCGATTTTGAGCGACTTCACGAGATCGGAATGGCCATTCAGCTTCGGCGCAACCTGCTCAATCACTTCCCGGACTCCGAGCTGGCCGCAGAGACGATGTATAATATCGGTGGAAATTATCACGCCTGGGCAATCTACGGAGAGGCCTCCGATTTTTATGAGCAATTCGTCGAGCTTTATCCCGACGAAGAGGAAGCCGAAGGAGCGCTGTCCAACGCCGCGCTGTTCCGTCAGGGCCTTGGTCACTACGAGCAGGCCATCGAGAACTACGAAAAGTATCTTGAGTTATTCGGCTCCGACAATCCGGAGACGGCAGCTCAGGTCTTCTTTGAGATCGGGCAGATCTACGAAGAGCAAGAACTGGGGGAGGCGGCCTATCAGCACTACCAGGAATATATTCGCGACTACGGCGATCAGGGCCGGCCGGACTATCTGCTGGAGGCTCACCTGAAGATCGGACTGCATTATTGGAACGGCGCCGGATCACGCGCCGACGCTCTCGACGTCTTTGAGACGGTGGTGGGACTCTATGAGAGCATGTCCGAGGAGGAACAACAGTCGATGGTCGATGGCCGAGACGCCGCCGCGCAGGCCAAATTTATGATCGGTGAAGACCTCTTTGAGAAAGCGGAAGCGATCCGAATCGATTCCTCCGATGACGAAGAACTCCAGGAAATCACCGAGGAGAAGGACGACGCATTGAGCGAGGCCCGCGAAGTCTACAACGAGGTCACCGAAATTGGCCGTCCCGACTGGACGATCGCCGCCCTTTACCGAATTGGAAGTGGCTTCCAGGACTTTGGCGAGGCCCTCCGCGAGAGCCCGGTACCGGAGCAGTTAGATGCCGGTCCCGCCGAGCAATATAAGGGGCTTATCGAAGATCTGGCCTCGCAATTCGATGATGGTGCCGTCGAGCTGTACCAGGGCGCCCTCGAGGCGGCTCGTAAGGCAAGCTGGTTTAACGAGTATAGCGAGGCTGCGGAAACCCAACTCGCCCAGTTGCGACCCGCCGATTACCGCCAGCCCTCGGAGCTGCGAGCTCAGCCCAATTTCTTAAAAGACCGGGTCATGAGCTCGCCCTTTATTACCGATGTCGACGACAAGGACCTGCTCGAGGAATTTGAAGACGGCGATATTGCCGCCGACGATGAGCAGGACGTCGACGAGCAGGCCGCTGATGAGCGAAGCGATGATGACGATCCGGCGTCCTGAGTGGGACGAGGTTTTACCGAGATACGGCGGTGTTTTTCCAACTGATGCACAGAGGATTTGCCGAGATGCCGAAAGTGATACTGAGATCGACGAAGAATTCGACGCGAGCCCTATCGATCTGGCTGGTGGCGGCGGCCCTGATGGTGGCCACCGCCTGCTCGTCGACTCCGACGGTTGACGATGAGGCAGTGGAGACGCGGGAAACCGGTGGGACGGAAGATGTCGTCGCCATCGAGCGCTTCGAGGACGCTGTAGCGATCTGGGAGGAGAGCGACGGCCAGGATCTCTCAGGCGTTCGCTCCGAGCTTGAGAGTGCGATCAATCAGGACGATCGCTTCGGCATCGCCTGGTATAACCTGGGTGTTCTCGACGAAATGGAGGGCGATTATACGTCGGCACGTGAGTCATATGAGGAGGCCATTGCCAATGCCCCGCGACTCGGCGATGCCTACGTCAATATCGGAATGATGGAGCTCAAAGATGGCAACCGCGATCGGGCCTGGCAGTATTTCGAGGACGCCCTCGAGGTCGAACCGTTTAATGCCTCAGCGCACAACAATATAAGCCTCCTTCTTCGCGAGGAGGGCCAATACGACGATGCGATCAGCCACGCCAGACAGTCGCTCGCCGGCGATTCTCAGAATACGCGTGCTTATTCTAATCTGGCCCGGGTCTACTACGATCAGGATAACCTTCAGGTCGCGCGATTGGTCTTATTCAATGCGCTGGAGATCAACGACCAGGACGCCGATCTCTATAATATGATCGGCGTCATCGATCTGGCTCAAAACGACGTGAGCTCGGCGATCAGCTATTTTAACGATGTGCTCGACCTGGCACCGGATCATATCCCGGCCTTGCTCAATTTAGGGGCGGTGATTTTGAACGTGCGCGACTACGAGCGGGCCGTCGAGCTCTTTGGACGCGTTCTGGAGCAGGAGCCAGATCATATCGACGCCTTGATCGCGTTGGCCGTGGCTCACCGTGCGCAAGGAGACCTCGACGAGGCTCGTGAGATCTATGAGCAAGTCCTCGAACTCGAGCCGGGTCATCCGGCCATCAAATTCAACCTCGCCGTCTTAGAGCATGAACATCTCGCCCAGAACGCCCAGCTCGGCCTCGATACATCACCGGATGATCCCGACGACCCGGTCTCGCAGTTGGATTGGACGATCGGAAATATGGAAAATTCGCTCGCTCATTATGACAATGCAGTCGATTACTATCAGCGGTTTATCGAGCTTGCTGACGGCGGCTACGAGGACCATCGCGAGGACGCCCGCGACCGCATTGAGACCGTCCGCGAAATCCAAGACAGTCTCACAGAGGAACTTCCCAACCTTCGCGCCGATCGCGATATGTTGGCCGAAGAAATGGCTCAGATGGAACAGATGGACGACGGCGGTGATGATGATTTCGACGATGACTTCGACGACGATTTCGACGATGACTTTGACGACGACTTCGAGGAATAATCTGAGCTTTGCGCGGCGGTGACGCCATTGAGTTACGCCCTTTTACTGGCCGCGAACTTTGCAGATTTGCCGCCATGTGCTACCGTTATCGATGAGCCAAATGTCTCCACAACGTCGATTACATATCGCTCGACGAGATAACTGCTAAGTGGTTTCGACAACCCGATTGCCAGGAGAGACCGATGAAGCGACTGTTGATGATGTTCGTGGCCCTCAGTTTGGTGATGACCCCTGCCACAGCGTTCGCCCAGGACGATGAGCCCGAAGAGACCGTCTATGACTTCGATGGCGAAGATCTGGAGGGCGCATTGATGCGACCCGACGGTGAGCAGATCACTGGCGATGACCGCGGGCGAACGTCGAGCTTGATCAACATCCGGGAGGACTTCATTCCCGAGATGCTTGAAAGCGTCGAGAGCCTGTGATGGATCGACCGATGCCGCTGGGTTCCTCGACAGGCCCTTGTTTAAGGATGGGACGTGATGAGTGATAACGGAATGATACTCCAGGTTGAGATTCTCGATGGCGCAGAGGTCGTCGAGACGCTGGAATTGACCGACGACAAGATCAAAGTCGGTAAGCTGGCAACCTCGCAGTTGCATCTCGACGATCCGAAAGTCTCGCGCATCCACGCCGTACTCGAAAACCAGGGCAATGGCACCTACCAGGTCATCGACCTCGGCAGCGCGGCCGGAACGTATGTTAACGGCAAAAAAATCACCAAAGATACCGTTGGCGACGGCGATGAGCTGAGATTTGGACAGACCGAGGTTCGCCTTCGGCTCGTATCCCCGGCACAGCCTGAACCGGTTGCGGCGGCCGCGGCGGCGCCGGCCGACAATTACGTGGCGGCCGACCAGCCGGTTCCCGAGGGATGGATTCGCCTCGATGACGGCACCGTCGTTGAGCCCTATACGCTCGAGGGCTACTACGACGACGCCGACAACTATATCCCCGGCTACTACGACGAAGACGGCGTCTATCACTATGGCTACGGCTATCACGACGACGCCGGCCAGTGGCAGGTCGCTCACGGCTACTACGATCCGGAAGGAGAGTGGATTCCCACCGAAGTGCCCGAGGGGGAGAGGCCGTCCGATACCGAGGTCTATACCAAAAATTACTTCCACGGCGAGACCGGCAAGACCCTGGAAATTGCCTATTTGTGGTCCGACAGCGTACTCGACGTCCAGAGCCTGACGACGGCGCGATCGATTTTTGTCGGCGGCCACGACGACAATGACTATGTCGTCGAAGATGTGGGGCTGACGGAGCCGAAATTTCCGCTCGTGGTCTACGATGAACATCGCGGCTATCGGCTTAATTTTACCGCCGATATGCAGGGCGTTGTACAGGTGGAGGGCGAAGAAGTTTCCCTCTCCGAGGCCATCGAACGGGGCATCGCCACACAGAGCGCCGATGCCCACGGAGCCTATAGTTTTGGTCTGGTCCGGGGAATGAGCGCCCGCTTTGATTTTGGGCGCAATACCTTTTTGATTCACTTCGCCCCCGTGCCGGCGCTTGCCGGCGGAAAATACGGCGTGGAGCGAGCTCCCTTCGTCTACCAGAGCATCAGTCTTGCCCTTCATATCGCATTTATGATGCTCGTCTTCATGTTGCCCGACGGCTATGGCGGACTGGAGTTATTCGATCACGACGCCCACGATCGCTTCGCCGAATTGGCCATGCCTCCCGAAGAGGAGGAAGAAGAGGAGATCGAAGAAGACTGGCTCGACGAGGCAATGGACGAAGCGGAAGCCCCCGACCCCGACGAGGTCGAAGATGTCGAGGAGCCCACAATCGAGGGCGACGAAGACATGGAAGACCAGGATATGCAGGAAGCCCGCGATATGGAAATCGCCAAGGACGCCGGTGCACTGGCGGCCTTTACTGGAGAGCGCCAAGACGCCATCGGCGGCGACGCAATGACGGCGCTTGCGGCCCTCGATACGGACGCCGAGGGCTCCGGCGTCGGCGGTCTCGGTCTGGAGGGAGCCGGTCGCGGCGGAGCAGAAGGTGCCGAGGGAATGGGCCATGCCCATGTCGGTACCGGCGGTGGCGGTGACGCCCTGCGCGGTGAGGCAGATCTCGGCGATGGCCAAACACTGGAGCCGGAGGTCATTCCCGGCGAGCCGGAAACCACGGGAGCATTAGACCGCGAGATCATTCAGCGCGTCGTGCGTCAGCATCGCCGTGAGATCAGGCACTGCTACCAGCAAGAATTGCAGCGAAATCCCGATCTGGCCGGTCGAGTCACCATCGAATGGGTGATCTCGCCTACCGGTGACGTGGTCAGTGCCAGCGTGCGGGATACGACGATGAACAACTCCACCGTGGAGCGCTGCATGGCGCAGCGCATCCAGCGTTGGAAGTTTCCCGAGCCCGATGGGGGTGGGGTGGTCCGGGTTAATTATCCGTTCAACTTCAGCAGCTGAGTGACCGGTCCACAAGACACGGACGAGATTGTTCATCTCAAAGGCAGGGAATGTCCCGACGGGAGATTCCCTGCCTTTGTTTTTTGTGGCCAATTTGGCCCTGATCGGCACGCCGGTTGTCAGTAGCGATGCAGGGGGGTTATCATGCGCTCAGTTCGACGATAAAGTGAGAGCGATCACCTCATCGAATGACGGAAAATGGCCAATACACAGGGAGTTGAGACGATGCGCGAAGCAAGTCACGCAGTGAGGGGCAGCGGATGGTGTGGTGGGGCGATGGCGCCACTGGGCCTGGCGGTGTTGATTTTGGCCGGATTATTGTTGCCGGCCTGTGACGCCGACCGCGCCGAGGCTGTCCGCGCTTATAACGAGGGGATGCAGGCTTTTGAGATGGGCGGCACGTCGCAGGCAGTGGGATTTATGGAGCTGGCGCTGGAGGAAGATCCGTCATTTACTGACGCTGCCTATACGCTGGGACAGATCTATCAACAGCGGATGGGCGATCCTGAAAACGCCGCCCACAACTTTCGACGGGCACTCGATCAGGAGCCCGATAACCCCCGTTTTGCCTATCGCCTCGGCTCAGCCCTTGCCGAAACCGGCGATCACTCCCAGGCAATTCGCTATTTTCGTCAGGCAGTTTCACATGATCCGGAGTACGCCCGTGCCTGGTATGAAAAGGGCATGAGCCAGCAGGCCGAAGGCGATTTTATGGATGCCGTGGAATCACTGACGGAAGCGATCCAACTTGAACCTCGTCTGCGCCTTGCCGAAGACGATATAGGCGGTGAGCACTATCACGCTCTGGGCGATCTATATCTTCGGTTTCGCCTCTACGATCACGCCATTGGTGTGTACGAAAATGCTGTGCGCAACAACCCGGAGGCGACTCGTTTGCACCACGGCCTCGGCGTGTCATTGATGAATCTCGACCGGCATTCACAGGCCGTGGAGAGTTTTGAAGAAGTGCTGGCGCGCGACGAAGAGCACGGGTCGGCGAATTTTAATATCGCCGTGGCCTACTATGAAAGTGGCGATCTCGATGCCGCCATCGCCCAGTTGACCGATCTCGTCGAACGAGGCGGGGCGGGGATGACTGGACCGCGCCGTCAGGCCGCGGAGGCACTGCTCGACGACCTGACCGCTGAAGAAGAGGAAGAAGAAGAAGAGGGGTAGGCACTCCCGGCTGAAACGGCCGAATTTCGCCGACCGGAGCTGCTTTCCGGTCCACTTTTGTAGTCCTGTAGCGACCGGCGCAAGCCGTTGCCTGATCTGTATCCGCTGTGGTATAGACCGGTGAACGTTTTTCCGGCTAATGAAGTGAAGTTTGACCGATTTACGAACCCCGAGATGCAGCTCCGGGTTGGCGTTTGTTGGGCCGGTCATTGCTTTTTACAAGGACCGGTCCAGAGCGTAAGCAAGGCATTTATCCCGAGATCCGAGGCTTTGCCTCGAGCCTGGCCCCGACAACCACCTTTTCAGGAAACGACCAAGATACCTCATGGATCGCGAAAATAAGGTCAAGGAATACGTCGCCCAGTTAGAATCCAACCCCTATGATTTGGCACCGCTGGGTCATCTGGAGGAGGCTTTTGACAATTCGGAACATGGGATCGCCGATCTGGTGGCGCTCTTCGAGCAACGGGCTCCAGAGGTCACGTCGGAGGCCGCTGCAGCACGTCTGTATCTGGAGGCGGCACGCATAGCCAGCACCGGGCTCGACGATCTGGAGCGGAGCAATCAGTTGCTCGCCCAGTCTCTGTCGATCGGTGAGGAGACGCTGGTCAGCGTGGAAGCCTATCTCTTCCAGTTGGCGATGGAGGAAGATGTAGAGCAGCTACAGGAATTTTTTGCCGACGCCTTAGAACACGATCCGGACGAGGCGTATCAGAGTCGCCTTTATCAACGGATGGGGTGTATTTTAGCTGATTTCGTCGGCGATCTGGAACAGGCTGACACGGCCTATCAATATGCTCTGGAACTCGATCCGGAGAATCTGGCAGCGCTGTGGTCGCGACGGGTCATCGCCCGTAAGGAGGCGGCCTGGGACAGGCTCGCTGATTTGCTCATCGAGGAAATCGAGCAGACCCTCGATCCACGACGGCAGGCGATGCTGTCGGTGACGGTGGGCGAGATCTACCGCGACCATCTGGACTCGTTGGACAGCGCGGAGCAGTGTTTTTCCTTTGCTTATGAGCAGGATCCTGAAAATCCGGGGGCCATCGAGGCACTTCGCGAAATGGGTTACGACATCGACGGTGAGCAATCTCCCGAAGCCGAGGCGCCCGAAGAAGTCGACGACGGTGATGACCTCTCGGAAGCCAGTGAAAGCGAAGAGGGCGAAGCAGAGAGCATCGTTGACGATGAGGCGGCGGATGCGGCTACCGACGATGAGCCGAGCGACGACCCACAGACCATGGAATTCGACGAAGAAATGCTCGTCGACGACGAGGTGCCTCAGGTGCCGGACGAGGAGCACTCCTCAGAAGCTGAGGACGATGTCGAAGAAAAGGCGTTAGACGACGAGGAAGAGGTCGTCGATGAGGATCAGGACGCCGAACTTGCCGAACACGAGGCCGTGGCAGAAGGTGAGGACGAAGAGCAAGAGATCGAAGAAGTTGCTGGGGACGAAGAAGCGCAGGACGTCGAAGACTCTGTCGAGGTCGTTGAAGACGAAGATGTGGCAGAAGATGACGACGAAGAAAGCGATCTCGAAGAGACTGTTGAGGACGAAGCGTCAACGGACGAAGAAGCTGCAGAAGACGGCGAAGAAGACGAAGAGTTAGCCGCCGAGGAAGAAGCCTCTGAAGAAGTAGAGGACGAGCAAGAAGATGCTGTTGAAGAAGCGCCGCGACGAACCTGGCGGGATCGTTTCCAAAAGATGTGCGTGGAGGTTGCCGACGCCGCCTGGGAAGGCGATGAGTCAGTAGACTTGCTCGTCAGCGCTGCCAAGCTTCAATCCCGTCACCCCGAGGATCCGGCGGACGCCCTCAAAGTGTGGCGCCTGGCAGTGCAGGCCGGTGGTGGCGATGCGTTCTACGAAAAAACTCACTTCCTATACGACGCCGACGAGTTCTGGGATCAGGTTGTCGAGCTGATCGACGAGGTCGGAGGCGACGATGCGATCGAGTTGGCGGCCAAGATTCATCTGTATAAGCGAAGTGATATCAACACCGCGCGAGAGCTGGCCGTCGAGCACGAGCTGAGCTCCGTTCTGGCGACCCTGGAGGAGCTCGAGGAAGCGCTGGACAATTGGCGAAAATTTCAGCGTGCGTTGGAGAAAAAACACAACGACCTCGACGACGATGAAAAAGCGATGCGTGTGTATCTGCGCATGGCCGATTTGGCCTCGGCAATCGGGGAGCCAAAAAAGGAGATAGACGCCCTTCGACGACTGGATCGGCAGGTTGACGATCGCGGTGTCCAGAGTCGGTTGATGATGTTGTATCGGCGCGCAGAAAAGTGGCCGATGTATGTCGATTTGGTCAAGCAGGAAGCCGAAGAACTCGACGACGATCAGATCGGCGAGAAGGTCGATCTATTGAAGGAAGTCATCCGCGTCTATCGCAACGAGATGAACCACGACCGGATGGCGATCAACGTCTACAAAGAAATCCTGGAAATCGCACCGGAGGATCTGGGCGCCATCGACGAGCTCATCGAACTTTACGATGAGATGAATATGTCCTCCGATTTGATCAATATGCTCAAGTCGAAGGCAGAGTTGGTCAAGAGCAAGTCTGCAAAGGTCGAAATCTACGGCGATATTGCCCGCCTATTTCTCGATAAATTCCGCAATCAGGCCGAGGCGATCAATGCCTATGAGCAGGTCCTCGAGATCGAGCCTTATCACGGGGAGGCGATCTCGTTTTTGAAAGAAATGTACGAAAAGCGCCGTGATTGGGAAAATCTGATTGACGTGCATAAGCGTGAAATCAAGACCTTTGAGACCACCGAAGAAAAGGCGGAAGGGTTAAAAGAAGTCGCGGAGCTGGCCACGGACCGGCTGCGCAATCCCGATGTAGCCAGTGAGTTGTGGCTCGAAGTTCGAGAGGTAGCACCTCAGGATGAGGATGCCCTCGATGCACTGGAAAAACTCTACGAGAAAAAACGCGATTACGAATCGCTCTCGCAGATCCTCGAGGAGAAAGTCCCGCTCACCGAGGATATCGATGCGAAGATGAAGCTCTATCAGAAATTGGGGATGTTGTATTCGGATCGGCTCGAAGATAGCGAGCGAGCCATCGAAGCCTGGCGCGGTGCTCTGGAGCTCGATGCCGAAGATCTGAAGGCCCGAAAAGCTCTGGAACGCCTGTATATCGACAACCAGCAATGGGACGACCTGGAGCAGTTTTACGCCGACGCCGACGGTTATTCCGATCTGGTGCGGATTCTCGGAACTCTGACCGGACGGGTCGACGAAGAAGACGTCAAATTGGAGCTTCTGTTGCGCTCGGCGCGGATCTGGCGCGAGGAATTAGAGGATACCTCTCGGGCGGAGCGCGAGCTGGAGAGGGCGCTTGAAATTGATGCCCGAAATCAAGCCGCTGCCGAGCAATTGGAGCCGATTTATCGAGAGGCCGAGGACTTTGAGCGCCTTCAGGAAGCCCTGGAGATCGTGCTGTCTCATCTCGAAGAGCCGGCTCGTCGACGGGAGTATCAGCTCAAATTGGCGCGATTGCATCGCGATCGTTTCGAGGGCTGGGCGCAGGCTTTCGTATGGTTTGGCAATGCCTTTCAGCAGATGCCAACCG
>SKQC01000132.1 GCA_007119175.1 Myxococcales bacterium | reverse complement strand
TCAGAGTAATTCCGTACCTGCGGCTATTTTAGGGCGCCTTGACTGCGGCGCATAAGATTTTCGGGGAGTGCGTCAGAAAACCCGGGTCCCTCAAAACCACTCCCCCTAAATCTTCGGCGCCGTTTTTTGGCGCCCCTAAATACACGTAGATCGCATGCCCCCCGACGCTCATCAACACCGGGCTCGATAGCGCTTTTGAGCGTCAGAGTAATTCCGTACCTGCGGCTATTTTAGGGCGCCTTGACTGCGGCGCATAAGATTTTCGGGGAGTGCGTCAGAAAACCCGGGTCCCTCAAACCCACTCCCCCTTAATCTTCGGCGCCGTTTTTTGGCGCCCCTAAATACACGCAGATCGCATGCCCCCCGACGCTCATCAGCGCCGGGGTCGATGGCGCTTTTGACGCTAATCTCGCCTCGTCGTGGCACACTGATTAATCGGGGCTACACTTTCAACTTTTGTCAATATCCTGTAGATGAACTGGGAAGATAAAGACCTGATTATCGGTCGACGCGTTCCTCTGATGCTCCGGACGGACCATGAAAGAGATCCTCGTTGCCTGTGGAGATGTAGAGCTACTCAAAAAAATCTTGAGCCAGCTCCCGAAAGACACCTTTAAGCCAATCGCCACTAAAAATGGTGGTGGAACGGCACAAAAAGTGGCCAACCGGCAACTCGCCGGAGCCATCGTCCATCGTCAACTGGCGGACGACAAAGCCGCCGATCTCTTAGAGCAACTGCGGGCTCAGAGCCCAGAGATGCCGATTTTGCTGCTCACCGCCGATGCGCCGCCCTCAAGTGGCCCCTTCGACAACGCACTGCGCTACCCTGTGCCCGGCCCGGTGCTGCGCAATGCGTTGAAGGCGATGGTGGCCAGCGAATCGCAGGGCCAGGACAAGGAGAAGTGGCGGGCCTTTTATAAAGAGGTCAAAAAGCGCCTGTCGGCGGCCCCAAATCAAAGCTATTTCGGTCTGCTCGGCGTCGAAGATGGGGCGCCACACCACAAATTGGTGAAGGCGTTCGACAAAATGAGCATGCGCTACCACCCCGATCGCTACAGCCAATACCGCGGCGAAAAATGGGGAAAAAAGTTACACGACAAGGTCAACGCTTTATACAAATTATTGACCGAAGCCTATGGCGTCGTCAGCGACCGGCGACTGCGCAAAAAATACGAAAAGGCGCTGGCCGCCGGTGAGCTTCGCCTCGACCCGGAGGAGGTCAACCCCACCGACCAGGGCCCCCAATCGCTGGTGGAGCTGGCGCAGGGCACAAAGGCTCGGCGATTTCTTAAAATGGCCCAGACCGATCTGGCCAAAGGCGCCAATAGCGCCGCTCTTCAAAATCTCCAATTCGCTCTCAGCATGGAGCCCGATAACGCAGCGATCAAAGAGCGAATCGAAAAACTCAAGGCCCAGTCTTAGGGCAATGAGTTCTTCTGCAGCATTTCCCCGTTAGACCAGTCAGTACATGGCAATGAAATCCGACCTCATCCCGCGCGTCATCACGGCGATCATCGCCATCCCCTCGTTGATCGCTCTGATCGCGTTTGCACCGCACTGGGGATTTTTTCTCTTCTTGCTATGCGCTGCCACAATCTCCATCTGGGAGTTCTGCGGCATTTTATTTGCCAAAGACCACCCGGCGGGACGCATCTTCGCCATCGTTGTCGGCCTGGCGGTAATGTGTGCCATTTATCTCGACCCCTATACGAGCCCGGACCTGGTCCTACCGGCACTGGCCGGGGCGACGGTGTCGACCTTTTTATTCTACCTCTTTTTCTTCAGCGACCAGTCGAAGGTGACATTTCATATCGGCGCTACACTGGGCGCCATTCTATACGGCGGCGTATTGCTGAGCTTTGTCGGCTTATTGGGGCGCGACGGCGGCGAAGCGGGATGGATGTGGATTTTATTGTCCCTGACCCTTGTGTGGTCCTCCGATACGGGGGCCTATTTTGCCGGTAATTTCTTCGGCAAACATAAGCTTTATCCCTCGGTGAGCCCCAATAAATCTATCCAGGGATCAATTGGTGGGGTAATCGGCACGGTCGCCTTTACTTTCGGGTTCGACGCCCTGTTTACGATATGGTTTCCCGAGACCTGGACGACATTGTCGGTGGCCCAGATTCTGATCTTGGCTATCCCGGCTAATTTTCTCTGACAGACCGGCGATCTGGCGGAAAGCCTTTTGAAGCGGGCCCACGACGTCAAAGACAGCGGCACCATCATCTACGGCCACGGTGGAATTCTCGATCGCATCGACGCGTTGTTTTTCGCAGCGCCGTGGGTTTATTATTTCTACCTCTACGGCGTTTGATCCGGGGCGTATCAATCCTCCGGGACTTTCCCACGGCTCAATATGAGTTTCGTTTATTTCCTCATCCTGATCGGCGTATTGATCTTCGTCCACGAATTCGGCCACTTCGCAGTGGCCAAATTCTTCGACGTCAAGGTCATTCGCTTTTCTATCGGCTTCGGGCCGGCGCTCTTCACCTACCAGGGCGACGAGACCGAATATTGCATCTGCATCCTGCCTCTGGGCGGCTATGTACTGATGCAGGGCGCCGATCTGGAGTCCACGGAGGAGCTGCCCGAAGAGGAGCGCGAAAAGAGCTTGATGGCAAAGCCCATCTGGCAGCGTTCGCTGATTGTGCTCGCCGGGCCGGCGGCCAATCTTATCTTGCCGGTGGTGATTTATTTTGCCTTCGGATTGGTCCAGACCACGACCCCGCCACCGATGATCGGCCAGGTCCATGCCGGCTCTCCGGCCCACGACGCGGGACTATTGCCCGGCGATGAGATCGTGGCCATCGACGGCAAGAGCATAAACTATTGGTATCAGGCGCAGCGCACGATCCACGGTGCGTACGATCAAGAAGTGGAGCTGACGTACGACCGGGACGGCGAAACGCATACGGTTCGCCTGGTCCCCGAACACTATTCGACCACCGATTTTCTGGGGCTTTTTCGCGATACCGGCGGACGCATCGGCATCAGCCTCGCCACCTACGGCTCGACGGTGGCCCTATCGGATCGAAGCGGCCCGGCCGCCCGCGGCGGACTGCGCTTTTTCGATCGCATCGTTAGCATCGATGGCCAGTCCGTGGAACGCTTCGACGAGGTCAAAGCAACGATCCGCCAGAGCGGTGGCGAGGCGATGGAATTCGTCGTCTTGTCCCGCTCACAGATCCCCGTCGACTACGGAACGATGTACCATCAGGATGCGCGCACGGTGACGCTCACCCCGCAAAAGGTCGACGGTGAATATACGCTGGGCATCGAAGAGGCTCAGATGTACCTGGCGGGCATCACCGAAGGGGGCGCCGCCGACCGAGCCGGCCTGAAAACAGGCGATAAGATCACCGCCGTCGACGGCGATGGCTTTGAGAATTGGAATCTCTTTCGGGAGCGAATCCAGAATACGGTCAATGAGAAGATCGTCGCCCGCGACGAAGCCGGCGACGACTATGAGATCGAGCCCGTATTCACCCTCGAAATCCAGCGCGGCGACCAGTCTCTGACCCTGGATTACGCCCCGGACGTCGTCACCTATGAGGACGACACAAACCAGACCCATTATCGCGTCGCTCACGGCTGGGAGAATTTTCGAGACGGCGTCTTACCAGACGAAATCCACCATCCCATCGTTCAGCGCTTCGGCCACAGCGCCCGCACCGGCGTGGAACAGACCTGGGATTTTACCAAAATGATGATGGTCGGCCTGGTCCGCCTGGCCCAGGGGCGCATCTCGACGGAGAGTATCGGCGGTCCGATCATGATCGGCGAGCTCGCCGCGGAGGCCGGACACGCCGGCATCGAGCCCTTTCTACGCATGCTGGCTCTGATCAGTAT
Organism: Myxococcales bacterium; assembly: GCA_007119175.1. Taxonomy (GTDB): domain Bacteria; phylum Myxococcota_A; class Bradymonadia; order Bradymonadales; family Bradymonadaceae; genus SLJM01. Next base: position 12,886 of record SKQC01000132.1, on the reverse strand, counting down.
CAACCTGGCGATCATCAACCTGTTGCCGATTCCCGTCCTCGACGGTGGTCGGCTGGTGCTATTTTTCCTGGAAGCCATCAAACGCGGTCCATTGAGTTATCGGACCCGTCAGATCGCCGCCTATGTGGGACTGGTGCTGATTATCCTGTTGATGATCTTCGCCTTTAAAAACGATATCGAGCGCAATTGGTATCGCGTCGTCGAGATTTTCGAGACGGAATAGCTCCGCTGATACCAGCGAGGGCGGTGGGGTAGCTCGCAGGCTCCCGATCTTCGCGGTTTTCGCTCTACCCCACAGCCTCGCTTCGCTCGCCAGCTCCCCTAAAAGGGGAGCGGACTCTTCATGAGGTTCAATGGGCCTCCTCCCCTCCCAGGGGAGGTGCCGCGAAGCGGCGGTGGGGTTTTTCATAAAACCTCTTTCTCAAATGACAAAAATGACACAATTATGACATAATGACAAAATAGTCTAGATCGCCCCATTAATCGCGCGATTGGACTATCCGCGGCGCTTGCCATAGATTGCCCTGCCATGATCGAATCCAACGCCAAAACCTACCGGCGAATCCTCGCCATCGAGACGGCCACGCCCGTGCAAGCCGTGGCATTGGTCGACGGTGAGACGCTATGCGAACACCGAGTTCAGCGCGTGGCCTATAACCACGGAAGCTCGTTGTTGTGCAACGTCGATCAGGTCCTCGATAGCAGCGCTATAGAGCTCGAAGAAATCGACCTTTTTGCAGTCGGTCTTGGGCCGGGCAGTTTTACGGGCCTTCGAGTGGGACTGGCCACGGCGAAGGGGCTGTCGCGCGCCGTTGATCGGCCGATTGTCGGGGTATCGAGTCTGGCCGCCCTGGCCTATGGGCCGGCACGGGCATGTTCGGAGGCCACCGTATTGGCCGCCATCGACGCCCGCCGTCGCGAGGTATACGCCGGGGCATATCGCTGGGAAGACAACGCACTTGTCGAGGTGTTGGAGGACTGTGCTGCTGCGCCGAAGGATTGGATCGACGAGGTCACGCGCGGAGTTTCGGGTCCGCTGCTTCAGTTGGGCGACGGGCTCACAAAATACGGCGTGCTTCGCAACTGGGAGGCGCCACAGCTTCGCACGCTCCCCGGCGATCTGGCATCGCCGTCGGCGGTGGCCGTGGCCAACCTGGCCCGCCAGGTGGCCAGCGAGGCGGGCACGGCCGATCGCATCAGCCTGGAGCCCAATTATATCCGACCCAGCGACGCTCGCCTCCCCGACAAGGAGCCGGGCCCTATGCCGCCGGCGCCGGTTGTCGACGACTAAAGCCCACCATACCCCCCGGAATATTGCGCCATGAGCGACGCCGATTCCATCCCGGGCCGCCTGAATCTGCGCCTGAAAACGGAGCAGCCCACGGGTCTAAAAAAACTTCGCGGCATTGGCCCAAAGACCGCCAGGCGACTCCACGACAGGGGGATCACAGATCAGCTCGACCTGCTGCTATATGTGCCGCGAAAATATCGCCTCGCCTACCGACATGTACCGGGCCCGAAGGTGGTGGCAGACCGTGCCGACTGGGTCCAGACCGCCGGACGCGTCACCGAGGTGATGCCAAAAAGGGGACGCCGTCCCTTCGAGCTTCGCGTCGATGTCGACGGCGCAACATTCAAACTCTTGTGGTTCAACCTGCCCTTTCGCGGCTTCGACCGGCGTTTTACATCGGAATCGATCATACTTTTTAAGGGCACAGTTGATTACGACCGGGCGGTGCCCACCCTCTCCCATCCGAATACAAAGATTGTCGACCAGAGGCCCGATCTGCGACCACAAATGGCATTGGAGCCGGTCTACGGGGGCATCGACAAGGTCGGAGATTCCATCATCGCCAGTGCCGTAGAGCAGGCCTTTGAGCGACTGGCCTCCGAGCTCGTCGAGGGGGTGCCGGCGTCGCTTCTTGCAGACCACGAATTGCCGACCATCAATGAGGCGCTGGCAACGATTCATGTCCTCGACGATGTCGGCGACCTCAAAGAGCTAAAAAAGCGTCTCACGATAGCCCGACAGCGGCTTATCTATCAGGAGTTTTTCGACCTCCAACAGGCGCTGACTCAGCGCTATATTACGGAGCGACGGGCCGCCTGCGCGCCACAATGTAAAGAGCGCGAGATGGGACGTGAGTTGGTGCGAAATCTCCCCTTCTCACTGACCGGCGATCAAAAGGCGGCCATCGCCACCATTGCCGAGGAGTTGGGCTCTCAAGTGCCAATGCGGCGGCTACTGCAGGGCGACGTGGGAAGCGGCAAAACGGTAGTGGCCATGATGGCGGCGGCCATCGCCGTAGCCAACGGCGTTCAGGTGGCCATGATGGCGCCCACCGAGATTCTGGCCGCCCAGCATCTTCGACGTGTGCAGCAATATTTTTCGGATCTAAATACTCCAGTCACGCGACTGAGCGGCTCGCAGACCACGGCGGAGCGACAAGAAGCTCTGGAGGCCCTCCGCAGCGGAAAAGTCTCCCTGGTGGTGGGCACCCACGCTCTATTTCAGGAGGGCGTCGAATTCGCCGACCTGGGGCTTATTATCGTCGATGAGGAGCATAAATTCGGCGTCGATCAGCGCCAGTCACTTCTGGCGCTGGGAAAAGATCCGCATCTATTATCGATGACGGCGACGCCAATTCCACGCTCATTGGCCCACGCCGTCTTCGGGGACCGGGATCTGACGGTGATCCGCGAAAAACCGCCCGGCAGAAAGCCGATTCGCACCGTTCTGCGGCGCCGCGCGGCGTCTCGAAAGCTCTACGCCTATATCGCCGACCGCCTGGAATCGACGGGAGAACAGGCCTATGTGGTCTATCCGCTGGTCGAGGCCAGTGAGGCGGTGGCAGATCGCCGAAATGTGGTCGACGGCGCTGCCGAGTTGGCCAATGGCGCACTGCGCGGCCTGCGGGTCGGTGTATTGCACGGACAGATGCCGGGCGAGGCAAAATCAGCGGTCATGAAGCGATTCGCCGCCGGTGAAATCGACGTTCTATGTTCGACGACGGTCATCGAAGTCGGCGTCGACGTGCCGAACGCGACGGTGATGATCGTCGAAGATGCCGAGCTATTCGGCTTAAGTCAGCTCCACCAATTGCGGGGCCGCGTCGGGCGCTCGAGCACCGAATCGATGTGCGTCCTGCTCACCGGCTATGGATTGACCGACGACGCCCGCCAGAGGCTGCGCGCCATGGCCGCTACGGACGACGGATTCGACCTCGCTGAAACGGACCTGCGCATCCGCGGCCCCGGTGAATTTCTGGGCATCAAACAGGCCGGACTTCCGGAATTTCGATTCGGAGATATTCTGCGCGATGGACAGTGGCTAAAAACCGCCCGCCGCGACGCGCGGCGCCTTCTGCTGGGAGATGCCTCGCGATGACCACCTCGAGCCCACCACAATTTGCCCAGGTCGCCCTCGACGTTCCTCTATTTACGTCGCTCAGCTATCGCATACCAAAGCGTCTGGCCGACAAGCTCGAGGTCGGTCATCTGGTACAGGTTCCCTTTCGAAATCGCTCCAAAGTGGGGCTTTTGACGGGGCTTACAAGCGAGCTCGAAGACCCGTCGTTGGAGAAGAAACTAAAGGATATCGTTGATATTCTTGAGCCCGAGCCGCTGCTGTCGAAGACGGACGTGCGATTTTTGAATTTCGTCGCCGACTACTACTACTCGCCCATCGGCGAGGTCGTGCGTCTGGCGATTCCGTCGGCGGTGCGCGTAGAGGGCATGAAGCATTACCGGCTGGTCGACGACGCCCCACCGCCGGAAACACTGCCAGAAGAGCTACGCCCGGTGCTCGACGAGCTGTCCTGCGATAAAGAAAAGCCCGTCAAAGCGCTGCGAGAGGCCTTCTCAGATCTGACCTATGCCAGGCTCGCAGAGCTGGAGCAGGCGGGCTTTGTCGAGGTGATTTACCGCGAAAAAAAGAGCGTCAAACCGAAAACGGAGCGCTTTTATCGTCTACTTCGCCGCCCCGAGGAAGGCGAGCGAGTCGGAAAAAACCAGCAGGTATTAATCGATCATCTCGCCGGCCGAGAGGAACCTGCGCCCCGACGAGAGATGCGCGATCTGGTCTCCAGTGCTTACTCCAGCCTGCGAGCACTGGAAAAGCGGGGATTCGTCGCCTCTCACGAAGAAGAGATCTACCGCGATCCCTTTGCCGAGGCGACGATCACCGAGCCCATCGACTTCGAGTTGACCCCGGAGCAGAAGCGCGCTGTGAAAGCCATCGGCGAGGCTCGCAAGGCGGGCCGATTCGAGGGATTCGTCCTTCACGGCGTCACGGGAAGCGGCAAAACCGAGGTATATGTTCAGGCCATTCGCCGAACGATCGACGATGGCCGCCGCGCCCTGGTGCTGCTGCCGGAGATCGCGCTGACACCGCAATTTGTGGCCGTCTTCCGCGGCCATTTCGGCGACCGTATCGCCGTACTCCACTCCGGGTTATCGTCGGCCGAAAAATTCGACCAATGGCGGCGCATCAAGCGAAACGAAGTCGATATCGTAATCGGCGCCCGCTCGGCAATATTTGCGCCCGTCACCGACCTGGGCATCATCGTCGTCGACGAAGAGCACGATACGAGTTTTAAGCAGGAACGAGGACCGCGCTACAACGCCCGGGATATGGCATTGGTTCGCGCCAAATTGGAAAATGCCCAGGTCGTCCTCGGCAGCGCGACGCCCGTTCTGGAGTCCTTTCACAACGCCCGCGACGAGCGGCTTACCTATCTGCCGATGCCGGAGCGCGTCGCCGATCGGCCACTGCCGAAGGTCGAAATCGTCGATATGCGTAGTGCCGAAGACACCACCTCGGACCGCTCCACCGTATTGTCGCGAAGATTATTGGGCGCCATCGACGAGACACTCCACGCCGACAAACAGGCCATCTTATTTTTGAACCGCCGCGGCTATTCGCCCTGCGTCTTATGCGAGGCCTGTGGCCATCTCTTCCAATGCCCGAATTGCGACGTCTCACTGACCTACCACCGGCGAATGGAGGCGCTGCGCTGTCACCACTGCGACTTTTCACTTCGCATGCCCGAGTCCTGCCCGGAATGCGAGCACGACGGCATCGGCCGAAAGGGAACGGGCACCGAAAAATTGGAGACCCATCTCCAGGAGCTCTTTCCCCGGGCCAGGGTGGCCCGACTCGACCGGGACACCTCCAAGGGTCGGGGACTTCGCCGACTGCTTCGCCGATTTCGAAATCGCGAGATCGATCTCCTCGTGGGAACCCAGATGGTCACCAAGGGCCATGACTTTCCCCACGTGACATTGGTCGGTGTGGTTCTGGCCGATATGAGTCTTAATTTCCCCGATTTTCGGGCTGCCGAGCGAACGTTTCAGCTTCTGACTCAGGTGGCGGGACGGGCCGGACGGGCCGATACGCCGGGTAAAGTCTTCGTGCAGACCTATCTGCCCGACCATTATAGCCTCCTCACGGCGCGCGAGCACGATTATGAAACCTTCGCAAACCGCGAATTGGAGAGCCGAAAGGCGCCGACCTACCCGCCCTTTGCGCATCTGGTGGCCATCAAATTCGAGGGCGCCAGCGAGGGCGCCACAATCCAGACCGCGCGGCGCTACGCCACGGCCGCCCGACGCCTGTTTCGCCACATCGAAAAATTCGGCCAATCGGTCACCATGCTCGGCCCGGCCATGGCGCCCATCGCCAGGATCAAAAACCGCAGCCGCTGGCAATTATTGCTCAAAGCCCGCGATCGAAAGCTGTTGCGCAGCTTTACGGCAAAGATGCTCGACGGCGCCGGCCATTTCGATGTGGGCGGCAAAGGAGGCCGGCGCAATGTGCGGGTCATCGTCGATGTCGATCCCATGAGTTTATTGTAGAAAAGACACTGCGTGGAACCGCAAAGAGCGCAAAGAAGCACAAAGAAATTGGAAGCGTTCAATTGGGTGACGAAGTCATGCGCCAATACGCCCCTTTAGGTTCGGGCTAGCAGCCCGAAAGGCGGCCAGGCTGGCCGCGGGCCCCGGGGGCTGAACGCTTACAAGAAATTACAGATATTATCTGGTGGTATGCGAAGAGCGAGCGTCAACTGGCCACCAGATGTGCTGCCACTGACTTTCCCGCAGATAACCTTTTTTAGTACCCGACGCGGGCCTGATGGACTCCATAAATCTCGGCAGGCACTGTGAGCTTGTTGGAGAATGGCAATATTTCGGAGTCGGCGGACTTCCATTCTTCCTGGTCGAAATAATAGGCGTTCAAATACCACTGACGACCGGGGTTGACGAGCTCTTCGTACCAGCTCTCCCAGGGGCTGTGACGCCAATATAGGGTCAACTCACCGGTGACGTGTTCGTCGACCTCGATGGTCCACTCACGGTCAATGCCTCGCCAGTCCTCGTCGTCGAGCTCATTGATCTCGACGGACATCTCGAATTCATCATCGCCATCGGGCTCGAATTCGGCGATTACCCAACCGTCGTCGTCCACGAATCGATGCCTCCTGGTGACGGCATCGTCCTCCTCGTCGATCTGGGCGAAGACGTAGGCGCGGCGAAGTCGGACAAAATCGAGGAGAGTCTGCTTATGTTCTTTCCACCACCCTGATTTGCCATGATGCTGACCGGGATGAATCTCATAGGAATCCTCATCGGGCATCCGAGCCATCGCCGGGGCGATCTCGTCGGAGATCTCCGCCATCTGCGCTTCGTACCAGGCGTCGTCGAATACCTCTGTGGCCAGCTCCAGAAGCCGCTCCTCGAATCCCTGGCGCAACGCATCGGTGGCCAAAAATTTCTCCACCAGATCGTTATGCAGGGGATTGACGAAGTCTCGGTCGTAGTCGAAAAAATCGTTTACCCCCTGAAAACCCGAAAAATAATGATGCCCGAAAGTCAGGTTCTTATCCCAGGGAATTAGCTTCCATTTTGCGTCTTCGTCGGCGTCGTCGCGGTATAACCAGTAGTCGACATCGAGCACGTCGCGATCGTGAGTCAGAACGTGAATCGCCAGAAAGTCGGTGAACGCGTCGACATAAAATCGCTCCGAGAATTCCTCCTCGAAGGTCGAGCCGGCCGGCGTATCATTGACCCAGCGGACCAATTCGAGGACTCCCTCCCAATTTTGATCGTCTGTCTCGCCGCGATAGCGAAAGATCTCTTTGAAAAGCTCGATTGCCTCGTCATCGCTATTGACGACGGCGTCGATATCAGCGCCGAAGATCGAACGGCGCGAGATCTCGTCGAGATGCCGATAGGACTTCGACTCGTCGCGGACCATGGTAAATTCCCCACGGCTGCGATTTAGACCCCAGCGGCGAATCGCTTCCCGGTCGACCCTTTCGAGACCGATATATAACCCCTCGAAGACTCCGTTGAGATATAATTCCGTAAAATAATAGGTGGGCGCGATCAGCTCCAACTCCTCGTACATCGCGAAGTTGAGGGCCTCGCGCATCGCCGACGGATCCGTCCACAACGCGTTTATGGCAACCCGGTTTCCCGTGCGGCGATCGTTGGAGCGGAAGTTGAAATTCGGATATTCGTCGATCTCGGGGCGATCATCGAGGCGAATATTAAACCCTTTTTTATCGTATTCACGGGTCGTAGCTCCGCGAAAACGAAGTCCGCGCACCTCGACCTCCGGCCCGTCGGCGGCGCCGATGCGCAACTCGGCATCGAGCCGGTCGCGGCTGTGAGGATCGCGCTCGTAGAGTGTCTGCAGATCGTCGGGGTCCATCTCGACGTGCAGCGATATGAGATCATTGTGCAGGGGCATGGCGGAGACGACCGAAGATCTAACCTGGGAGCCCTCGTCGGACTCAGCCACGACGCGATAAAACCACTCTTCACCGACATCGAGGTCCAGATGCCGGACATGGCCGGCTCCGTCGAGATCGAGCTCGACGATGTCCTCGAAATCCTCGGAGGAGCTCGCCTCCACAAAATGATCCTCAGCCCAGGGAGCCGGCGAAAAACGCACCAGATTAAAACCCTCGCCGCCAAGTGCAGCCACACCGCGGGGCTCAATCTCGTCTCCCTCCCAGACTTGTTCTTGATTCTCCTGGTTTTCCTGCGCACCTTCCTCATCGCCACACCCCGCCACAAGGGCAAGGGCGGCGATGACTCCAAGCACCCCGACACGCCTTGCTGAAAACATCGAAACTCCTCACTGATAAATCTCGCGAATTAGTCGACGCCGGCAAGGCTAGCGGCGATCGATATGATTCGCAAAAGTAAGCGCTCAGTGGGGTGATGAAGTCATGCGCCAAAGCGCCCTGAAAGGGGCGGGCTGACGGCCCGAAATGCGGCCAGGCTGGCCGCGGGCCCCGGGGGGCTGAACGCTTACTCGCAGAATTGAGGGTTATTGTTCCGAAAAAGCTGGCATAGCAAAACGAACGGGGGTTATACCCAGTCGACGGCGTCTTTTAGAAAACCCCGGTTATTCGCCAGATCCTCGCGCCTCTTGATGGGCAAAAACCGGGACTGTCGACCACGGCGGGGAACCTGCAGAAATTGGGTCTTTAAAAATGCCGAGATCTCGCCTGCGAGGCGCTCAAATTGAATCGCTTTTTCGTCGTTCACACTCTTTTCGACGACAAACCACGTCAGGTCAAAATCGCGCTCTAAAGCGTCGGCGTTGAACATAAATGTGTTGGTATTGTAGACCGGGATCGATGAGACATCGAAATCTGTGGGAAAGCGAAATGCCTCGACGACCTGGAGTTTCTGGTCGACTCGCGCCGGCATTCCGCCGGTGGTGCTGCCCTCGTTGTCGACGGCCTCGATGGTCATCTCGACGCCCGACGACTCGACGGCATCTACATGATAGCCGACCACCACTGGATCGAGGCTCGCCAGGACATTGTCCACATTGGACATAAGAAGGTATTTTCCGCCGCCGTCGCGAAAGCGCTCAAGCGCTCCTCGGCGCGTCGCCTCCGCCACATCGCCATGACCTGGCGCGTAGAGAGTGTCTCCATTTTCGGTGCGAAAAATATCACCCGACGGACTTAGTCGAAGGCTGATATTCTGGGTAAATGTCAGCAGCTTTTCGGGGGAAAACCCGTAGTGGTCGCGGCTCTCCAGATGACGCATCGTCTTCTCATCGGTGGCAAAGCTATTCATCAGGAGCATCGGGGCGTTCCAGCGGGCGGCGTCGGCCAATTTAATGCCCAGAAAGGAGCGCTCATCGAACACGTCGACGCATCCCTTGACGACGCCGCCGAATCGGGTCGCCATCCCGCCGTTGAGCACCAGAGCGCCGACCTCGCCGCGCTCCAGGGCTGAGCTGCCGAGTTCCCGTAGTCGACGCGACTCGTCACTGTCTGGCTCGGGAAGTCGCCGAACGTCGCCTTCATTGGGAAGTTCAACGTCACCAGTGATGCGATTGTCGTCGACCGTCCACTTCCCGGTGCGAAAACGGCGCCTGAGTCCCTCGAAGGTCTCACGGTCGAAGTGATGCTTCTCCAACAACCGGCGTTCCTCCTTGCTCAACTCCTCGAGATAATCGCTCATGACCATTCCTCATCCAGTAGTAAATATCATTTAATCCGGGTTAACCGGCGATTTACCGTAACCTATCCGGGGCCGTCCAAACAAAGCCACAGCAGACTGGCCGTCAACCAGCCTTTTCTTATCACCCCTGTATTTTACTGCGCGACACCGCTACCTGATCGAGAGCTCGTAGCGTAATGAGTCGTCCGATTTGACGGCGATATAATAAATTCCGGCCAGCAGAGTCCGCTCGATGGTGGCGTTACTCCCACTGGTCGTCTCCACCTGTAATTCCTCGCCCGTGGCATTCGTCAGTGTCAGATCGGCTGACACATTCGACGGCCGCACGTTTAGCTCGAGCTTAATTTCGCTTTCTTCATCGAGGCGAATCATGCGCCAGTCGGCCTGCTCATCGGGAGGGTCGAGGCGATCGCTGTGCGTGGAGTCCAGCTCGACCTGTCGAGCCTGCATGCGCGTGCCATCGGAGTCACGCTCCTGGGAAAACGCCGGCAGCGCAAACGCCAATATCGCTGCTGCGACCCCTAAGGCCATTGCCCATCTCGCCTGGCGCATCGTCGACTCCTGTTGTGACCGAACTGAATCCGGCCCATGCATCCGTAATTGCCTCGCACCAACTTCGACGCCCCCGAGGTCGAATTGATTCATCTTGTCCATGGTAGCGAAATCGAGAGAGCGCCGCACGGAGGGGTGGGCCTCCGGTATATCGGTCCACCAAAAATATCGCTCAGGTATTGACCTTTTCGTAATCCCAGGCCTTCTCCTCGTGATCATCGCCGTCAAAGGAGATTAAAATTCCATTGTCGTCGCGCACGGTCTCCAGGTTTACGGGCCGCTTCCAGATTCGATACAGGGCCTTGATGACCTCGCGGGCGTAGTCGACGCGAAGCTCGGTGCCGTCGTATTTGTGATGGAGCAATAGCTCGGTGCGGTTTCGGAAATTGGCATCCCGCACGTAGATAAAGGGCTGGCCGAAATTGGTCAGCGATTTTAACAACTTTTGCTTAATCTCCTGAAATTCACGGCTCTCAATCTCCCAGTGCCCGCTCTTTCGGTTATATCCGTAGGTAAAGAGCTTGCTGTCGGCGGCGAATTCCTCGGTGAGAAATTCGTCGATGAAGGTGACGTCGTTATACAGCTTTCGAACTCGAAAGATCTGTTCCTGTCCAAGCCCCAGTGCCTTGTCCCAGGAATCGCGTCGCTCCAGATCGTCGACTTCGTCCCATTCCTTGCCGAATTTACCCTTATTCCACCGCTCCTCGATATTTCGAAATAGGGCCACTCCCAATTTGTAGGGATTGAGTTGACCTTTTGACGAGGACATCACGCGGCTGTTGATATCGGCAAAATCGATGATCTCCGAGTCGTCGAGTATGCGGGTCGTCAAGATTTTGGAGTGCCAGTATGAATTGTGGTTTACGAATCCCGCCGCCGCATACCTATGTGTTGTGCGAACCGAAATATCGTAGACATCTTCTCGGCCCTCCTCGAGTTCGACGACCTCGTCGGTCCAGGACTCCTCTTTAAACCAGTGTCGGTCCTCGACATAACGGTCGAGAGCCCGGTGTTTGCGATCGAGTTCAAAGCCAATCTCGTCGCGGAATTTCTGGGTGGACTTTCCGGTCACGTGTACGTGCCAGCAACCGTCGCTTTGCTCACGGCGCCGGCTCAATATACCGAAATTGAGCAATAAAAGTTGGACCTGCCGACCCAATTTCTCACTGGCCGTACTCAAGACGACACCTTGCTTTCCAGCATGACCGTCGGCGTCGAAAAGTCCCCGCAAAAAGGCGGCGACCACATGCTTCGGTGAGCGCAAAATGGCCCGGGGTACTTCCTTTTCGGCCGCACAGGGGCCGGACAAAAGCCCTAGTCCCTCTTCGAGAAAATCAGATACATTCTCCGCATAACCGAGCACGCGCCAGCGATTACCGTCTTTCTTTACCAGCGGTCGCACATCAAAGAGCTCCTGAACGAGTCCGGCGAAGCGCTTCACCTGGGGCTTATCGCCGCTGGTAAACCCGAAGTGACGTTTGGCCCGACTGATATGCCCGTCGCCAACAAGTAATCCCAGAAATGCTCCGAGCTCGCCGTCGACCGTCGCCGGGATCGCCACCTCACTTCGTTTGTTGATCGATTGTGGCAGAGACTGATTTTGCGCGGAGTCGTATTGGTGTAGGGCGGCGCCAATGGCGGCGGACTGCCGGGCGTTGGCCCCGGCGCGATGGCGAAGTACGGTACTCAGCGACACACCGGCCTCGGAAGCGACATCCTGCAGGCCGACCCGGGTCTTCGGCTCGAACTGAACCGAGACTTCGCCCTGCGGCCACAGGTCGGCGCCGCCGGCGATCTTGATTTCGTCGCCGATCTCGAGCTCGTCTAATCGACGCCAGGTCTCGCCATCGGCGAGCAGCACGCGGTGGTTATTGGAGCCCGTCAGTCGCTGTCCGCGTCTCGTGGAGACGGTCACGGTCCGATGATCGGCGATAATATTTCGACCATAGACCTGGCGCGTCTCTTCTCCGTCAGACACAGCAATTTCGCCGGCCTCGACCACCTCTTTCATCGAAACCAGCCCCTCAGATGAGAAGACCGGCGTGTCCGGTGCGACACAGGCCCAACCTTCATTCATTATCTTGGTCTGACCCTGGGGGGCGAAATAATAGGCTTCCTCCCGCATAATGGAGAGGATATCGGCCTCCCATTTCTCCAGCGGAGCGTGCTCGAGCATAAATAACATCACATCGCGCTCGGGGCGGCGCGGAAAGTTTTTGGCCTGCTCGGCCTCCTCGGCAAGCCGGCGCTTTTGCTCCTCGATGAACTCCTCGGGATTGATAAAATCTTCCATATACTCTTTGGCCTTAAACTTCGGCACCTCACGCCGTCGCATGGCCTCCGGATCGAGCTCCTCTCCGCGCCGTTCGATAAACGGGCTGTGGTAGTCGATGAGGTTGTCGATCGACAGACAGGTATCGATAAAATCCTCGACCTTCTCGATTCCCTGATCGTCGACATAGCGGCGAATCCGGGCCCCGTGGTTGGCCATCTCGTCGACCATTCGCCGGTTGGTCTTGGAGAAATAATAATTATTTTTAAAAAAATCGACGTGGGCATATACGTGGGCGATCACCGTCTTCTGGTCGACCAGGTTATTGCCCTCCAGAAGATAGGCATAAGCCGGGTCGTTATTGACCACCATCTCGTAGATTTTGGACAGGCCGTACTCATAGCCCTTCGACAATTGTTCGTACTCCATGCCGAAGCGCCAGTGGGGATAGCGAGTCGGAAAACCGCCGTAAGAGGCGATTTCATTCATCTGTTTGTAGTCAACCATCTCGAAGATGGTCTCGAAAAAATCGAGCCCAAACTCAACGGCGACCTCGCGAATCTCGGTGAT
>SKQC01000456.1 GCA_007119175.1 Myxococcales bacterium | reverse complement strand
TGGTGCTCGTCGACACCCCCGGGGTCAACGATATTTCGCGCCAGAAAGTGGAGATCACTTACGGCTACGTCCCGCGCGCCGACGTGATTTTATATGTGCTCGACGCCACTCAGGTGCTCAAAAAAAGCGAGATCGTCTTTATCCGCGACCGGCTGTTGCGGGCGAATCGAGATCGGATTTTATTCGTCCTCGGAAAGACCGATGCCTTAAGCGACGAGGAAGCCCGAGAGGTCGAGGCATACGCCCGCCAGCGTTTGGAAACGCTGATCGGACCGGTAGAACTCTTCGCCTTTTCGGGGCGCGACGCCCTGATCGCCCAACAGGAGGGCAGAGAGCCCGACGATACCTTCCAGGGGTTTCGCGGCTACGTGCGCGAATTCGTGCGCGAGCAAAAGGAGGGCATCGTCCTCGACAGCGCTCTGGGCGGAGCACTGCGGATCGCCGCCATGATGGAGCAAAATCTGGCCATCAAAAAACAGGGCTATCGACTGGAAAAAGAAGATCTGGAACAGCGGATCGCCGCCGTCCATAAAAAATTGCGGGAGTCCCGCCGACTCATCGCCGAGAACCTGGACCGCGTCGACGAGCGAGTCGGGGGCATCGCCGCCACGGCTCGGCATAATCTGCGCGTCTTTACCGAGAATTTTGTCGAGGCCCTGCCCGTTCAGATAGAGCGGGCCGACGCCAATGACGTAAAGCGCTATCTCGCCGACTGGATTCAGGACTCCTTTAAGGAGTGGCTCGAGGAGGAAGGCCAGGACATCGCCGACAGCCTCGAGGAGCTCGCCGAGGAGATCATCGAGATCACCAACGCCTCGCTTCGCGAGGTGGTGGGTACGCTTCGCGAAGAACTGGGCTTACACGGCGATCTGGACCTCGACGTCGACACCATCGGCTACGACGTCAGCGTCTTCGCCCTGGGAACATTGGGTGTCTCCGTTCTGTTATTCGCCAACGCATTGGTCGGCGGCGTCTTGACGCTCGCCACGCCGGTGCTGGCCTTCTTTTTAAAGGGCAAGGTCGACGAAAAGATAAAAGAACGGGCCCGCGAAGAAGGCGTCACCTCGATCCGCCGGGCCAGCGAGCTCATCGAGGGCGAATTGCTGCGCATGATCCACGATTACGGCGATCGCCTCAAAGAATTTATCGAAAACGCCGGCGACCGCCTCTACGGCCAGATCGAAGAGGCTCTCGAGCAGGTCCAGTCGGAGACCAAAGACGCCCCGGACCGAGATGCGCTCATCGAGCGCGTCGACGAACGGCTCGGCAGGGTCAAAACGCTCAGCCGGCATATCGAGGCGGCGCGAACCAAAATCTAACCGCAAAGGACGCGAAGAAGACACGGCTCTGAACCGCAAAGAACGCAAAGAAGACACAACTGCTTGGAACCGCAAAGGGCGCGAAGAAAACACAAAGGTTGGGCTTGCTGCCAGGACCGAAAGTCTGTGCTCGGAGAGTCTGCGTGCCGTTTCAGTCATCTACTCAGTAGCCGTGATGCCCGCGAAGCCTTATCGATGAGTGCCTACCGGTGGTGAACTGGCCACGCGCCATCGAAACTCCGCGCCGATCCAACCCTTTGTGTCTTCTTTGCGTCCTTTGCGGTTCCAAGCCGTGTCTTCTTTGCGTCCTTTGCGGTTCCAAGCCGTGTCTTCTCTGCGCTCTTCGCGGTTCAAGTTTTTCCGAGGTACCACAGTGCAACAATTCGAACTCGTCACCGACTTCACCCCGAAGGGCGACCAGCCGCAGGCGATCCGCGAGCTCGTCGAGGGATTGGAGCGCGGCGACAAACACCAGACATTGCTGGGAGCCACCGGTACGGGCAAGACTTTTACCATCGCCAACACCATCCAAGAGGTTAACCGACCGGCGCTGGTGATGGCGCCAAATAAGACCCTGGCCGCCCAGTTATACAACGAATTTAAGGAGCTCTTTCCGCGCAATGCCGTGGAGTATTTCGTCTCCTACTACGATTATTACCAGCCCGAGGCATATATCCCGTCCTCCGATACCTTCATCGAGAAGGATTCGGCTATCAACGACGCCATCGACCGGATGCGTCACAGCGCCACGCGGGCACTTTTTGAGCGAAATGACGTCATCATCGTCGCCTCCGTCTCCTGTATTTACGGGCTGGGGTCGAGCGAAGCCTATATGAATATGCTCCTATTTTTGGAGGAGGGCGACGTCATTCGCCGCGAGGATGTACTCCAAAAACTGGTGGAGATTCAATTCGACCGGCGCGATTACGACTTTCACCGAGGCACCTTTCGGGTCCGCGGCGATATCATCGAGATCTTTCCCGCCCACGAAGAAGATCAGGCCATTCGCGTCGAGTTTTTCGGCGACGAGGTGGAGGCGATCTACGAGATCGACCCGCTGCGCGGAAAGCGCATCCAGCGGCTATCGAAGGTCGCCGTCTATCCCAACACCCACTACGTGGTGCTCCCGGAGCGAAAAAAGACGGCCGTTGAGCGAATCCAGGAGGAGCTCGACGAGGTCGTCGAGGAGATGGTGGCCCGCGGACAACTCGTCGAGGCTCAGCGCATCGAGCAGCGCACTCGCTTTGATATCGAGATGATCGTCTCCATGGGCTATTGCAACGGAATCGAGAATTATTCTCGCCACCTCACGGGCCGAAAACCCGGCGAAGCGCCGCCCTGCCTGCTCGATTATTTTCCGAAAGACTACCTGATGATCGTCGACGAATCACACGTCACGGTCCCCCAGATCGGCGGCATGTACCGCGGCGACCGCTCCCGCAAAACGACGCTGGTGGAACACGGCTTTCGCCTCCCCAGCGCCATGGACAACCGCCCCTTAAAATTCGAGGAGTGGGAGGACAAGATCAATCAGGTCATCTACACCTCGGCAACCCCGGGCGACTACGAATTGGAAAAATGCCACGGCGTCGTCGTTGAGCAGATCATCCGTCCCACCGGACTCGTCGACCCCGAAATCGAGATCCGACCGGCCTTAGAGCAGGTCGACGATGTCTACGGCGAGATCCGAGAGCGCGTCGACCGCGGCCACCGAGTGCTCGTGACGACACTCACCAAGCGAATGTCCGAAGATCTCACCGATTATCTGCAGGACCTGGGCATCCGCGTGCGCTATCTGCACAGCGATATCGACACCATCGAGCGCATGAACCTCATCCGCGATCTGCGAAAGGGGATCTTTGACGTTTTGGTCGGCATCAACCTGTTGCGCGAGGGCTTAGATATCCCCGAAGTTAGCCTGGTGGCCATTTTGGACGCCGACAAAGAGGGCTTTTTGCGCAGCACCCGAAGCCTGATCCAGACTATGGGCCGGGCGGCGCGAAACGTCGACGGCAAGGTCATCTTATACGCCGACAAGATCACAAAGAGCATCCGCAAGTCGGTTGACGAGACGAACCGGCGCCGCACCATTCAGCTTGAGCACAACAAAGACCACGGCATCACCCCGGAGACGATCCGCAAAAAGATCTCCGGCCTCGAAGAGCACGTCCCGCCCGCAGAGGGCGAGGAGGCAACCGAGGAGTCCTCCGACGAGCTGGAGATCCCGGAGAGCGCCGATCTCATCGAGGCGCGGCTGGAGAAATTGCGCGACGAGATGTTGGAGGCCGCAGACGATTTGAGGTTCGAGGATGCAGCGGAACTGCGCGATGAAATCCGGCGCTTAGAGGCGCATCATCTGGGGGTGGCGTAATAGGTTTTTCGAAAAACCCCTCAGTCTCGCTGCGCAGCGGCGGTGGGGTAGTCCCGATCAATCTCGAAGCTTCGAAATACTCCGCCCCACCACCGGATGCACCACATCGCCGGCGATCTCCGCCAGCGGCACCAGCACGAATTCCCGCTCACATATCCCGGGATGGGGCACGGTGAGCCCCTCCTCGTCGATGATCTCCTGGCCGTATAATAAGATATCGAGATCGATGACCCGCGGGCCGTGGCGCTCTTTGCGCACTCGCCCCATATCGCGCTCGATGGCCAGAAGTCTCTCCAACAAAGTTCGCGGCCCCAGGGAAGTTTTGAGGTGGGCACAGGCGTTGATGAAGTCCGGTTGGTCCTCGACAAAACGGGCCGACGTTTCGTACAAGTCGCTGACGGCGACGACGTCCGTGGAATCCAGGGCGTCGATGGCGTCGAGAGCACTGCCGATCGCCGCCCGGCGCCTGCCGAGGTTGGCCCCCAGGCCGATATAGACGTCGGTGCGAGTGGACATATTTTGCGTCCGAGATCAAAAGAGGTCGTTTCGTGAAAGGCACAACCAAAAAATGGTGGCTTCCGGCGGTGATCGCCGCCGCGCTACTCGGCTGTGGCGACGGTGTCTTAGCAGACGGCGACGACGTTTTGTACTTTAACCCTTGGAACGCCGGCGAGGTCACTCCCCGGACCGTCGAGGATCGCGAGCCCGTCTCGTCGCCGCAGGACGCTTCCAATTACGACGAAGTCGTACAGGGCTTCACCGAGCAATCGACCACACTTCTGGAGCGATCCGACGTCAACGACGTCCTGGCGCCCATCGAGCAGAGCTTTATGCTCAGCGGCCAGTATCTCGACCTGGTCGACCTGTATCGGGCCCACTACGAGCGGCGCGGCACCGACTCGGTGGCCGCCCCGGCCCTGGCCTGGACCTATCTGCAGATCGGAAACGAACCGGCCCTTGCCGAGGTCACATCGGCCCTGATCGACGAGCAGCCCGACGACCCGCTCACCTGGGTCATCGTCGGAAATACCCACCTGCGCGACGCCGACACCTCGATTTCGTCGGCCCGCCGGGCCCTGGAGGCATTCGAGCGGATCTTCGAGCTCGATCCCCAATTCAGTGGCTTTAAGGGCGCCGAGCCGCAACTTATTCAGCAGCAGATCGAGGCGTTGCAGATGCGCGTGCCCGATGACCCGGAACAAGAACTGGCCGCCCTGGAGGAGATGGAAGAAGAAGCGGCGGCGCCCATGCATCATACCGACGGGGAGGCCCCGCCGGCCGTCGAGGTCGAAGATCCGGAAGAGATCGAGGAAATCGAAGAAACTGAGCCCGAAGAACCGGAAGAAATCGAAGAGCTCGAAGAACCGGAAGAAATCGAAGCCCCCGCCGAAGCCGACGAAATAGACGAGCCTGTCGACGACGTTCAGGCAATCCATCACGTATTGCTCGGCCAACAGGCATTCCAGCGCGGAAGCGCTCATTACTCGGAAGCCGAACAACACTTTCGCAGCGCCCTCGCTCTCGATCCGGACAATATGGATGCCGAACTTGGCATGTTGCGACTCGCCGAACGACTCGATGGTCCCGACGAGCGGCTCGTGGAGGCGGTGGACCGTCTGACCGACAGAGATCTGAGCGCTCAACAGGCTCTCGATCTCGGTCTGTTTTGCCTTCGTCGCTTGAACGATCGGGATCGCGCAACTAGCTTGCTGAAACGGGTCAAAGAAAAGGACCCATCACTAGCACGGCGCGTCGACGTCGATTCACTCCTCGCGCATTAGAACTCTCATCATTTCTGCATAATCAGGAGACAATATGTCCGAAGAAACCTCGGTCGTATCCGAAGGAAAGGTCGTGGTCTTTCATTATACCCTCAAAAACGACGAGGGAGAGACCATCGAGTCGTCGCGAGACGCTCAGCCGCTTCCCTACCTTCACGGAGTAGGCCAGATCGTTCCGGGACTCGAAAAGAAAATGGAAGGCAAAGGCGAGGGAGATACCTTTGACGTGGAAGTCGCCCCCTCCGAGGGTTACGGCGAAGTCCAGGGCCCCGGCCCCCAGCAGGTCGATCGCACCGAATTTCCGGAAGACGTCGACCTCTACGAGGGAATGGCGTTTACCGCAGAAGCCGAAGACGGAACGCATCTGCCCCTGTGGATCACCGATATCGAGGGCGACCAGGTCTCGGTCGACAGCAATCACCCGCTGGCCGGCGAGACCCTGCATTTCGACGTGGAAATCATCAGCGTCCGCGACGCCACGGACGAAGAAATCCAGCACGGACACGCCCACGGACCGGAAGGTCAGCAGGCGCATTGATCAAAGGTGGGAGTCGGGTAATTCGGGAACCCCCCTCCCCTCGCGAGGGGAGGGGCCGCGTAGCGGCGATGGGGTAGTTCGGAAAAACCCCACAGGCTCGTTCGCTGCGCTCTCTCGCCAGCTCCCCTGAAAGGGGAGCGGACTCGTCATGTGGCTACTCTGGTTCGATGACCCCCTCCCCTCGCGAGGGGAGGGGCCGCGCAGCGGCGGTGGGGTACTCTCGCAAACCACACTCTCACGAAAACGACTCCCAAATCCGCCGAAGCACAAACTCCACGTCATTGAGCACCAATAGGTCGGGAAACCGCAACAATTCAACGCCATACTCCTCACAGAGATACGCCGTCCGACGTCGATCCAGTGCCTCCTGCCGTCGGTGTTGATGCGTCTTGCCGTCTACTTCGACGACGATTTTCTCGGCATGACAATAAAAGTCAACGATGAACGGCACCAATACGTGCTGACGCCGAAATCTTCGCCCCATCAATCTCTTTTCACGCAAGCGGGACCACAGATTCGCTTCGGCGGCCGTCGGATTCTTGCGCATCTCACGGGCGTACGTGCGCAGCCGTCGATGCTGATTTCGGTGTGCCATAGATTTCTCCACGGGCAGTAGTTGACCAGGCCTCAGTGCTATTATCGGAGTTTTTGGCGTGATTTTGCGGAGTTTTTTTGGAGAATCGGGGTTTTCCGAATCTACCCCACCGCCGCTGCGCGGCACCTCCCCTGGCAGGGGAGGACGCTCATCGTACCCCGGGGCCCCATGAAGAGGCCGCTCCCCTCCCAGGGGAGCTGGCGAGCAACGCGAGCCTGTGGGGTTTTCCGAGCAACCCCACCGCCGCTGCGCGGCACCTCCCCTCGCGAGGGGAGGAGGGTCATCGTACCCCGAGGCCACATGAAGAGTCCGATCCCCAAACCAATTGCAACCCGCGCACCGTTGCGCCAAAATGCCCGCAGAATCGCGCAAGCTCCCTGTGGAAATATCATGATCCAGACGAAATGAGACCTTCGATGCCAATCCGAGCTTTATTTCTCACACTATTGCTCATCTTCGCCCTCTGCTCATCGGGCTGTGGCGTCATAAATGCGCTCGGCGACCCACCCGACGACGACGATGTCGGAAGTGATGATGTGGGCGTCGACGATGTGGGCAGTGACGATGTGGGCGTCGGCGATGCCGACGTGCCCGATGTGGCGCCGATCGATGCCGACGCGGCGCCCCCCGAAGACGCCGACGTCCAACCTGCGGAGTGCTCCGACGGCGACGAGCGCTCCTGTGACTGCGACGACCTCCCGGACGAAGACATCGAGGGCGAACAGATCTGCGAGAACGAAACCTGGGGTGAATGCCGCTGCCCCGAGGTCTGCAACGATCCCGTCACCGGTCCCGTCATCGCCGGAAGTGAATGCGGATTATGTGGCGCCGGGGTCTACGACTGCGACGGCGACCAGGCAATCTGTAGCGAACCGGGGCCGGTCAATGACTGCGGCGGCTGCACCGAACAACCGGAGCACAGCACCTGTGGCGCCGACACCGAGCGCTATTGTTTGCCCGACGGGACGCGCCAATGTCTGTCGTCGTCGGCCGTGGACGTCACCGTCGATGGACTCGCCGACTTCGACGGCGTCGACGATATCTCGCTATTTTTCACCTTCATCGAGGGCGCCGATGGCGACGAGGACTGCTCCGGCTGGGAAGCCGGCGTCGCCGCCGCCAATCCGCCCAACGGCTACCGCTCCGTCAGTGATGTCGACGCCGCCAACGAGACCGTGGAGCTCGACCTGCCCGACGGCGATATCGACCCGGGCGTGCTGCGCCTCGCCCTTCGGCAGCCGCTATATTTCGGCGACGACGATGAAACCCGACAGCAGATAACCCATTTTGGGTGCGCCGAAGTGTCGCCGGACGCCGTCTTCAATGAAAACGCGGGCATCGATATGACTCTCGACATCTTCCCCCATCTTCTGCGCGGCGACTATCAGATGAATTTTCGAAATCTGCGCTGGCCGGTCGTCGAGCTCAACGACGACGAACAATCGATGAACGATCATTTTCACTTCGCTATCCTGGCCACCTGGGTAGTCGACGCCATGATCACCTTTTTAGGCCGTCCCGGAATGCTATTTACGGGCTGCGAACAGGATTGCCCGCGCGACTCCTTCGCAAGCCTCTTTGAGCGCTATGACGACGCCCTGGATTGGAACGACGGTGCCCCGCCGCAACTATCGGGATGGAGCGATTTTTACGACGCCTGGAATTCTCTGGACGACGACTATGGCATCGACGATGACGCCATTATCGACGCCTACCAACAGGCCCTGGAAAACCATGAAGAAGAGGAGCTCGACAACTTGCCCTCCGGGTTTCACTCCTGGCGCAGCAACTATTATAGCCTCGACTCCGACGGACTGCCGGTCTATGAGCGCAACGACTTTTTTCTCCTCGACAGTGTGGCCGATTATCTCTACCCCACAGACCCGCTGGCCGATGGCGAGGGCGGCATTCAGGCCCAACGCCTGAAAATCGCCCCCCTCAACGAGACCTGTGACAGCGTCGGGGGCTCCGGGCCCTATAAGTGCATGCCCGTCCCGGATCACGTCGAAGCGCCGACGGTGGAGCCCAGCAATCTGTCCTGGTCGATGGCCGCCGATATGGCGAATATACAAAATCTCAGCGCCACGCTTATCCCACTGCCGATCAACGAATTGCTCGAGCAGCTCTACTTCGAATTTCTGCCCGGCCAATTCCACCCCAACGTCGTAGAAGAAACAGACGGCGAGTTTACGAATTTCGTCGAGCAGCCCTGGGACGACGTCTCCGATATGCTGCGCAATATCGCGCCCTGTGATGAGATCGCCGCCCATATTGCCGACGCCGATCAGACCGACGACAGCGCCGGTGAGGCCTTCGAGCCCCTATGCGACGACATCTACGGCGAGGCCGACCCCGACGAGGGCCTCAACCTGCTGCGGCGAATCCCCGAGTTGATGCATCTATCGCTCACCGATCGGATCGCAGCAGATATCTATGCTCAATCGTGCACGCCCGTCTTCTACGGCGATGCCGTCCAGGGCTTTCGCCTCGGCAGGTTGGCCGGCGAAGACGATATCGAGGACCACTGCATCTCCCATAGCGATATGAGCCAGAACCTCTTTGGCAGCGGAATGAGCATCTTCCCACTGGGTGGGTCGGTCTCTCAGGTTCCGCTGACCGACATGATCGTGGACTTCGACGCCATTGCCTATTAGGCCGGACCGAAATCACCGCCCCCCAGCTTTTGCCACCATGTACCTTCCCGGCCACCTCGCCATGGGCTACCTCGTAGCCGCCGGTCCCGCCCTGGCCACCCGCCGAGCCCTCGACGTGCGCTACGCCGTGGTCCCGGCACTCATCGGCGCCGTCAGCCCCGATTTTATCGACAAGCCGCTCAATTATTTCGACATCGTCTCCACCAGCCGCACCGCCGGCCACTCCATCTTCACCATCCTGCTCCTCATCGCCCTGTGGCACTGGCTAAAGCGCGCTAAAAAAGCAATCGCCCGCCCCTACGGCTGGTGGCTGGTCGGCATCGGCACCCATCTTTTCATCGACCTGGTCAATGACGTCTTTCGCGGCTTCGAGGCCCGCGGCCACCTCTTCACTACCTGGATTACCTGGCCGCTGACCGACGCCAACACAGCGCAGATCCAATTCGATATCGGCAAGCATATCCGGCTTCACCCCTCATTTACCTCCCTCGAAATCTCGGTCTTCGCCCTGACCCTGGTGGTCGCCATCGCCAGCCGCTTCTACGGCGCAAAACCGGGTGGGGTCGATGGGGCTTGACCCGAATCCTTTCCCCCGCCCGGGGGAGTCTCGCGCCACCTCGGCGATCATGATTGCAACGGGCGTACCATTGCGCCAAAATGCCCGCAGAATCCCGTACTCCCCCCGTGGAGATACCATGACCCACCGTTTTTTCGCCTCGATGCTGCTCGCCTGTTTCATCACCTTCGGTTGCAGCAGCTCACCCTCAGAGGACGATCACGACGCCGATATCCCGGACGTCGCCCAACCAGATGCTGCTCAGCCCGACGCCGACGAGCCGGACGCCGACGAACCGGACGCCGCTCAATCGGACGCCGACGCCACCACCGGACCCGACGCCGGTTGTGACTGTGTGGAGGCTGATAACCAATCGTCGAGCTGCATCGACGGGCAATGCATCTACGAATGTGACGAGGGCTGGTTCGACCACGACGACGACTCGGCAACAGGGTGCGGATGCAGCACCTCCGGCGATCTTGAGCAAATGCCGAAATGCCCGGACACCGAGATCGATGATATCGTATTCGTCGACGCCGAATTGGGCGCCGAAGGCAGCAGCGGGCTCGCGCCGAATTTGCCGGTGCGTACGCTGGAACGGGCGATCAATATCGCCGAATTTACGGATCGAAGCACCATTTTAATGGCCGCCGTAGACTCCTCGGAAAATTATGAGATACAGCGAACCATCGACTTTCCGATTAACCTCCATGGTGGCTACCAGCGCTCGACGGATGACCCGATGCAGGACTGGGTCCCCGGTGACCTGTCGGATCCGGAACAATTGAGCGTCATCGTCCCCGCCGGGTTCGACGATCCCGAGGACTTTGCGGAGCACCAGATAGTGACGACACTTCGCCTCACGCGCAGCATCACCGACGTCGGCGAAGAGGCCGTGATCAGTGGCGTCGATATTCGCCCGCCCCAACTTCCAGATAGCGACGATATCGAAAGCTATGGGCTTCAGGGGCTCTCCGTCGCCACCGTGCAGGTCTTCGACGTCGACGACGGCGGATTACATATCGAAAATGGCCGCATCGCAGCAGGAGCCGCGGCGTTCGGTACCACCGGCGGCGACGGAGACGACGGCACGGGACGCCAGGAGGCGCTGGGCGGCGAGTTCAGCCTCGATGGCGAGGAGGGACTCGATGGCTATCCGAACGGATTTCAGAACAATATTTGGCCTGGAGGACAAGGGGGTTACGCCGCCCAGGGCTGCGAGGCCGGCGCCGGGGGCCGCGGTGGCGACGCCCGCGGCTGTGAGCCCATCGGTGATGCCGACGGTACCGCCGAAGATGGCGAGGACGGCGCCTCAGCCGAGGGCCATGGTGGCGATGGCGGTGACGGCGGGGGCCACCAATGTCATGCCGGTAGCAACTCCGTCGCCGGCGGCGACGGCCAGCCCGGAGACGCCGGCGACCACGGCGCAGGCGGCGACGCCGCAAGCGACGCCGGCGGCCATTTCGACGACGCGGGACTGTGGACCGGCAACGCCGCCACAGACGGTGAAGACGGCGGCGACGGCAGTGGTGGCGGAGGCGGAGGCGCCGGCGGCAGCGGCATCAATGAAAGCGGCGGAGAGATGCAGATCGCCGGCTCCGGTGGTGGCGGAGGCGGTGGGGCCTGTGGCGCCACCGCCGGGCTCGCCGGCCAATACGGTGGCGCCTCCATCGCCATCGCCCTTATCGACGCCACCGTCCACTTCGACGATGTCCAGGTGGTCGCCGGACTCGGCGGATCCGGTGGTGACGGCGGCCATGGCGGCTGCGGTGGCGAAGGGGGCCTCGGCAGGTCCGGTGGCGAGGAGACCTTCGACGGTGAGGCCGGCGGCGATGGGGGCGACGGCGGTGACGGCGGACATGGCGGCGGTGGCGCCGGCGGACATGGCGGCCCCCAGATCGGCATCGTCACATCGAACGCCACGATCGGCGCCGACGGCGACGTCGAGGCGGTCATCTCCTTTGACGGCTTCGACGGCGACGGAGCAGACGGTGGCACCGGCGGCCAATCCTGCCCGCCCGACGGCCCGGGCGACGGCGATGACGGCCTGCCCGGTATCGTTGAGACCATCTTCAACCCCTCGAATTGATGCATCGCATTGAGCGATTGTGACCTGGAGATCCAATGAGCCGCACTATCTTGATATGCACCCTTGTCATGGCCCTAATGGCAAGCGGCTGCGGAGTCTTCAACGCCCTGAGTGATCCCCCCGACGAGGAGGAAGACACAGGCCCGGGCATCGATGTCGATCCGCTGCCCGACGATGCTGGCGAGGGCGCCGACGCCGAAGTGGACGCCGTTGCCAGCGAGGACGCCGACGCCGGAGCGGACGCCGGCGCGTGCGACTGCATCGACGCCGACAATCTCTCCTATAGCTGTGACGCCGGAGAATGTGTCTACGAATGCGACGACGGGTGGCTTAACGATGACGGCATTGTCGAAACCGGCTGCCGCTGCAGCACCTCCGGCGACCTCGACGAATTTCCCAAATGCCCCGGCGAGGACATCGACGGGATCGTCTTCGTCGACGCCCACCTCGGCGGCAATGCACTACCTGGTATTCAACCCGACGCCCCGGTGCGAACGCTGGATACCGCAATCGAAGTCGCCGAAGAGACGGATCGAGAAATCATCCTTCTGGCCGACACGTCGGATACGCCGGAGCCCTATTACGAGATCGAAACGACCATCGAGTCCCCCATCAGCATCTACGGCGGGCGCACCCGCGCCGAGGAGCCGAATGCGCTTGAATTCCCCGGGGATTGGTCGGAGAGCGAGGAGAGTGAACGAAGCATCATCGTCGCCGGCGGACTCGACGATGCCGAGGATTTCGCGGGCCTCGAGATGGTCACCACCCTGCGCGTCGAGCGCCCGACGGCGGACGCCGCCACGGAGGCGGTCTTCTCCAATATCGAGGTGCGCCCCCCCGAACTCCCCGACAATCCCGATCAAATAAGCGACCTCGACCTGTGGGGACTGTCCGTGGCCACCGTGAAGCTCATAAATATCGCCGACGGGGGATTGCAGCTCTTGGACTCCCACATCGAAGGGGGCGTCGCCGCCCACGGAAAAGACGGCGACCACGGGGCAAACGGCGAGGGCTTCGACACCAGCGAAACGATCGCCGCCGATATGAGCGGCGGCGACGGCAACAGCTTCGACTCTACCCAATCATGGACGGAAGTACTGGAGGGCGGCCCCGGTGGCACAGCCCCCTGTGAAGAGGCCGGCGACGGCGGTGACGGCGGTACGTCCTGGGGAAATGACAGCGGCGACAGCTCAGGGGGCGACCCCGGCGACGCGGGCCACCCGGGCACCGACGTCGACGACGGCGCACCCAACGACGCAGGCCAGGGAGGACAGCCGGGTATTAGCTACTTCGAAGATGAAACCACACTTCCCGAAAACCGAAGCCCACCGGTCGACGGGGCATCGGGCGCCGGCGGCGACGGCGGTGAGGCTGTCAGCGGCGACGACATCGGCCAGTTGACCAGTCAGTTCACCTGGGTCGGATCTTCCGGCGAGGCGGGCGACCACGGGGGCTCCGGTGGCGGTGGCGGCGGCGGCGGCGCCGGGGGCTCCCGGTTTTTTATAAGCGATAGCTCCCAGGACTTCGGCGGATCCGGCGGCGGCGGCGGCGCCGGGGGCTGCGGCGGCGATGGCGGCGAAGCGGGCATGGCCGGTGGAGCTTCGTTCGCCGTGCTCCTGATTGACGCCGACGTGATCTTCGACGGCGTCTCCATCAACGCCGGCTCCGGCGGCGACGGCGGCGACGGTGGCCATGGCGGCTGCGGCGCCCTCGGCGGGCCCGGCGGCGATTTTGCCCCCGGTACCGGCGAGGCCACTCACGGGCAGACCGGAGCCAACGGAGGACTCGGCGGCGGCGGCGGCGGCGGCGCCGGAGGGCTTGGAGGCCCAACGCTTGGGATTGCCACCGCCGCAGGCGCGACGACCACCAGCGCTGGCGCGGGCATCGACTTTCAGGGTTTCGAGGCCAGCCCGGCAGGTGGCGGCGACGGCGGCGACGGCGGCGTGGGCAGCGACGATAGCTGTAACTACGAAGACGACGAACACTGCGCCTGCCCGGCCGACGCCAACGAAGGCGTCGGCGGCGATGCCGGCCCCGAGGGAATCATCGAAGAAGTGCTCGACTTCGATGAGCAATGATATACCCCCAAAAACTCATCGAAACTCAGAATCCGTCGACTAACTCGGCGACAAATCCGGCACCGGAGATCGCCGTGCTCAGCACGTAGGAATACCAGGGGATGCCTTCCTTAGCCTCGAATTGGTAGTGCAACTGACCGTCAGCGCTCCGGGGCTCGAGTTGCTCGGCAAGCGCTTCGGCGTAGTGGTAGCTGTAGATAGAGGCCAGTTGCTGCATGAGCGGCAGATCGTCGCGCTCGTATTGTTCGCGAGCCGCGCCGCGAAACCCGGTGACGGCCATCTCCATATAGCCGGTGATGCCTTCCAGTGTAGAATCGTCGCCCGACATCGACAGGCGCACGCCCCGTTCGATGCTCAGGGCCACCGAGTCCGGCACGGGCTCTTGTTCGGGGACGTCGAAGTCGACCTGGTCGAGCATGGCAGCGGCCACCAGCCAGGCGTCGCCTGTGTCTTGGAGCAGCGAGCTGATCTCGGGGAATCGCTCCCCCGTCGAGGCATGCTGTGCTCCCGTGGTGCCAACGCCCTCCAGTTCTTCGGGGTTGGTGGCGATGAGCAGACCGGGACGCGGATCGACGATGGGCATGGCATACAGAGTGCCCAACATGCCGCCAACCTGAGGGGGGAGCGGAAGACCGTCGAGGGGAACCTGGTAGACGCTCTGGCCTCCGACGTCGACGGTGGGAACAGCCTGCGGCACCTCGATATCGCCGAAGACGACGGCCGAGCCGCCCTGTTCGCTGGCGCCGATCACGAGGGCGTCGACGCTGCCCGGCACCACCTGGTGGTCTTCGAATAGGGCGTGAATATCCGTGCGCAGAGCGCTCAGAGTCCCCAGTCCGGCCGCACCGTCGTCGGCCATCATCAATGGGCCGAGCACATCTTCGATCAGTGGCGCCCCGACGTCGCCGCGGGCGATGGAGACGACGGCGGCCGTATCGTCCGACAGCCACGGGGAGGCCAATTCGTAGGCCTCGGCGCCGTCGAGATCACCGCCAGTGCCGGGCGCCGATCCGAAGAGCAAAAATACCAGTATCATCAATACCGTCGATATGCCTTGAACCATGGCGTACTCCCTTCGCTTCGCCGTGGAGGCGAATGAACGTCAATTATCGTGCTTCGACTTCTTGGACTTCTTGAATTTCTTCGTATTCTTGGACGTAAGCGTTCAGTCCCCGGGGTCCGCGGCCAGCTTGGCCGCATTTCGGGCCGTCACCCCAATGAACGCTTACTCTTGGACTTCTTCGTATTCTTGGACTTCTTGGACTTCTTCGTATTCCTGGACTTCCTGGACCTCTTGGACTTCCTGGACCTCGTCGTGCCCGGTGTCCGAAACGGATTCCACGATATCCAACAGCGCCAGAGTGGCGAGCGACGGCACCAGCCCGGTGGCGTAGATCGAGTCATCGACATCGACGAGCTCCAATTCGTAGCGCAATTGGTCGCCGTCGAGCTGGCGGTCTAGCCGGTCGAAGATCGACGTGCCCAGGTGCAGAGCCACCGTGGCCGCCAGCCGCTCATTCAAACCGTCGTGGAATGGCTGGCCGTCCAATAGCTCGTCGGCCGCCGACTGGAGCTCCGGCCAGAACTGGTCGAGCTGATCGTCGATTTGCTGCAGGTTTTCGGGGTCGTCTTCCAGCAAAAGGCTCAGCGAACCGCCCAGGGTGAGAAGGGCATTATTTGGCGCCTGGCCGCCCATTCCACCGGGTGGAATATATTCGCCAAATGTAGAGGCCGCGGCAAATCGCTGGCCGGCGGCGTCGGCGAAGAGCCGCTCATAGATCGCGAAATTTTCGCCCGTAGCCAATGAGGCGCCGCCATCGACGGCGTCCTCCAGGGTTTCCACATCGGGAGCGACCAATAGCCCCGGAGCCGGGGATTCGACGGGCAAAATCAGCGAGGCGTCCACCGGGTCGACCACCTCGTCGACGTCGTCCCATTGGTAGGCGGTATGATCGCCGACGCTGACCTGGGTCAACTCTTCTGAGATCTCGAAATCACCGAAGACAAAGCCCACCACCGACTGGCCGTCATGCGCGGCGGCAAAGCCCTCCACACGGGCCGGATCAAACCCCAGCTCCGCCTGGAAAAACGCCTCCAGATCGGCGCGAAGCCCCGCCGTGGTGCCCACCCCGTCGCCAGCATCCTCGGCGTCCTCCAAAAATAGCGGAACCAGCTCCGCCAGATCCCAGATAGACGGCTGCACGGCGGTGACCACCATCAGCGAATCGGCGGGAAGCCAATAGGCGGCGGCCTCAAAGGCACCGGCGGCATCATGAGCATCGACGGACTCCGGCCGCTCCACCACCGCATCGGCGGCCCCTTCATCATCAGCGGGCGACGGCCCGGACGAACACATCACCAACGTCGGCGCCACAAATACGGCGACCACCACCAGCGCAATCAACTCCTTTTTCGACATCGCCCACTCCTCGGTCCAGATTTACTTTACCGGCCAATGGCTACAACGTTTCCCCGCAACAGACAAGTAATTTTGAGTCACACCGACCGCCCGTGCTCATTCCACCTCCGATCCCCATGCTCGGTGCAGACTACGCACCTTCTCATGGGGCTACATAGGCCTCCGCAAACTACGCTCCGGCTGCGCGTAAACAGCAAACACGCGCAACTACGGTAGGGCGTCTTGGACCATTTTCGCTGGGTTGATTGATGCCACCTCGACCACCGGTTTATTCATCGTTGATATCACATCGCTCGTAGGGTTCTCGGAGGTCGTTATGGCGGTGGTGCGCCTTTTGATCCC
>SKQC01000288.1 GCA_007119175.1 Myxococcales bacterium | reverse complement strand
GAAGCCCGACCTGGCCGTGGACGGTGAAGGCCAGACCGGAGCCTCTGGCGAAGCTCCCCGAGTAGGCCCCGGCCAGCTCGTGACGGGGAGATAGATGATCGGGCTCGGCGAAGGCGTAGTGGCCGGCGTATACGATCTGCACCGAGCCCAGGTGCCCGTAGCGCGCGCTCTCGAGTATGCCCGGGGGCGCGATGATACGCTCGTCGTCGTCACCTCCGATCACGAGACGGGGGCCATGGATCTGATCGATGGTCCCACGGCCCATCACTATCTCGAACTTCTGGGTGGCGAGTCGGAGGCGAAAGATCTGACCATTCCGGAAAAAGCGGATGACGAAAAGCGCGGCGAGTTGCCCGCTCCCTTCGCTCATTTCGAATTCGGCGACGCCCGTGAGTTTGGACCAGCCGAGGGGAGTGACCATCGGTTGACCACCACATTCGGCTATTTTTCACCGGCCAGCCGGGCTCATTGGGATCTGGAGGGGCGATTTTCGGCGATTCACACACCGACCGTAGTCCCCATCTTTGCCGAAGGGCCGGGAGCGACGCGGGCGGCGGCGGTTCGCGACAACGCCGATCTTGGTCGGCGGCTCATGGCCTGGATCGACGGTACGGACCCCGATATCAGAGGCGTCGACGTGGAATCGGCGGGCAGCGAAGAGAAAGAGGAGCCGGACAATGTAATTATTGTGATCGGCAGTGGCCTGGGAATGGCGAGCCTAACGGCGTCTTATTATCATTTCGGAATGCCGGCGGTCTTCGAGATGTCGGGTGCTGCCGTAGTGGCGACTCATGGAGCGGATAGCCTGGTCAACGATGCGGCCGCGACCGGCACGGCGCTCGCGACGGGAGAGCGAACACGGCGTGGGGTGTTGGGCAAGGCACCGGTGGAGGTGGGCGGAGAACTCAAACCGGTCGCTTCGGCCGTCGATCGCGCGCTGGAGTCGGGAAAAAAGGTGGGGCTCGTGACGACGTCGTCGATTGTGGATCCGATGCCGGCCGCTTTTTTTGCGACTCAGCAAGATCCCGGTGACAAGAGCGAGGTCATTCGCTCTTTATTGGATCTTCAGCAGGGTGTGGAGCGGTCGTATGGGCTCGATTTTATCGCCGCCGGCGGTGAGCACTATATTGATGAAGAATACCGCGCCGAATTTCGCGAACAGGGATATTCGCTCGTCGAGCGCTTCGATGAGATTCCCGGAGAAGGACCGGCGTTTTATTTATCCGGAGACCGGGCGATGGAGGGCGCCGGTCGCCGCGCAGAATCAGCAGGGCTTCCCGAAACCCGGGAGATGATCGCCACCGCCGTCGAGCATCTAAATGACGACGATGCCGGGTTTTTGCTGATCGTCGAAGCGGGAGGTATCGACGCCGCAAAACGCGATCTCGATAGGGGAGAGCGATTATTGGCGGAACTGCGAGATTTTGACCGCGCGGTCGACGAAGCGCGCCAATTCGCAGACCGGGACGGAAAGACGCTTTTGATCGCCACTTCCAACCGCGATCACGGTGTGTCGGTCTTCGACAACCACTACGGATTTTATCGCGGCAGATGCGCGGCGCTCACCGATTGCGGTGGAGATTTTCCGGTGGAATGGTTCGACGTCGCCACCGACCGGATCCGCCACGGAGAGGGCCTCGAAGATCGCGAATTGCAGGGCGACGATGGGCCACCTCGGATCGGGATGCAATATACCTGGATGATCGAGGAGGCGGCGCGCTCCCGGGATATCTCCGGGGCCCCGACGGCCAATTTTGTCCCCCTTTTCGCTCACGGGCCGGGGGCCACCGATTTCGGCGGATTTATGGACCAGCCCGCGGTGGGGCGCTGGCTTGTAGAGTGGGCGGCGCCGGCCCCAGCCCACTCAAGTGGCGGCAGTGCCCCGTCAGGTAGCGGTGGTGGCTCGTCGTCCGCCTCCGGCGAGGTGGACGATAAAGGACAGGACGAATAGGACCAGGGCGACATAGAAGATCACCTGAGCCACCGATGCAGCGGCGGAGACGATTCCGGCGAAGCCGAAGATGGCGGCGACGATTGCGATGATGAAGAAAACGAGAGCCCACCAGAGCATGATTGTCCTCGCAGTGGCTATAGAAGTCGTTGACAGCACTTCTCGATGACGTCGTGCCAGTCGAGAAGGGGCGTTAGGCTCAAAAGCTAAGAACCGCCCGGGAATCACAAAATTACTCCTGCGAAGAGGAGCGAGTATGAACCTTCCAGCGTTGATGATTCATGGTGGTGCCGGCCGGGCACTGAGCGGTGAGACTCGGGAAAAAAAAGTGCGGGCAGCCCTCGACGAGATCGTTGAAGAGCTGTGGAAACGGCTCGGTGACGGTGCCGAAGCGGTTGAGATAGCCCGCCGTGGATGTATGGCCCTCGAGGATTGTGAGCATTTTAATGCGGGGCTGGGCTCGGCAATTCAGAGCGATGGCCAAATTCGAATGAGCGCATCGCTCATGGACGGCAGTCGCCACGCCTTTAGCGGGGTGATAAATGCCGAGCGGGTCAAAAACCCGACAGAGATGGCGGCGCGGCTGCAACAAGAGCGCGATCGAGTGCTCGATGGGCGGGGGGCGGAGTTATTGGCCCGCCAGATGGCACTCCCCATCTTCGATGCCGCCGTGGAGCGACGACTCTCCGAGTGGTACGAAGAGATGAAACGAGATCAGAAATCTGATCAGGCCGAGGTAAGCCTCGCCGATGGCGACGACGACGACCGGGGCATGGGGACGGTTGGGGTTGTGGTCTGCGACAGCGAGGGACGGCTGGCGGCGGCGACATCGACCGGCGGTCGGGGGTTTGAACGCATCGGCAGGGTCAGCGACTCGGCGACTGTGGCCGGAAACTACGCCACGGAGGCTGGCGCCGTCAGTTGCACCGGTATCGGCGAGGATATCACCGACGAGGCGCTGGCGGCGCGGATCGTTGTAGGGGTTGAAGGGGGAATGACGCTCGGTGAGGCGGTGCAGACAGCGATCGACGCCGCCGAAACCCGGTCGCGGCGACTGGCGGCCATCGCCGTCGATGCCAGGGGAGCGATGTGCTGGGGAAAGACGACGGAACTCTTATTGGCCGTGGCTCGCAGCGCAGACGATAAGCGCTGGGCATTTTGAAATTATAATTGCAGGCTCAATTAGCCCGCAGATTATTCATTGGGCAGGGATGCGAAATCGCCGTATTCTTCCTGACCGGTGGACCACACGTCGAAGCTCGGATTGACGGGACGGCCAAATAAGACCAGGTAGAGATAATTACCGCGATCAAATTCGAGTCCCAGGTCATCGGAGGAGGCATCGATTTCGACGCGGACTGCATTATCATTGTCGTCGTGTTCGTAGATACCCCAGAAGTCGGAGTAGATCCGCCATGAGGGACGGCAGTCGTCGCCGCTATTGCCCAGTGCCTCCGGCATATAATGGAGAAATTCTGAAATTGAACCATCGTTTGGCCCGTGTGTTCTGGCACTGTAGCGGCGCGGTTCATCGCAATCTTCGCCGCCGCTCAACTCACATTCGATATACTCCTGTGACGGGGGATAGGCCCACAATGTGCCGGTGCGAGTATCGACGTTGGGATAGTCGATGACCTCGTCTTCTCCGGGCCACAAAAACACGAGATTTCGAGCATCTTCCTCCTCCCCTCCCTCGTCGTCTTCGTCTTCGTCTGGGATGGCTGTTCCGAGGATGAAGTATTCCTCGCCGTTGATCCGGTTGTATAGGTCGGTGCGGGCCGGCACACCGGCGTTGCTCTCGGCGGTCTGGCTGTAGCCTGCGTTTGCTGGCTGGGGAATATTCCACCCCAGAATAAAGGAGTATTCGTGCAATGAGGCGCTGGACAGTGCCAATGAGTTATGAACGGCAAGCCGGCATCCCCGCGCCGAGGTCGCCATGTGGCGAACGATCTGGACGGCCACGGTGGTATCGCGGCGCTGGGAGACGATAAATGTGCCCGTCTCCTGAGGATAAAGGTCGAAGAGCTCGACATTATCGTCAAAGATCACCGGTGCGCCGTCGAGGATCAGCGTAAATTCGCCACCCAGGTTTCGATCCACTTCGACGGGCTCTTCGGTTCGCTCACCGTATTCCAGGTCGGTGACCACGGCCCCCGAGGGTCCATACAAGCTCAGCGAAGAACTGGCGGGATAGGCGTTTAGAACATGCAGATGCACCGTCTCCAGGGCGTCTCCATTTCCGCAACCGGTGCTCATCAAAGAACAGATCAGCAGTGACAAAAGGAGGAAACGAAATCCCGTCGTACGTCGACACATATCAAAACCTCGGGGGGAGGTGGTTCAGGCGGCGATCACGCGCTACGGGGGCGTGGACGTCCGCGATGACTGTTGGTCAAAGCGAGAGCTACTCTGATGCTCAAAGATACTTCTCAGTGGCCACCAATGTCAATCTGGCCGCACGATGGAGAGACGACCAAAGGCCCCGCACAGCGGAATCAACTCGTCGTCGGGACCGGCCGGACCTCGCTCGATGGTGTACAGGTGGGTGCCGAGTTGCAATCGGGAGTCCGGAGGATAGGCGTCGCGCTGCAATAACATCCCGGCGGCGACGTCCATCAGCCGGAAATAGGCGTCGTTGAGGCCGCTGTCAGTCGGAGTCTCTAATTCCGGAAGCCCCAGCACAGTCAGTCCGCGGGTGACCATCCAGGCATCGTCGTTCCAGGCATTGACGTATAGATTGATCAGCGCCGGTGGCTTGCTGAAGTCGACGGCCAGATGCTTGACCAGTCGCGGCGAGTGAAGTTGAGCGCAGAAGGGGAAAAATACTCCCGGTGCACCGGCTTCGATGGCCGTGGTGACCAGGCGGGCAAATCCGTGGCATCGAGCGATCGGATCGTCGGAGATTTCGGGCATCGTCAGACGCCAAACGGCCCGGTGTTTCTCGAGTTGAATGGCCTCCGAGGAGGTAAAGGGCTGTTTGGCGGTGGCCACCATATCCACCAGCTCCGGGATGGCGTCGTCGACCTGCAGGGTGACACAGGTGTCGCAGTCGCCGACCTGTAGTTGCACTTGTTGTGAGCCGGCACCAGAGTCGATCGTCAACGGCTCTGCCCACACATCGGGGTGGACGTCGGCCAGCAATTCGATCTCGTCGTCATCCCAGCATACGGGCACCAGAGCGACCAGAGAGTCCGGTTCTGCGCGGTTAGATTTTTCGGTGTCGGTCTCGGTCATGATGTAAAAACCCGGAGGAGAAAAGAGAAGCTTCGAGCCCTTATGTAAGGATCGCGACTGTCGTGTCAATCCCTGTTGGAAGTCTTAGCGACGGCTTTTAACAACCGTTCTGGAGAGCGGGTATTGACGATGGATTCAGCCTCCAATCCCGCCCGGCGAGCCTGCTGGACGGCAAAGCGCATATCTTCCAGACCGCGGCGAGAATGGGCGTCGGAGCCCAGCACGAGCATCGCTCCGCGCTCGTGAGCGTGGCGGGCGAGATCGCAATTGAGATCGAGGCGCCCCGTACTTCCGTTGATCTCGAGAGCGACGTCGTATTCGACGGCGCAGTCGACGACCTGCTCAAAATCATAGTCGTAGCCGTCTCGTCCCCCGAGGATGCGCCCCGTGGGGTGGCCCAGACAGGAAATAAGCCCGGATTTGATTGCCGAGATAAGACGCTTGGTCATGGCGTCTTTGGAGAGATTGAAGTGGCTGTGGATGCTGGCGACCACCCAGTCGCAGGCGGCCAATAACTCGTGGTCCATATCGAGGGAACCGTCCTTCAGGATATCTACTTCGATGCCGGCGAAGATGCGTATTTCGTCGACGGTGTCGTCGACCCTGTGCACCTCGTCGATCTGGGCGGCAAAGCGCGCAGGGTTCATCCCGTTGGCCACGCGCACTGCCTGGGAGTGGTCGGTGATGGCGATATAATCATAGCCCCGCGCAGCTCCGGCGCGGGCCATCTCTTCAATAGAGGCTCGGCCATCGGTCTCGGTGGTGTGCATGTGCAGATCGCCGCGGATATCGGTGAGTTCGACGAGATCGGGCAGCTCGCCGCGGCTCGCCGCTTCGATCTCGTCGTGCCCCTCGCGAAGCTCCGGCGGGATATAGTCTAAGTCCAGCGCCTCAAAGAGTTCCTGCTCCGTGCGTGAGGCCAGTGGTTTTTCTTCATCGTCGCCGAAGACGCCGTATTCGCTGATCTTGAGTCCCTGTCGCTTCGCCCGCGTTCGAAGGGCCACGTGGTGATCTTTGCTTCCCGTAAAATAGTGAAGAGCGCTGCCGAAGATCTCGGGAGCCACCGTGCGCAGATCGACCTGGACGCCGCTGCGCAGCCGTACTGAGGTCTTGGTCTGTCCCGAGACGAGAACCTCGGCGACTTCCACGAGCGATTGAAATGCCTGGTGTACGGGTTCCGGATTCTCGGTGGCGACCAATAGATCGATATCGCCGACGGTCTCTCGTCCCCGTCGAAGAGAGCCGGCGATATCGATGGACTCCACGCCCTCGACGTCGCCGAGTTGATCGCGCAGCGATTCGGCCACGCTCTGAGCCGTCGGCAGCGGAATCCGGCCGCTGGTCTGTGCCAGTCGCTCGATTTCGGCGAGAATTTTTTCCTCGGTCTTTTTGCCGAATCCGGACAGGGCACGAATTTCGTTTTGTTCCGCTGCTCGCTGCAGGGTCTCCAGATCGACGATCTTCAACTCGTCATAGATAACCCTGATCCGTTTCGGTCCCAATCCCTGAATTCGCAACAGATCGAGGAGCCCCGGATCGAGCTCGTCGAGCAATTCCTCGAGGTGGTCGCAGGTGCCGCGCTCGCGGATCTGCTCAAGTTGGGTGGCGATGCCCTCGCCGATGCCCGATAACTCGGTCATTTCACCGCGCTCGATGAGCTCTTCAATTGGCCGGGTTTCAGCTTCAATGGTGTGGGCGGCATTTTCGAAGGCGCGAACGCGAAATTGGTTGACCCCTTTGATTTGCATTAAACTGGCCACCTCGCCGAGGATTCGGGCATAATCGCGATTGTTCATATAAAAAACTCCTGATTGGCCGGGATTAAACGAAAGACGATTTACCTGAAACATACGTCTCGCCGGCTGATTGAGCCATCTTTCGGCCGATCCTCGCTTGAAGTAGCGATGCTACGCCTGCGCTTGGTTCGAACCGAAATCTGGCCCAATCATCTCGCCGGTACGGCGTTTCATTTAAATCACGTTCCGTTTTAGGAAGGTGGACGTGGGCGTAATTTCGTGTCAAAAAGCCTATTCCGCCGAGCTACGATAAGGTGTTGATCGTTGATTTGCCAACGCGACGTGTCCACCTTTTTGACTTCGGCGCTGCAACCCGTTGCGGTCCCTGAGCTAGATGGATGGAAAAGTGTTTTCAAAGGGAGCGCGTGAACTTGAGATTGTCGGGTAGGTGAAGTACGCTTTCCGAAGACGGCGTGTGATATTTCCCGCTGCAATTGTGGGGTCGACCGGGAACAAACGTCGACAACTGCTTACGAGGATACGGTTTATGCGACGTAGATATTGGGCTAGGTGGTGTGTGCTGGTCCTGCTTTTTTGGGCCGCGCCGATCGCGTTATCGGCACAGGAGGACGATTCTGGGGAGCAGGAAGTTTCTGCCGAAGAAGAATCGGCCGTCGAGGACGCGGACGGCGAGACTGAGCCGGACGCCGACGGACCTGTCGAAGACGGCGCTGGCACGGCCGACGAAGAGCTCGATGCCCAGTCCGACGGTGATGGGGCAGAAGACGGGGACGTCGCCGGTGGCGACGAGATCGTCGACGAAGAGCCGGTCACCGAGGATGACGGCGTTGCCGGCGATGAGGAAATCGCCGACGACGATGTCGTCGAGGGACCGGGCGGCGCACCGCTTCAGACAGATTATCCGGGCACTGAGGAGTCGCTTCAGGCGCGGATGGATACAGGACGAATCGAAGGGGAGGAACTGCCCGAGGGGGAGGAGGGCGAAGAGATCTATGATCTACGCGTCCGAGAATTGGAAACGCAGATCGATGACCTCAAAGAACGGGTCTTTCGATCAAAGAGTCGCATCGCCCTTTTGCGAGAGACTGTGCTGGCGGAAAACCTCGCGGGAAGCCGTGCCGTGGTCACCTTCGTCAACGATCTGGGCCGGCGCTACAAGATCGACCGGGCTATTTTTAGTGTCGATGGAAGTCAGGTCCACAGCACATTGGGGACCAACGGCGAGTACGACGAGGAAACGGAGATCTTCAGCGGGCCCATGACGCCGGGAACCCATACCGTGTCGGTGACCCTGGGCTTAACGGGGAGTGGCTATGGATTGTTTTCGTATGCCGAGGGATATGAATTCGATCTTCGCTTTTCCTGTCAATTTACTGCCGAAGAAGGACGGACGACACTGGTCACGGTGCGCTCATATAAGAGCGGAAATTCTTTTACGGCCCACGAGGAGCGACCCGACGGGATCTGCAAAGTGAGCATGGTGGAGCTCGATATTGAAGATTTTGAGGACGAGGTCGAAGATCTGGATGCACCCGAGCTCGAGTAAGCGGCTCGGCGCTCCGGTGATATTCCTCACGACGGCAGGTCGAACGGATGGATCATTTGCGACATCTCAGTGTTTTTTCGGTGGCCGCCATTTTGGGCGGTCTCGCCGTGATGTGCGCGGCCTCACCTGCGGCGGCTGAAGGGCCGCCAACGGAGGCGGTCGACCAGCTCTCCCAGCAGGTGCAGACCCTGGAGGAGACCTACCTGGTCCCGGCGGTACTGGAATCACGCTTTCAGCTCGAATCTCGGTTCAATGAGGCCAAGGTAGCCTACCTGCTCGGCGATTATGAGCGGGCGAGCATTATGTTTGTGGCCATTGTCGATACGGAGGACGGGCAGCGATTCGCCGGAGAGCGCGAGGCGCTGTATCTGTTGGGCGACAGCCTCTACGAGATGCGCAGTTTTCGCGCTTCCCGCGGCTATTTTGAGCAAGTCGTAGACCAGGGACCGGGGCCGTTTTATCAGGCCTCCATCGTGCGGATGCTCGAGATCGCCGCGGAGACCGGCGACTACAGCGGTGTCGATGAGCTCTATGATCGGCTCGACGATCTGGAAAATGTCAGTCCCTCGATTCATTATGTACGGGGTACAACCCTATTTCGGGAAGGGCGCGCGCGGTCGGCGAGGCCCTGGTTTCAGCGGGCTGCTCAGCACGAGCGATACGCCTTTACGGCGCGCTATTACGAGGCAGTAGCCCTGGTCGGGGCCGAAGAGTTTGCAGAGGCTCGAGAGATCTTCGATCAGGTTACTCGCCAGCAGGCGACTAGCCCGGAAGATCAGCGGGTCAAGGAGCTGGCGCTTTTGGCCCTGGGACGATTGGCCTACGAGGAAGAAGATTATAGCGCCGCCGTCGACCACTATCTGCAATTGCCGCGGACCAGTCCGTTGTTTACTCGTGCCCTCTATGAACTTACCTGGGCGTTGGTGGCGCAGGGAAATTACCGGTCCGCCCTGCGAAATCTGGATATCTTGCTGATCTCGGACCCGGATCCGCGCTTTGTTCCCGAGGCAAAGAGCCTGATGGCCGATATGGCGATGCGTCTTCGCGAGTACGACGATGCGCGCAATTGGTTCGAGGAGCTCGTCGACACATTTACACCTGTGCGCGAGGAGTTGCAGGGCTTTTTGGAGGAACACCAGGACATCGATGAGTTTTTTGTCTCTCTGGTTCGAGAGGAATTGGCGGGACTGCGGCCCGATTTTCTGCCGGAGATGGTCAGCGAGTGGGTCGACGACTCGGCGTTGATGGAATCGGCGCGACAACTGGTGATCGACGGAGTGGGTACTCAGGACGATATCGATGAGATTTACGAGTCCATCGAGGAGATCGAAGCAGTCCTGGATATGGGATCGAGTATCGAGGCATTTCCCCAGATGTCGGAGGGATGGATTCAGGGCGTGGAGTTGGAGGCTCGCCTGGTCGACATTCAAGATCAATTGCTGGACTGGGAGTTGCAGCAGGTCCGCCCGCTGATGGGCTCCTCCGAGCAAGCGCGCCTGGCGGAGATCGAGGAGGAGCTCGAGGAGTTGCGTCGCCAGGAGGCCAGCGTTCCGCGAACCCGGGCGGAATTAAAAGAGCGCGACCAGGAGATTGCGGAGCGATTTCGGCTTTTGCGCACTGAGGTTGATCAGGTGGCATTTGAGATCTCAGATCTGGAAAAGACGCTCGACGGAATCGCCCAGTATATGCGTCGGGAATCAGATCGACTCACCGATGAGGAGCGCCAACAGGTCCGAGATGTGCGCCGGGAGTTACTCCAGGACGTCTCGGCGCTTGAGGAGGAGCGACACCAGCTGTCGAGACAATTAGATCAGACCAAGCGCGCCTTTGGAGCGCGTGATGATTCACTGGTTCGCCACCGGGAATTGCGGCGCGAAATTCAGGAGTTACAGAGTCAACGGGCGGAGATGGCCGATGCCACGGCCGACCAACTGGGAGCTACAGACCGCTCGGAGGTATTGGAAGTGTCGCGGGTGCGCCGGCAGCTGCCAGCAATCGGCAAACGGC
Organism: Myxococcales bacterium; assembly: GCA_007119175.1. GTDB lineage: Bacteria > Myxococcota_A > Bradymonadia > Bradymonadales > Bradymonadaceae > SLJM01. The sequence goes on along the minus strand of SKQC01000288.1, from coordinate 6,268 downwards.
TAGATGATTATTTCAACGAGATGGACTCGCTTGTGGAAGAGCGAATGGCCGATATTCAAGCCACACTCGATGCAGAACGGGCGCAACTGGCCCAGCATCAAACCGATCTCGATACCTGGAATGCTGAGACGGAAGGAGCGGTGGCCGAAGTGGCGATGTGGAATTTCATCGAGGTCAATCGGGAATTCGACACGCTGGTACAAAGAGGACATATGGGTCTCGTCGATGTGGACTGGCAGCAGTTAGAGGATGCCCGACACGATCGCCAGACCTTGCAGGACGATAAGATGGAGACCCAGGAGATGTTGCGTGAAGCCTTCCCGGACGTGCAATAAACCGGGAACCGAGGAGAGTTTGATGAGCGATCGCTGGACAACGACACCGTGGAGATGCTGGGGGACTGCTCTCTGTTGCGTGGCGTTGCTGTGGGCACCTGCCGCGGCCGCCGACGAACCGGAGGTGGAGGATGCCGAGGTCGAGGAGGCGGAAGATGCCGAGATGGAGGAGACCGAACGCGATCCCACTGACGGCCCGGAGGTTCCGGAAGACGAGTGGATCGGCGAAGACGACGACGAAGGCGAACCCGAGGAAGCCCAGCTCGATGGACCGCGATTGCCCCAGGCCGATCTGGAGGCGCCGGAGGATGCCGATCCGGAATTCGAGGCTCAACTCGAGGCGTTTCGCGAGGCCTATGAGCGCTACGGGGTGGCGATCGAGGAGTATCAACAGGCGATTCAAAACCTGGTGGAGACCGAATACGAGCGGCGCATCGCCGAGATCAATTCGGCCTACGATCCGAGGATTCGTCAAGCTCAGGCCATTGAAACCGACCAGCGCAATAACGCCATCGAATCGCTGGAGCATTTTGTCGTCGAATTTCCCAACGACGCACGGCATACGCCGGATGCGTTATTCCGGCTCGCCCTTTTATATGACCAGCGCGAGCACGAGGAGTTTTCAGAAGCTCAAGACGAATATTTCGACATTATCGACGAGCTGGGCGACGATATCACCGATGAGCAGCGCCCGGAGGTCCCGCAGCGAAGCTATGACGACTCGCGGGAGATGTTTGAGCGCTTGATCGCCGAGTGGCCGGAGTATAATGGCCTTGATCTGGCCTATTATTTTCTGGCCCATATTGAGTGGGAACAGGGCAATTCAGAACAGACTCGCGATCTGGCCGCTGAACTGATTCGCGTGGCCCCGGACAGCGACTTTGTGGCTCATGCCTGGTTGATGATCGGTGAGTATTATTTCGAAAATGCCGAGCGCGACGGAAGTGAGCATATTCGCGACAATCTATTGCTGGCCCTGGATGGGTTTAAAGAAGCCGGCTCGGAGCAGGGGCGGGAGCATCTGACGGACGCCAATTACGTACGCGCCGTCTACAGTTGGGCCTGGGCCCACTACCGACTCGAGGATTATCCGGAGGCCATCGAGGTCTTTCGCAACGTGGTGATATTGGTCGATGAGTTGGCCGAGGAGACCGGGGAGCATCGCGATGTTCTGCGCGAGGACGCGCTGGCACACCTGGCCGAGATCTTGGCTATGGAGGATTGGGATCTGAGCGGAATGGCCGCCGTCGAAGACACGGTGATGAGCCGAGTCGAAGAGTATATGAGCGAGGGCGACGACTTTGAGCGCGAGGTCCTCGTATTATTGGCCGAAGACTTATTTAATTTTCTGCGATTTGAAGAATCGATCGAGGTCTTTGAACACGTCCTTGCAGAGGATCCGCTGCACCCGGACAACCCCGAACTCCACGGTCGGATCGTGGCCGCCCTTCACCGCGATTACCGCGAGGATGAGGCCTTCGCCGTACGGCGAGAGATGATCCAATATTACGGCCAGGACAGCGCCTGGTATCAGCATCAGCAGCGGATGGGCAACGAAGCTGCCCTGCGGGATATGGAAAATATGGTCCGCGATTACCTGCTGATGGCTGCCACCTGGTATCACGAGCAGGCTCAGACGACTCGGAACGAGGCAATGGTCAGCCGCGATACGGCGCTATTGGAGCTGACCGAGGAAAAATACGGCGTCGCCGCCGATGCCTATTACGAGTTTTTGCAGCAATTTCCAAATGATCGCGAGATCTTTCAGTGGAACTTCTACTACGCCGAATGCCTATATTATTCGGCAAATTATGAGGAAGCCTTCGAGCAATATCAGGTGGTCCGCGAGCTCGACATTCCGGACAATCCCTTTCAGGAAGTCAGCGCCTTTAACGCCGTGCGCGCACTGGAATTTGTGATGCGCGGTCAGATCGAGCGCGGCGAGTTGACGGCGACCGCGTTGACCGGCGCTGATTTCGACGAGGCTCGCGATCGAGCCGACAATATCGAGGAGGAGCGTCAATTCGACGACGATGAGGCCATGGATCAGATCGACGTCGACGGTCAGCCGATTCCGTCGATCGTCACGGATTACGTCACCGCCATGGACCGCTACGTGGTATTGGGATTGGAAAATGAGGACGATCAGTATCTGGGCGCGAAATTCGCCTTTCAGGCCGCCAAGGTCTACCACGATTTTGAGCATTACGATGAGTCGCGGCGCCGCTTTGCCTGGATTGTGGAAAGCCATCCAGAGCATGAGGTGGCCTATCTGGCGGGAAGTATGATTTTAGAGAGCTTTCGGCGGGAAAACGACTTTGAAGGGCTTACGGAGTGGGCTGAAAAACTGGAGGGCGTCATCCGCGGCGAGCAGGCCGAAGCGGTCCGAGCCGAGGTTCGCGAATACCGGCTGACGGCGATGTTCAGTTCCGCTGAGGAGATGCTCAACCAGGAGCGTTACGAAGATGCTGCCGAGGAGTTTGTCCGTCTGGCCCGCGAGGAGCCCGATCATCGACTGGCACCACGGGCCCGCAATAACGCCGCCAGTGTCTACGAGATCGCCGGCGATTACGACCGGGCCATCGAGCAATACGAAGAATTATTTCGCCAGTATCCAGACGACGAATTGGCCTCTCGTGCCGTGTACCGGGTGGCGGTCAACTCCGAATGGCTCTTCGATTACGATAAGTCGGTGCGCCACTACCAGCTTTTTTACGACGAATTCGCCGGTCCGTCGCCGGAGGCGTTGGAGGCGATGGACTTTGATATCGAGGAAAACCGGGAGAATGCAAAACTCAATGTGGCCCAGATAAGCGAATATCTGCAGCGCTACGAAGACGCGGCCCGCGGCTATGAGGCATTTTACGAGACCTATCCGGAAAACGAATACGCCGCCACCACCTTCTGGGCCGCCGCCGACGCCTGGGAGAAAGCTGGAAACGAGCAGCAGATGGTGCGTATTTTAGAGGCTTATATGGACGAATATGGCAATGACCGCGAGCATGCCGACCGGTGGTTTGAAGCCCGGTCGCGGATCGCCGAATTGCATGAAGATCGCGGCGAACGCACCCAGGCCGATCGCCATTACGAGGCGATTTTAGAGCGCTACCGGGAGTGGACCGGAGAAGATGAAGAACCGCTTCCCAATGAGGCGGCAATAAGAGAGACGGCGGCAAAATCTCGATTCTTGCTCATCGAGCGCGATTTCGAGGAGTGGGACCAGATCGCCATCGAGGGAGATCTGGCTCAACAGGAGCGAAATCTGGAAGCGAAGCTCGACGGGCTCGAAGATCTGACAGACCAATACGAAGAGGTATTGGAGTTTCGCAACCTGGACTGGAATCTGGCGGCTCATTTTCGCATCGCCAATCTGGTGCACCGAATGTCGGCCGCCTTATATGACGCACCGATTCCCTTCGAAGAGGGAACCGATGAATTCTGGGTATATCAGGATATGCTAGACGATATCGCCTATCCCATGGAAAACGCGGCGATCGACAGCTACGACCAGACCATCAATCGGGCCCGAGACAACGAAATTGTCAACGAGTGGACGCAGAGAACACTTGAAGCACTCCACGATTTTCAGCCCGCCGATTATCCGTTTTACGAAGAAGAGCAACGGCCGCGCTATGATCTGGTGCAGCGGGGAGTGCCGATGCTCAGCCACGGCATGTACCAGACCCGTCAGGAGCGTCAGGAATGGGGCGACGACCAGGGCCATGAAGCGCTGGAGAGCCAGGTCGAAGAAGAGCCCGACTCCGAGGACCAGGGGGATGATTCGTGAACCGATTTTCGATATCGCCGACGAGTATCGAACGCTGGAAGATGGGCTTTGCCTGCGGCCTTATGGTCGCCGGGGCACTGGTGTTGGCTGCCGGATGTAGCTCGACGCCGGAGCCGGAGGATGACGAGGAGACGGTCGTTGAAACTCCCGATCCCTCGGACGCCCCGGAGCCGGACGTCGAAGAAGAGCCGGATCCGATCGACGATGGTCCGCAGGCTCCGGCGGAATCAGTCGATATTGAGGCCGATGACGATATCGACGACGTTGAAATCGACTCCGGAGATATCGACGGCGATGACGAGGAGGGCGAACAAGTCGCTTCTCACGTCGATGCCCGCATTGAGTCGGCGCTATCGGCCGCCGACGATGGAGATATCAACGGGGCGATCGACGATCTGCGCGATCTGGTCGACGAGCCGGAGGGCGGCTTTGTGGCGGCCTATAATCTGGGCGTTATCTACGATCGCCAGGGAGCTTCGGGGGAGGCGCTGCAATACTATATCACCGCTCTTCAACGCCAGCCGGACTTTACGCCGGCATTGGTCAATGTGATCCGCCTTTATCTACGGGCCGGATCATTTTCCGACGCCGACGAGGTCGCTCGCCAATTTATAGAATTGCGGCCCGATAACCTCGATCATCAGGCGGCCCACCTGGAAGTGTGGCTTGCTCAAGGCCGATACGAAGATGCCGTTCAGGGGGCACGCGATATCCTGCGAAAAGACGTGGCCCACGTCGAAGCGATGCTTCGGATGGCGACGGCCAAATATCGGCTGCGTCGCTACGAATTGGCGGAGGCGATATTGGAGCGGGCGCTGCAATTGTCGCCGGAGCGCGCTGAGATCTTTTATCTTCTGGGCCAGGTGGCCTGGGCGCAGGACAACGAAGACGGCGCACGGGCCAATTTTCGGCAGGCCATCGAATTGCAGCCCCGGTTTCCGGAGGCCCGAAACAATTATGCGACCATGCTCCATGATTCCGGCAATTACGACCGGGCGATCGGACATCTGAAGGAATCGCTGGCCGATGCCCCTCATGATGCCGATGTCCACGTCAACCTGGGCAATTCGAAAAAAGCGCTCGGCGACTACGAAGAGGCCGAAGAGTATTATAGGCAGGCGCTCGATATCGACGACAGTCACGGCCAGGCTCACTTTAACCTCGGCATTCTATATCTGGAAGCCGAGGTCCCCGGCTACGATACGATCGAGCGCTACGAAGAGGCGATTCGATCATTTCAGGCCTATCGCGATGCCGTCGGCCAACAGCAGGCATCGGAAAGTCCTGTGGCCAGCTATATCAATCAGGCTACGGCGGCGATCGAGGACGAAGAAGATCGCCAGGAGGCGTTGCGCCGGGCGCAAATGGATCGAGAAGAAGCTGACGACGACGACGAAGACGACGACGAAGAGCCGGAATCCGAGGATTGATTGACCCTTTGTCGCCCAGGCGAGGAGATCGCATCATGAGCACGTTGAATCTACCGACATTACGATTCCACGGGATAGCTTCGCTAATTGCCATCGCACTGGCACTGGCGATCGTGGCGATCAGCGCTCCCGCCGCCGCTCAACAACAGGCAGGGGTCATTGAATTAGATACTATCGAGATCGAGTCCGAAGTACCTCGGCGGGTAGCCCAGTTTTTCGTCCAGCGCGATCAACTACAATACCAGCATCTCGAGGAGCAACCGACCTTTATCCCGGAGCTGATGGAATCCGTGGAAGACGACCCGTTTTAAGTGCTGGGCCGAGCAATGGGCGAGCTCAATTTGTCAAGCAAAGCAGGCGTGTGACGGCAATGAAGATCGAATCCCCAACAAGCCAAAATCAACCTTTGCCGGGTCCCAACCTTTATGCTATAAATCCATCTCTCAACGGGTCGTGGCGAGGGCGTCAATCGATGCCAGTTGCATCGCGACCATCGCCGGTGAATGACCCACTTGATACTCGGGATTAGCATGACCCCCGATCCAACCAGCAAATTACCGAGCAAGCATCACAATCAAACGAAAACAGGAACGGAGGTAAACGGATATGGCTGCAATCGCTGAAGCCTTCCGCGATGGTGGGATTTGGATGTACATCATCCTCGCCATTAGCGTCGTGGCGCTCGGTGTAGCGCTGGAGCGTTTTTTCTTTCTCTT
>SKQC01000196.1 GCA_007119175.1 Myxococcales bacterium | reverse complement strand
CCATCTGCAGGAGAAAAAGCTGCTCGCCGTCGTCGACCACATCGATCGTGCCGTGGAGTTCGACCTCTGTGGGGACGCCGTCGATGTCGATATTCAACACCAGGGGATCTCGTTGTTCATCGACCTCGCGGCGCCGGTGAGCGGGGCCGAATCGCACTCGCTTTAATTTGCCGCTGAACTGCTCTCCGCCCAGTGCTTCTGCGTATGAACGGAGCTCGCCCAGACATTTTTCGCGCTCCGCGTCGAAGAATAGCTCCGCCGGCAACTCGCCGGCCAATTCGGCGGCCTGTGCCTTTTCGTCGAGGATCAATTGCAGTCCATCGTCGCTTAAATCGCCTCTCCTCAATATCTCTGAAAAAGAGCGCCGCACGAGCATCAGCCGCGTCAATCGATCGGCTTCAAAGGGCTCGTGATCGGCATCCAGAACATCTTTGTCGTCTTCGTCATATAGTCGCAAGACGACCAGCGCCGAGCCCTGCATGGGGTCTTCCAAAAATTTTCGGAGATGCCGGATCTGAAGCGAATGTCGAGCCTCGTCTGCGGGCAGCGTGCGCACCGTGGGGGCGCACCATTCGACGGCGTCGGCGAGTTCGTCGAAGACCTCCGCGTCGAGGACCTGGCGAAGCTGTTGCATCGTCGGCAGATATCCCTCGGGCAGTTGATCGTGGAGCCGCCGGCGGATGGCCTGCGCTCGGGCTTCTCGCTTTGCCTCGCGGTGGTGATTCGGCCAGACCCGCTCTTTATTTTCGTCATCATTCTTGCCGGTAGCGCGCGGTGGAATGGCGTCGGGACCGCCGGCATCGATGACCTCAGGAGCCTCGTCAGTGGTCGAAAATCGGGGAAAATACGCGCTGTCGTAGCGCCGAAGCGGGATCTCCAGCGGCTCAAGACGCGCTTGTAATCGGTGGCGAATCTCCTCGGCATTTTCGCCCAGATTGGGCGCCATCTCGAGGATCATCTCCCGTAATTGGTGGACTGCCGAGGCGGGCTGCAAAGGCTCGCCGGTGATCCCGTGGCGGCCGACCCAGGACAGATACAGCCGTGAGCGCGTCGAGATCAGGGTCTCCAAAAACATATACTGGTCGCGATAGCGGGGATTGACATCGTGCATCTCCGATTTTACGCGCCGCAGATCGAGCATATCCGGCGGCTCGGGGGCCGGGAATTTTCCCTCGCCGAGTCCCGTGACGAAGACGACCTCGAATGGGATGGGACGCATGGGCCGAAAGGCGGAGATCACGACGCCATCGGCCAGATATTGTCCGCGGCTATCCTCGAGTTGCGACATGGCTGCCGAGGCAAAATCAAAGGCCGTGCGATAGCCCACGGCCTCGTCGGGGTTGGTGTCGGCGTCGGCCACTCGCTGAAGACTCCCCAGCAATTGCATCCGCGTGCGTCGTTCGGCGCGATCGCGCGGCTTGATATGCCGGCTCACCAGATCTGAGAAATGCTCCATCCATTCCGCCAGCGGTCGCTGTGCGGAGCGATCGGCGCGGGCACTGGCGATCAACTCGTCGACGAGCATGGTGAGCAATGCCACGGTTTCTAAATTCTGGTGGTCTGTCTCGTGGGGCAGATATCGATTTCCGTCGAGGGTCAGTGGCTGCGGCCGCTCCGGGTCGCGCTGGCTCATAAATGCGCCGAGCACCAGACGGCGCATGCCCTGTCCCCAGGTGAAGCGGTCTTCGCTGAGGTAGGTATCCTGTAGATCGTCGGCCGTACCGCCCTGAAAAACGTTGACCGCGTCGCACCAGTTCAGCCAGCTTGTCTCGTCGGCCCCGGGGTGATTCGCCAGCACGCATGGGTGAACCAGCAGTGCCAGTAGCTCGCGGCGCCGAAAACTACCCAGGGGAAGCTCCAATAAAAGCTGGGCGGCCTCCAAAAAGGGATTGGCGCCGGTGCCCTCGACGTCGATGACATTGCAGGGGATATTTCCGGTGCGCGAAAACGCGGCCTGTAGGTGGGTTTGATACGTGGAGCGGTCGCCGGGCTGAACGACGACGGCGATATCGTTGAAGCGAAGATCTGAATGGGTCGTGACCAGCTCCCAGATTTCACTGGCGATGGTCTCGCATTCGCGCTGGATGCTGGGACAGGACCATAGATTGAGGCTTTTTTCGTCGCCCGGCAGGTCGCGATCGGCGAAGACCTCGCGGGCGGTCTTCATCTCGCGGATCATCTCCTGAAAGGTCTGCAGCAGGGTATGGGATTCGTTCTCGCGGCTAAGACTGACGTCGTCGCGATCGAAGGCGACGGCGTCGATCATGCGCTGGTAGTCGCGGCCGGCGCGGCCCCACACGGCCAGCGGGAGCGGAAATTCGTCGCCCTCTAACGGGCTTTCTTCGGCCAGGATTTCGAAGACCGGATCTTCGTCGCGATCGCCGGCGACGCCGTGGCTCCAATGCTCCAATGAGGGCGTCATCACATATAGCGCCAGCCGACCATCTTCGGCATAGGTGCGCGTGGAGAATAAATCGCGAAAAAAGCGGGGCAGATAGGAATGGCCGAAGACGTGGATCGACTGCGGCCACTGCAATCCACCGTTGTCTTCGGCGGCAAAATGGGCGATGGCCTCGGGCAGAAGCATCCAGGGCCGATCGTCTCCGTCTGTCGGCGAGTGAGCGCATCCGTCGGCGCCGAAGAGCTCGTTCCACAGGGTCATCTGCCAGCGCTCGATCTCGAGATGAGCGTCGGTGATCTCGGCATTGGGATATTCTTTTTTGAGCGCCGGCTCGCCAGATCTCCAATGACGCAGAAGATTCTGTCGGGCGTAGCCGTATTCCTCGAAGAGGTGGGCGAGGCGGTTGGCGAATTGATATTTTCTGTGCTCCACGACGGTGGGCTCGACCTCGTCGGCGGGATAGATAAACCGCTGCACGGCGCGCAATTCGACGCGGTCGATGATCTCCGTATGGTCGATGAGATGAAGAATCTGGCGGGTCACGGCGGTCTGATCTAATAGCCGGACCAAATATTCGCCATCGTCGTCAGTGGGTAGAAGCGATTCTAAAAAGCGCTCCATCGTGATGAATTCGACGTTGGCGGCGATGCCTCGGCGCGCCGAGATTTCGAAATTTAGATAGGTCTCCAAATTTCGGGTCGGGATGACCACCTGGTGGATCAAAAAGGGGAGATCGCTGAGCGTCTGGGCGCGCCGCTTTTCCTCCTGGAGCATCTCCACGACCAGTTGGTCGACCAGATCTTCGACGTGGTCGGATTGATAGGCGAGCAGTCCGCTGGTGTGCAGGGGGCTCAACGGTGGCGTCTCCCTTCAATCTCGTTGGCCAGCGCGTCGTTTCCCTCGCGGCGGTAATATTCGGCCAATTTCTCAAGGCCCCAGTCGTGGGTCGGCGATAAGGCGACTAATTCACAGAGCATGGGAAATGCCTCGCGCCACAGGTCTTGGTCGATGAGGCTCGAGCAGGCGCTGTGGAGTTCTCGGATGCGGCTCGGATTTTCGCCGCCCGCCGTCGTCGGAGCCGGCGCTGGCGCTGGCGGCTCCGATGTCTCAGACGGCTCATCGGCAGGAGGCTGTTCTTTATAATCCGGTTCGTGGCGGGCAAATTTTCCGCGCAACCGATAAGAGCGCATTAATTTTCCGGCGATTCCGCCCGCTTTTTCGTGGGTTCCCGCCGGAAGTGACCAGGAGGTGCTCTTTTTTGACTCTTTTTCACAATCGCGGCGCTCTCGCGGATCGTCGCCCGTAATGGCGGCGGCCACAAGAGCTGTCATAGACACGATATCGTGGCGGTTGTGTTCGACGACGCCGCGCATCAGATCGGGGTTTTGATTGCGCTGAAATCGGCCCCAGCGCTTCGGGATCTCACGGCCCGGCACGTCGTCGACGCGCTCGAAGTCGAGGACGAAATTCTCGAGATGGGACAGGGCGTAGCGGTTGAGTCCCGGAAAGACCCGCCGGGCAAGCGGCAACAGGTCGACATGGGCTGTGTCGTCGAAGGGATCGGTGATCTCGTGGGCCTCAAAGCGCCTCGCCAACAGGGGGACGTCGAAGCGCTTTCCGTTGAATGTGACCAGACATTTTCGGCGGGCGAGGTGGTCGGCAAAACACTCCAGAAGAGCGCGCTCGTGGTCTGGCTCGTCGATCACCAGGTGGTCGACGACGAATTCGTCGTCCCGCCAGAATCCGATGCCCACCATAAAGGCGTAGGCTTTGGGACCTAATCCCGTGGTTTCTACGTCCATATACAAAAGCTGTTCGGGCCGGATCTTGTCGGGGGCCTCCCGGTCGAGGCGCACCAATTCTGTGTGGGGTACGTCGCGACAGCCGGCGAGGGTCCATCGCCCATGCTCCAGATCTTGTGGGCATCGGGTTTCGATGATCCACAGTGGCTCATCGTAGTCGTCGCATCGCTTTGCCCCCAGACCCTGCCAACCGCCATAGGTCGACGCCATTTCTTCGGCTTCCTCGTCTTCACTCACCTCGGCATCGTCCGCCGTATATACCCCGCCCGGTCCGTTGCCGGTCTCCCGGCCGCGGTGATGAGCGTCGTGGAGGCGTTTTAGTCGGTCGCGAAAAGAATTGCTCATAGCTGCCTTGTCGAAGTTGCGTGGTGCATTACCTTTTTTGATAACGTCTCATCTGACCACAACAAATCCCAATAGTCGCTCTCGGGGGAGAAATGCGATTTATCGCCGTCCATCTCGATTCGTGGGTTCTAGCTCTTTCGCTGCATCCCGCCGGGGTGGATACGCCCACATCGGTCCTGGCCGGCGGCGTTCAGCCCACGGTCGGTCTGGCGATGATGATCGCCGGCCTCGTTCTATTCGCCGTCTGTGCGTGCGTTCGTGAGAATTGTCGAGTGGCCTGCGTTTGAGGGGACGAGAGTTAGGAAATTAAGATCTTGGGAGAGGTTAATCGAACCACAGATGGTCAATCAAACTCCCCTAAAATCTTAATTTCCTAAAATATAAGCCCCACCGCAGCGCACGGAGCAAGAAAAAGGCACAGAGCAAAAACCCGAAAGAGGCAATGAAGGGGCCGGAAAATGCGAGAGGGCTGGTATTTAGCCCGGATTATTCATGAGGCGTCGTAACGAGGAGAAATCAGCGTCAAAAGCGCAAAATTGAGCCCCACAGGCGATGCAGCGCATCGTCGAGGAGTGAAATGAAGCGATTTTGGGGCTG
>SKQC01000254.1 GCA_007119175.1 Myxococcales bacterium | reverse complement strand
GACGGGCGGAGGTGGCCTGCAACGCCCGCCAAAATCCGCCCAAAGCTCTTCGGGACGGCAACCGTCGCCGGTGCCGTCGCGAAAAAAGAAGCGGCGGGCGAGCACTCCCGGTCGCAAGCGGTCGGGAAAGTCGTCGAGCAGCGGCAATCTGGAACTGGATATGGAGTCTGTGGAAAGCCAGCGCCGGGACATCGCCCGCAAGCGCCTGGACTCGCGGCGCCGTGAAAAAGCGCAACAGCGAAAAGAGGTCAGCGGCCAGGCCTGGCGCTGGGTGTGGGCCACCTCGGCAATCGGGCTTAGCGGCCTTGTGGGATTTATCATTGTCGGTGGGGCACTGGAGATTCTCGCCTTTCCAATGCGCCTTATCATGGCTTTGTTGCCCGGTTTGTTGGCGTTTTTGTGGGCTTATTTCTCCGAGAACGCCTATCCCGATGCCGGCCGGCGGGTCATGGTGCCCTGGGCGAAGCGCTCGGCGCTGATGGTGCCCATCGCCATTTTGGCCCTCACAGTGATTATGCCCGGGGAGGCCGGGCGTTCGCTACAGGAGGACGCGCTGTGGTTTTTGGCGGTGTGGCCGGAGCCGTTGCAGATGGGGTGGATGGCGTCGACGATTGAGGCGATTTGTGGGGTCACGGCGCATTTGATGTGGAGCGCAGCACATCTTATTCCCTGGTCGGCAAGTGGATAGGGGTCCCGGGTGACGAGCCAACACAAAGAGCTGGCCGAGATTTTTACCCCCGGCGATCGAATCGGCGAGTATTACCGGATCGCCCGTCGTATCGGCGAGGGCTCTTATGGAATGGTCTTTCGCGCCATCGATGATCGCAACGGCCGCACTGTGGCGGTCAAGGTCATCTCGCCGACAGTCAGCCGAGAGAGCTCGACGGCGATGGGTCGGTTTCAACGAGAAATGAAGGTGATTCGCAACCTCGATCACCCCAATATCATCTCTCTTTTTGACTGGGGCCACACCGATCAGGGGCTGATTTATATGGTCCTGGAGTTTATCGACGGCCATACCCTCAGCGAGGTGGTGCGACATAATCCGATGGACGTCCAGACGGCGCTGGACACATTAAGTCAGCTCGCCTCGGCATTGGCCGCGGCCCACGAGGCGGGCGTGGTTCATCGCGATTTAAAGCCCGCCAATATCATGCTTGTCCCTGAAGACGACGGCTATCAGGTCAAGGTGCTCGATTTCGGGATGGCCAAAGTGATGGTCCCTCTCGACGACGAGTCGATCCTCGATCTGACGAGGGAAGGGGCGGCCGTCGGCACGCCGCGCTATATCGCCCCTGAGCAGGCCAAGGGAAAGGAAGTCGGTCCGGCCGCCGATCTCTACGGGGTGGGGCTGCTGATGTACGAATTGTTTACGGGAGTGCAGGCCGTCCGCGTCAATACTGTGGAAGCGGCTGTGGCCGCCCACGTCTCCAGTGAGCCGCTGGAGCTCGAGGAGGTCGATCTTGTGCCGTCCACGGTTCAACCGATCTTGTATCGACTCCTGGAGAAGGACCCACAGCGGCGAATGCAGTCCGGCGCCGAACTCGTGGCGGCTTTAGCCGATCCGCAATGGCAGCGGGAGTCGTTTTTACCCGACGTCAATACCAGCGAAATCAAGCTCGGACCGGCGCTGGGGGATATGACCGGAGATTTTCCCGGCGCCGGAGGACTGGACAAATCCGATTGCGGACAGGGCGAGGAGGTTTCAGGCTCGCCGGAGGTCGCACTTGCCGAGGCCGGCGGCGTCGAGGAGCTGGAGCTGGACCTGGCGGGGAACCAACCAGATCCTTCGAAAGACCATCACAGCGACGATGGCGAATCGAGTCGGCATCAAGTCGACAGGGACCGCCTGGCCCGGCAGAAGCGATTAAAACGCGACGAGTGGCTTCGCCTGCCCCGCACTGCCGGCGAGTGGGGTGAGGGAGCGGCCTCGGTGGTCCTTATTCCCCTGACGATTATGGCCGTGGGCGCTCAGGCTGCCGGGTTTGATTTTGTCCCCCGGTTGGCGATTGCGCTGGCGGCGCCCCTGGGAGCCTGGATCTGGGCGCTCTCCCGCGACAGCGGCGACTGGAACGAGTCCTTCGGAAGGCGTGGCTGGTTGTGTTGCACCGTGGCGATTGTGATTGCCCATCTTCTGGGTCCGACGGAGCTCGCCACGGAGTTGACTCGGAATCCGGGCTGGTTTCTGCGGCCCTTCGACGCGCTTCCCGGGATGGCCTTTGTGGAGAGTGCCGTCACGTCGGTCTCGCGGCAGTGGGCGGGGGTGATATTCTCGTTATTCGATTGAGAAAAAGCATTTTTTAAAGTGGTTGCTCAAGTTTTGGGTCGCCGATCGACGAGTGGACGGATGCACAGCTTGGGGAATGGTAGGCTGTCATTGCCTGTTGAAGCGGGCGTATCGACGGGAGGCGACGATGGCATGAGCTTGACACGGTCAGATCAGAAGAGGTAACGGTGCCGGTTGTCGCCAAATAGTCTAGAGATGACGTCAAATTAAAGCATTACATCTGCAAGGAGAATCCATGGGTTTGCACAGAGGCCGCTTCATGTCACTTGTGCTCGCCGCCGTATTGGTCGGTGGAGGGCTGGTGGCCTGCGATGACGAGGAGGACGCCGAACAAGAAGAGACGGAAGCCGAGGAGGACTCGGAGACCGCTGAGGCCGACGGTGAACTTCAGGTGGAGGATCTACCGTTTTACGCCACCGGGCCGATCGCCCGAATCGACGACCATGAAATCAGCGAGGATGATTTCAACGAGATGGTCAAAGAGCGCGTCGAGCAGCTCCCCGGCCAGCTTCCGCCGCAGATGGTCGATATGTTCAAGGAGCAGATCTTCGATTTTGCCATCGATAAATATCTGGTCGACAAGAAGCTCGAAGGCCAGGATATCGAGGTGACCGACGAAGATATTGATGATGCATTTGCCGAGTTTACGGAGCGTTTCGGCGGCGAGGAAGCCCTGGAACAGCAGCTCGCCCGGCGCGGGGTGACTGCCGAGGAGATCCGTGAGGATATGTATCAGGACGTGCAGTTGGAGAAATATCTATCCGAGATCTACGACCTGGAGGTCGCGGAAGAAGACCTGAGAGAATTTTTCGAGATGCATAAAGACCGGCTGGCCACCGAAGAGGAGCGCCACGCCCGCCATGTGCTGCTCGAGGTCGAGCAAGATGCTGCAGAAGACGAAGAGGCCGACGCGCTGGAGCGGGCCACTGCTGTGTATGAAGAGGCCGCCGATGGGGCCGACTTTGAGGAATTGGCCCGCGAACACTCCGAGGGACCGACGGCGTCTCGCGGCGGTGACCTGGGCTTTTTTCCGCGCCATCAGATGGTCCCCGAGTTTTCGGACGTCGCCTTTGAGATGGAGCCCGGTGATATTTCGGAGCCGGTTCGCTCACAATTTGGCTTTCACGTCATCCAATTGGTGGACATCCAGGAGGGTGGAGAGGCGAATTTCGAGGACGCCCGATCGGATATCGAGCTGCAGTTGACGCATCAGAAGCGTCAGGAGGTCTTTCAGGAGTTTCTGGAGGAGCTAAAAGAAGAGGTGCAGATCGAGCGAATGGAAGACAATATCACCGTCAATACCGAGGCGCTGCAACAGGCTCAGCCGCAGGGAATGCCGGGCATGCCGCAGCACCAACAACAGGGCGCCGGCGGAGCTCCGCAGCCACAGCAGCGGCCCCAACAACGGCCGCAGCAGGGCGGTGGCGGGGAGCTCGAATTGGAGCGCCCCGAATTGGAGCTGGACCTCGGCGAAAATTAATTCGCCCTGGAAACGAATTAAGTAATTGACGCGCGAAGGACCCGCCGGAAGTACGCTTCCGGCGGGTTTTTTGTTTTTACGGCTCGGTGAGCGTCGAAAAGCGCAGATAGGCCTCGTAGGACTCGCTGTAGCGACGGCGGACTTCAAAGACATGGGCCCGGATAAATTGGTAGGTCGGATCGTCTATGAGTTCATCGTCGTCGACGAGTCGGTCCAGTTGTCGCTCGGCAACGCGATAGTCGCGGGCCGCGGTGAGCAAGAGGGCATCGTAGAGGCCGCGTTCGCCCTCCTCGTCGCTTCCGGCCCGATCTGAGGAATCACCAGCGACGGCCCGGCGCGCCCTGTCGTGGAGATCGGAGTCCGGCGACGGCCAGTAGGTGTCGACGACGGACTCCAGTGAGCGATCGGAGGCGCTGATGACTCGCAGAAGGTCATCGACACTGCCGGGCTGTGGTTTCAGAAGACTCCGAAAATCTCGCAAAAATCCCGCATCGACCGCGATCTGCCGGGCGAGTTCCGGTTTTCCGGCAATCCAAATTGACCGGCCGAGGGAGGCGATGCGCTCCGGGGTCCACTCCGGTCCATCGGGCCAGTCTGTTAGATAGGGCCGAGGATCGCCGTAGTCCTCCACCGAAAAATACCAATTTGTGAAAAACTCCTCGCCGTCGCGGTAAAAGATCACATCTCGAGGAGCCGAAAATTCGAGCAATCCGTTGTCATCCGTATTCAGTGGCGCACCGTCGGCGAAGGTGGCGAGCTGAGACTGATTCATAAATAACAGCCCGTATAGATGATGAGGCGAGCCGATGCCGACGCGCTCGAGCTCGTCTTTGACAGTGTCGATCTCCCAGCCGCGCCGGTAGCCGTCGGCGGGGAACGAAAACGGGCGATCACTGCCGACGAGGATCAGGTCCGTACCTTTGGGGCGCGAGGAAAAGGCGTGCACATAGGGAAAAACACTGTGGAAGGTCTCGAAGACGGTGCGTACGTTTTCTGCTCGCATCTCGTAGAGCTGAACCCACTGGGCGTAGACGCCGGAGGGGTTTAGCTTCTGTTTTGCCCGCTCGAAATACTCCACCGTAAATAGGGAGGAGACCCCGGCAATCCAGGGATTGGAGGGTTCGGAGATGATGACGTCGTAGGTCTCCGGGGTGTATTCGACGAAATTTCGGCCGTCGCTCTCCACCAGGTGCAGGCGCTCGTCGTCGAGGGGCCGATTGTTGACGTGCTCAAAGTGGCGGGAGGCCTCGATCATGGTGGCCTCGATCTCGACGACATCGAGTTGCTCAAGCGGCCACTGAAGGCTGGCTCCCGCCGTGACACCGCTGCCAAAGCCGATCATGGCCGCCCGCTCGCCGCCGATGTCGACATCGTCCCAG
>SKQC01000455.1 GCA_007119175.1 Myxococcales bacterium | reverse complement strand
ACCATCACGTTTGGCGGCGCTGCGATGGCCTCGATATCGCCGCCCCCCGGAACGTCGCACCAAATGCCACTTGAACCAAATCCCTGCAGGTGGCATAAACCCCGTCGGTCACATCACTGAGATCCGACCTCAAAGCGCCCGTAGCTCAGCTGGATAGAGCGCCGGACTTCGAATCCGTAGGTCGCAGGTTCGAATCCTGCCGGGCGCGTTTTCAGAAAGCAGAAGACAGAGGGCGGACGTATCCGCATCGGGTTGGGCTTCATCGCCCATTCATCGCCCGCCCGAGAGAAGCACAATCAAGCACAATCACGGGCAAAGACGGGGGGGATCTGGATCTCAGGCCTGGACCGCTGTCGCCTTACCCGAGCAATCACGTCTCGATCTTGTCGAAGTGATCGCCGATCTGCGGCTCATTGCCGGGAAGCCCTAACTTCTGACTCACCGGTATCGGGCGAGTCACTTCCCTCGTTCCAAGGTTCTGACAAGATAAATCGTTGCATTCAATCCACGAGAGCGAGGATTCGGCGTTTGAGCAACTTTGCCCGGCCCGATTCCCGCAGGTGCGAGTTGAGCATACGCCGCAACTCGGACTCATCTAGCGCTGAAAACCAGTTCCGCACGAACGTACACACCAGGCGATCCTCTCTCAGTTCTTCGAACACCCTGGTGCGCCCATTCAGGATGGTCACGATATCCTCGAAATCCTTGCTCGTCATGTAGTCACCGCCTCCCCTTTCACTATACGCCTCGATCTTCGCAGCGAGCATGTGTGGGGCATCGAACACCGCGATTTGGCGCCCGGATGGCAGTTTCCGTTCTTCGGCAGTCGACAGACCTTGCTCAAGCCACTTGCTCTCAGTAAAGCCAATTGCCGAGGGATTGGAAGGAACGATGTCGAATAATAGCCCCTCTTTTTTCCAGCGGCACATCGGACCACTCTCCACGTCGAGCTAAGTGAAACTGTGTTGACGCAACAATTCCTCAATCCGGGCGAATTCGGTGTAGGTCGCGGCAGAAACCACACAATCGACGTCATCGGTCAACCGAACGTCCTCAGCAGCAGGATCGTCGACAAATAACGAGATCGTGGCTCCGCCGATAAAGACGACGTCGAATTCCAGATCGTCGAGCAAATCGATGGCTTGTTCCAGAAGCTGAACCTGCGGATTAAGGTCGTTCATTGGAGAATCCTATCGGCGAATTCCTGGGCAGCAACTCCCCGCTCCCTGGCTGAACCAATTCGTATGATGTCGATCAATGCGAGCCAGTCATACAGCTCAGGCCGTCTTTCAACCAGGATAGGAACATCGTCGTAGAGCGGTTCAATTTCCTGGCCTCGAATCTCTCCTTCCGGATTGGGCCAGATATATCCGGGACCTCGTCCGGAACTGACAAACAACTCTTTGCCTACGGGGGCAGACATGGCTGCCGGGGTGCCCCGCTTTAATGGCCCCGGCCTGGCCGCAAATGCGTAGCGAACCCCATGCGAGACAAACTCCTCGATTTCATAGAGGCGAAGATACCGCCCGCCTTTGTCGAAGAGATGAGAATAGTCGAGTCGTTCCAGTGCATATTGGATCTGCGATGAACTCATATTGAGTTCGTCGCCGAGCTCGGCGTACGTCCATTTTTCTTCCTCCCAGGTAAGGATGGTGAGTAGAACGACCAGATCTTTCGGTTTGAGGTTCTTTGACATCATTCTCCATTCTTGAATCGAGAGCCTGTTCTATATTCTAGAGTATAGAATAGGGTCCGAGACAACTCCAGCAAATCATTTCTTCCAGTGACGCATCCAGTCCCCTGTAAGCTCACGTCGAAAGGGCGTCCAGAAGACCTCGACTTTGTGACCGTCGGCCTGATGTGACCGGCGTTCGAAAGGAACGGTTCCCTCGATGCAGAGGACCAGAAATCGCGCGCCAGACCGCGCCGCCCGAGTGAAGCACAATAACGGCCGTTGGGCTCTTTCGCGCCACATGAAGATACCGACTGAGAGATGAACATCACCCTCGGGCGGTATTCTCTCGGTATTCTCTCGAGGATCTCGATGTGCGACGTCACTAACGACCGCGCCTCCACCACCACAGGCCCGTGACCTCCGGTATGCGTGAGGAGCCTTCGGCGTGGACGCGCTCCTCGATTGCCGCTCCGAAGAAAAAGCCCATTGTCTCTGCCGCTGTGGCAACGTCGTCGAAGAGATAATCGGTCCGGATGACCTCCGGCGTGCAACCCCGTTCGTTTTCCAGCCAGTCGTAATATTCGCGCAGACCTTCAGGAGGAGCGGGCTTTTCTTCACCGGTTCCCAGGGTCTCGATGATGATCCCCACTCCGCCGTCGACGAGGGCTCGGTCGAGCTCCTCAATGGCCGCTCCTATCTCCTGGCGCCAGTCATCGGGCAGCCAATAGCGAAAATGACCAAAGACCCATCCCGCAATGGCCACGTCTGCCCAGTCGTCGGCCACCGGCAACGAGCGAGCGTCGGCCTGTCGAAGCTCATACCTTGCGCTCTCAAATCCAGCCAGATACCTGTCGGCGACCTTGAGCATCGCCTCCTCTTTTTCAAACGCCTCCACCTGAGCCCCGCGCTCCAATAGCTGCGACGTAATTCGCCCGGTCCCGGCCCCGACTTCGAGCACCTTCGCTCCATCCAACTCGTGGCGCGCTTCGATGGCAGAAATAAGCTGTCGATCACAATCCTCGGCCATCACGAGATCGTGATATTCGAAAACCGCCCGAGAGATGATCATCACCGCCATTTTCTAGGCCGATTGCATGGTCACCGCCTGATTCGAGCCATCGTGATCTGCGGCGATAGCTCGAAGACTCTAGGAACATAGAAATTCGTTGAATAGCGCGGAAATACTGACCGATGTACGCCTCTCGGGCGGTATTTTTCGAGCGCAGTAATGCGCTGGAACCGGATGTCGTAGTCGTTCCATCCGACCACGTAGTTGTGATAGCGGCGTTGGATGTCTCGGGAGGACGGAACGCGCCAATATTCATGGAACGACACGACGGCTCTCCAATCTCCCCAGTGTGACCAATCTCCGTCACCTTCGGACTTCTGGCCCTCCCCCCAGATTGTACTACTTAGGGCGGCGCTCGCCAGCGCTGACCATCGGCTCCGTGATGTAGAGACGCGATCCCATCTGCCAGTGATAGTCAGCCCCGGCGCTTCGATCGGTGACAATGAGCCGACCTTCGGGCCCAAATATGTGGATGTCCCGATTCGATGTACGCCACCAATCGCCGCTGTCGAGATCGATAAACTCCGACCAATGATATTCAAAGCGGTAGGCCCCGCCGGGGTCCCGGGACAGACACTGAATGATCACCGCCGACTCGGTCTGGTCGGCCACTTCCAGAGCCCCGGGGCAATCGTCGTAGATGGCCACCGGCTGCTCGGTGCCCGAGCCCAGGTCAATTCGATACAGGGCTCGCTGCGGCGAAGCCGCCTCCTCACCAAGACCGACATCGGTGGCCATAAAGGTCGCGGGCAATCCATTGTCATCCCAGTAATAGGCCGACAGCAGGGACTCGCCACGCCACTTTTCTCCCCGTTTCATATCAAACCACAGTCCGGCCGGCGTGGCGCGATCAACGCCAATACGAGATGCCACGGACCGATCGGCGTTCATCAAGCTATTGCCTCGGCTCGACGAGCGCTTGTAGTGACGATCCACAGACCACACCTCGGAGCCATTGGGCTGCCAGTATTTAAAGCGCTCCACCCCGTCCTGGTCACCATCACAGCTCATCAACGCCCCGGCTGGTTCGGCAAGGGCCCTCCACAACACGGCGGAACCGGAACATCCCTCGATCTCCCAATCTCGCACCTTCCCCCGGGGACTGACGACCTGACCGGACGTACCGCGCTGCGTCACCGCCCAGCCATCTTCCAAGATCTTGATCCGCCCTCCGACCTGTCGATGCAGCGTCTCCACCCCGCGCTGGCTCATATCGGAGACGTAGCGCTCCCCGGATCGGTTCTCACTATAATCGACCCAGGCCACACGCAGCCTATCCCCCAGATCCCGGGCCTGGGAGATCCCTGCAAAGGGGGTCGGACGAAGTTCCACATTGGGCTGTCCCGGCGACCAGATGCCCAAAAACCGATCCTCTGTGCCCGTTCGCACATCCACCAAAAAAGCCCCACCTCTGATCTGCGAATTCTCGATCTTTTGAGCCTGAACATCGGAGATCGAGACCTGCCGGGGCATCTCGAGGCGGGCATGTACCCAGTCGCCCCGTTCTCGATCAAAGGTCGATAGATGATGGGCATCGGAGCCCACGGATAACACGCCGTCTTCACAGCGAGACCAATTCGGCGAATCGATCCGGGCCAGGCGCTCGCCTGCGGCGTTGATCACCGAGCCCACACCGCTGTGGCGGACGAGGATCAGCTCTTCGCAGATCTCCCAGGGATTGAGACTCTCCGCCGACAACAGATGCGTCAACGTCGGCTCCACAGACCTTCCCTCGGGCACGGCGTCGATGGTCTGTAGCGACCGCACCGGCCCGTTCCCCACGGCCAGCGCCCCACGGTCGCCACTGCTCTGGGGAGACGCATGCTGTTGGTCGCGCGGCGCCTCCGGCTCCGGCGTGGTAGACTCCGTCGATCGCTCTCGCATACCGGAGAGCCCCTGGCGAAGGGCATCCTCTCGTTCGTCAGCCGATTGCCCCTGCCGAGACTCATTGTCCTGGGAATTTTCCTCTGCGGGAAAAAATCCCATCCCCTGAGCCCGGGCCTCTCCTGCCGAGCCCAGCCCCACCGTCAGCGCCACCAATACCGCCATCCAACCCGTCGTCCTTCGTGTCATCATTTCCATCCTAAACTCGGCAATAATCGCATATATCTCAGCCCACGCGTTTCTCGCTGGGCACCGAGTAGGTCGACGAGACGACCCGGCCGCATATTCACGCAGGTTCACCACGACGGTAACCATCGGCCCATCAACAACCGCTAATCTCCCGCCAGAATAACCGCAGAATAACCGCCCGAGAATAACCGCCCGAGAGATGATCATCACAGAACAACCGCCCGAGAGATGATCATCACCGCCATTTCCTGGGCCGATTGGCTGGTTGTCGCCCGATTCGAGCCATCGTGATCTGAGGCGATAGCTCGAACACTATCGGACCATAGAAATT
>SKQC01000017.1 GCA_007119175.1 Myxococcales bacterium | reverse complement strand
TCCGGTCAGATCGAAAAGCAGATCGTCGGCATGGCCGAGCAATTTATCGCCGGCACGTCGGCTGCCGAGGCCCTCGATACATTGGAGTCGATGTGGAGCGACGAGGAGCTCGCCTTTACCCTCGATCTCCTCGGCGAGGCCACGGTCAGTGAGGCGGAAGCCGAGGATTATCTGGAGCGATATACCGAGATATTAGAGACCCTGTGCGAGGCCACGACCAACTGGCCGGAGCGCCCGGAGCTCGAACAGACAAGCTCGGAGAAGCTCCCCAGGGTGAATCTTTCGGTCAAGATCTCGTCGCTATACAGCCAGCTCGATCCAATCGATCCGAAAGGCAGCGTCGACGCCGTCAAAGAGCGGCTCCGGCCGCTATTTCGCATGGCCCGTGACCGCGGTGCGTTTATAAATATCGACGTCGAGCAATATCGCTATAAAGACCTGACCTACCGGGTATTTAAGAGCATCCTCGAGGAAGATGAATTCGCCGATTTCGAGCACGCCGGCATCGTCGCCCAGGCATATCTAAGAGATTGTGAAGACGATCTGAAGTCGCTTATCAAATGGGCGAAAAAGCGAAAGACGCCGGTCACGGTGCGCCTCGTGAAGGGCGCCTATTGGGATTATGAGACCATCCATTCCGAGCAGGAGGGGTGGCCGATTCCCGTCTTTACCCAGAAATGGGAGACCGACCAAAATTTCGAGCGGTGCACCGAGCTTTTGATCGACAAAAATAAATATGTCCGCACGGCTATCGCCTCGCACAACGTGCGCAGCATCGCCCATGCCATGGTCTACGCCGACGCCCGGCGCCTCGACAAAAGCGATATCGAATTTCAGATGCTCTACGGGATGGCAGAGCCGATGAAGGCCGCCGTTCGCCAGCTCGGCTACCGACTGCGGGATTACGTGCCCATCGGCGAGATGATCCCGGGCATGGCCTATCTGGTGCGCCGCCTATTGGAAAATACCTCCAATGAAAGCTGGCTTCGCATGAGCTTTGTGGAGGGGGAGAGCATGGATAAGTTGCTCGCCGCTCCACAGCCGCCGGCCGGGGCGACGGAGAGCACGCCGGAGCCGAAAGCAGGCCCTGTGACGGAGCATGGCTTCAAAAACGAAGCGATGCGCGATTTTTCTCAGCAGGCTCCGCGCCAGGCGATGCGAAAGGCCGTCGACACCGTGGGTAATCAGCTCGGTAAGAGCTACGACGTCATCATCGACGGACAGAGAATCGAGGTCGACGACGAGCTTATTAGTCGCAATCCGGCCAATCCCGAGCAGATCGTGGGCCGGGTCGGCTGTGCCGGACAAGAAGAGGCCGATGTGGCTGTCCAGGTCGCTCGCCGCGTCCAGCCAGCGTGGCGAAAGACGCCTGCCGACGAGCGGGCAAAGCTTTTGCTCGACCTCGCCGCGAGAATGCGCGAGCAGCGCGACGAGCTGGCGGCCTGGATGGTCTGGGAGGTCGGGAAAGTGTGGCGCGAAGCCGACGGCGATGTCTGCGAGGCCATCGATTTTTGCGAATATTACGCCCGAGAGATGATGCGCCTCGGCGACCCGAAGCGTCTGGGGCGACTGCCCGGTGAGCTCAACCATCTGCTCTACGAGCCGCGCGGAGTGGCCGCTGTAATCGCCCCCTGGAATTTCCCGCTGGCGATCTTGACTGGCATGACGATGGCCGCCGCCGTCACCGGAAATACGGTGATCGTCAAACCTGCCGAGCAATCGCCGGTGATCGCCGCAAAGCTAATGGAGCTCGTGAATCTGACGGGGTTTCCCGACGGCGTAATTAACTTTTTGCCCGGCCGCGGCGAGATCGTCGGCAAGAGCCTCGTGGAGAGCCCGGAGGTGGACGTCATCGCCTTTACGGGGTCTATGGAGGTCGGCCTTCAGATCCTGCGAACTGCAGGCGATACACCGACTAACCAGCACCACGTCAAAAAGGTGGTCTGCGAGATGGGCGGCAAAAACGCCATCGTCGTCGACGCCGACGCCGACCTCGATGAGGCCGTCCAAGGTGTCGTGCACTCCGCCTACGGATTTCAGGGCCAAAAATGCTCGGCATGCAGCCGAGTGGTGGTCCACGAGTCGTGCTACGACGAATTTACGGAGCGCCTCGTCGAGGCCACGCGCAGCATCGTCGTCGGTCCGCCCACCGATCCGGGCACCAAGGTCGGTCCCGTCGTCGACGAGGCGGCAAAACAGAAGATCGACGGCTACATCGAGCTCGGAAAGCAGGAGGGCTCGCTCCTATTGCAGACCGACGTCAGCGATACCGGCTATTATGTGGGCCCGGCGATCTTTGAGGATATCACCGTCGACGACCGGCTCGCCCAGGAAGAGATCTTCGGGCCCGTACTCGCCGTGATGAAGGCCGATTCCTTCGACGAGGCCATTGAAATCGCCAACGCTACCCGATTCGCTCTGACCGGCGCCGTCTACAGCCGCAGCCCCTATAATATCGAAAAGGCGAGGAGCGATTTTCAGGTGGGCAATCTATATATCAACCGCGGCAGCACGGGAGCGCTGGTATACCGAAATCCCTTCGGCGGCTTCCAGCTCTCCGGCGTCGGCAGCAAGGCCGGCGGTCCCGGCTATCTGGAGCAATTTATGGTGCCCCGCACGATCGTCGAAAATACGATGCGCCGGGGATTTGCGCCCGAGGATTGAGGCTCCCGGCGCCGGCGGCGGTATGTGGTGAATTGAGCGCCACTTTCTGTACAGCCAACTTCGACAATGATAGAGCAGGGGGCGGATGCGAAAATCACCGATTGAATATCGACCAAGGAGGACGAATTTGGGTGCCATAAAAGGATCGCTTTCTTATAAGATTTTCCACGTTCAGGGCGAAATAGAGGACGGCTGGAAGCAAAAATACGTGGAGCGGATTCAGAAAAACGCCTTCACGCCGCTGACGCCCGATGACGAAGACGAGATCTCTGAAGGGTGGGTCCCCATCGACCGCCCGCTCCAATCGGAATTCGATATCTACACCGTTCTCTTCGACCACTTCATCAACCTCGGCTTTCGCCAGGACCGATATTCCATCTCGAGCGCGCTATTAAAGGCTCATGTCGCCGAGGCGGAGCGTGAGTTTATGGCCCAGAATGATAAGGATGAGCTCAGCAAATTCGAGCGCGACGATATCAAGGCCATCGTCAAACACGAGCTCAAAGAACAGCACCTTCCGAAGATGCGCGTTCTCGATATGAGCTGGGATCTTCAGAGTGGGCGCATACGTTTTTGGAGTCAGGCAAATAAGATGTGTGAGACCTTTCAGGGGTATTTCGAGGACACCTTTGGATTAAAGGTGTTGCCGGCCAATCCCTATATCAACGCCGTGGAATCCGGTCTCAACGAAGAGCAGATCGAGAAATTGGGGGTCTTAGAACCCGCGACGTTTATCGACGGCGTGGTGCAATAAGAAGTGAGGGCACACCGCGGAGCGGAGCGTTCGTCTAGCGATTTGCTGGTCGTCGTTCTTTGTGCTCTTCGTGGTTGCGCCTTTGTTTTTGCGTCTTTTTCTTTGGGTCCTTTGCGGTTGAGTCTTTTTTCTTCGCGTCCTTTGCGGTTGAGTCTTTTTCTTCGCGTCCCTTTTCTTTGCGTCCTTTTCTTTGCGTCTTTTTTCTTCGCGCCCTTTGCGGTTCAGGAGTGGTAGATGAATCTGGCAGATCTGATCGAAACACGTAGTTTTCTGGGAAGTGAATTTATGATGTGGCTCTGGTTTAAATCGGAGACCCACGATGGATTGATCGAGGTCAACCAGCACGGCCCGGTGGAGGTCGTCTACGATGACCGCCTGGTGCTGGAGGCATATCTGGCGGAGACGGAGCGAAATACCTTAAAGGGCGGAGCGCCGGCCTATTCGCCGGAGGCGAAGGTCGCTCTGCAGCACGGAAAACGGGTCTCCCGCGCCAAGCTGCGAGTCGTCAAAGACGGCCGCGAATGGACGTTTACATTCAAGGCCGAGGGAATGGATTATACGTCGGTCAAGATTCCCTCTGTGTTGAGTCGGCGACAGGAAGAGAAATTCTACGAGCGTATGTATCTCGTCGAGGAGCTCGAAGATATCATGGATCGGCTCTATGCCGAGTTCATTCGCCTTCGCCTTACTGACTCCTGGGATGAAGAGATGGTGCCCGCCATGAAGGAGTGGGTGGCCACCGATGATACCGTCGACAAGGACTGGTACCCCGAGGTCGCATGAGTTTTTTTGAAGCCATAATGCTCGGTCTCCTGCAGGGGTTGACCGAGTTTTTACCGATCAGTTCCTCGGGCCATCTGATGCTCGGCGAGCGATTTTTCGGGTTGGAAGAGCCCAACCTGCTCTTCAATGTCGTCGTCCATATCGGAACTCTGGTGGCGGTGACGCTCTTTTATCGAAAAGACGTGCTGGGCGCCGTGGGCGGCATCTACAAGGCGACGGTGACCGGGTTGCGCGAGCGCTCCATCGAGGCGTTTCGCGAAAGCGAGGGGGCCCGACTGGGGGTCCTCCTCGTGCTGGGCACCATTCCCACCGTGGTGATCGGTGTGGCGCTTCATCCCTTTATCTCCATCGGCGGCGGTGAGGATGTGGAGCTTATTCTTGTCATCGGCGGGTTGTTGATCGTCAATGGCTTTATCCTTTTCGCCGCCAAATTTCCGAGCGACGATAATATCGAAGAGCGCGGCGGTAAGTGGACGCTGTGGAATATCACGCCCACCGTGGCCATCCTCATCGGCGTCGCCCAGGGGCTGGCCGTGTTGCCCGGCTTTTCGCGCTCCGGATTGACGATCGTCGCCGCTTTGTGGCTCGCCGTATATCGAACCGAGGCGGCGCGCTACTCCTTTTTATTGTCGATCCCGGCTGTGGCGGGGGCCATGATCTTCGAGGGCGCCATCAACTACGAGGCCGGGGCTCTGGCCTCCGTCGATGGCCTGACCGACGCAGGTATCTACGGCCTGGCCGCCGTCGCCGCTGGCGTCATCGGCTATCTCAGTATTCTCGTCCTGGTTAAAATGCTCCAGAAGGCCCAATTCTGGCATTTCGCCTGGTATTGCTGGGCTCTAGGCATTGCCGGTGTGGCGTGGGTGCTCATCTAAGCTGGTTCATATAAGCACCCAGGCACCTGGGCCCGCAGCCAGCCACCGGGGCGCGCGGCCAGCCTGGCCGCC
>SKQC01000159.1 GCA_007119175.1 Myxococcales bacterium | reverse complement strand
CGTCTATTTTGGGACGCCCCAACGACGGCTTAACTAAGATTTTCGGGGAGCCGTTTTGGTCAGTTCGGGTGGGCGCTTTTTGCGCCGGAGCACCGTCGTCACCGGAGCGTGATCGGAGAGAAGCATCGTCTCCATTGCTCCGGACGAATCGTCCTGGTGGGTCAGCGTCGTCCCTTCGGCAAATTCGCCGTTGGTAAATAGATAATCGAGCTTTCGATTCCAGAATACCTCGCCCGTCGTCGAATGGGTGGCATAGCGGCGGTTGTCGCGCCGATAGTCATCGAGGGCGACGGCGGGCTGGTATCTCTCGTAGAGCGGCAATAGCCAGTCGGACTGCCCGCGGTAGTCGCTTCCCTGAAAATCCTCGTCCTCCGTTACGACGTCCTCGAAGTCATGCATCTGCTTCGTTCCCGGCGGTATGGTGTTGAGATCTCCGCCGCCGACGACAAACCCACCGGCACCGTCAATCCGATCGAGTTCGGCACAAAAGCGCTCCAGGTGCCGGCGTTTGGTGCCATCTCGTGAAAACGCCTCGGTGTGGACATTGACCACGTGAACGGGCCCGAAATCGGGCACGTCGACGCGAGCCGTCAGCAACGCCCGCTTGAGATAAAAATAGCGCGTAATGCGATCCTGAGTCGTCATCTTGGGCAACGCCAGGCGCTGGGCATCACGGATGGGAAATCGCGATAAAATGCCGATCCCCATATCGACGCGCCCCAGGCCCTGGTTGGGAATCACGTCGGCGCGCCACTGCGAGGCGTAGGCGCCGAAATTAAGCTCCGTATGGTCCAATAACCACTGCATCTGATCGATGAAGGCGACGCGCTTTGAGTCGACGTCCACCTCCTGAAGCAAAAGCAGGTCCGGATCGACCTGAGAGATCTTGGCCGCCAGACCCTCCAGATTTGCCAGCACCTCCCAATCTTTCATGATCACCCGGTCGCCGTGGCCGTCGTACCAGAAGTCGATGCGACCGCCGCCGAATTTGATATTCCAGGTCATGACGGTCAGCTCTTCGACCACCTCGTCGGCCCGGCGAAGGCGCAGCGCCTCGTAGTGCTGAGCCGCTTCCACGTCGTCGAAGCGGGCTGAAAAGGGGTCGAGGGCATATAACGGCGCTGCCAGGGCGTCGGCGAGCGCTGTTTCGTCCAATTTCTTCGCCAATCGCCGCGTCGGCAGCCGGTGCAAAAGCTTTTTGAGCACTACGTCATCCTCCTCAAAAGTCGAATTGCCCAGCTATCACGAAATGAGGCATTCGTGAAAGCTTTCGCCACCTTGCCCCATCGCAGATAAATCGTTTACCCTCCGGAGCTGCACATCGCCCCGGCGGTGGCGCCCGATTCACGGAAGAGTCGGGCAAGCCGGAGCAGCACTGACCACGGATGGTACCGATGACGGACGAACCCGCTCGCCTGCGCGACCGCGCGACCACTCTCTTTCTCGATCTCTGCAAGAGCGCCGACCTCGACGTCGGCGATCACCGCAGCGCTCTGCGCCATCTCGGCATTGCCGGGCTCAACCTCGGCGAGGAAAGCGGCCCGGACGCACTGCTGGAGGCGGGTCGAGCGCTTCCCTGGCTGGCCATCTTCCAGCTCTGGGAGCGCGGAGATACGACAGGTGAGCTCGTCGACCGTATCAGCTCCCGCGGGCTGGTCCGTCACCTCGGTCCGATAGCGACGCGACGCCGGCTCGATGATATCACGTCGGTCGACACCTCGCAGATTCGCCGCTCGCCAAGTGCAGGCGACGAAGACGACGCTTTATGGCGCGACCAACTCGACGCATTGGTCACCATCTTCGACCACGATCGCCGACTGCACCTGTTGAGCGACGCCCCGGCCCATGAACGCGCCGATATTCTCCTCGACGATGCCGGCCTCCTCGCGGCCGCTATTGAGACCGGCGCCGAACGGCGATCAACCCAAGAATCGCCAATTTCCGAGGAGATCGTGCCACCCTGGTCGATCGCCATTCCGCCCGTTTCGCTCGATATTTTCGCCCGCTTTGAACGCCTTGAATTCGACGCCATTCCTCCGGCCCTTGGCAATTTAAGCGATCGCTCTCAGCGCTTCGAGCAGAGCCTCGCCGGACACCTGGAGCGCCACGATCTACTGGGGGCGCTGCGCGCCGCTCTGGCCTTCACTCCACGACTGGGCGAAGCGGAGCTGACTTCGGCCGTCGCCAGGCGCTTTTTGACCCGCTTTTCCGCCTTCGCCGACGACCCGCCACTATTGGAGCTCACACTTGCGCTGATGACCGTCCGCCACCGGGCCATCGAACATCTGCGCGGAGCTCTGCCGATGGCGGCGCTCAGCCCCTGGATCACCTATCTTCGCGGCCCGTGCAGCGACTTTGCAGAATCCCGCGGCATCACCCTTCGGGAGAGCACGAATTTCGCCCATTATGCCCTGCATCTGATCAACCTATGCGATCTGGCGGCCCTTCCCGATGTCGCCTTAAGCGATCCGCTGCGCCGAGGGTTGATGGACCTGGAAGACGAGCTCAAAGAATTCGCCCTGATGGGCCAGCGCCAGGGATTGAGCGACGGTGAGGCCGACCTTCATCGCTACGAGCAAAACCGATGGCGCTCCGAGGGCCACCTGGCATTATTCGCCGACCGAATCTGCCGACTCTGCGGCGCCTGGCGCCACGGCCACCGCGCCCGACCGGCCGGCGGTCCGCCAAAGCCGGATCACGACCTTGCCGAACAATGCCTGGAATTGCTCAGAAATGCTCCCGACCCGGCACCGGTGGACGCGGCGGCCAATCTAAGTCGCCACGCCAGGCTAGACGGTTATCACTGGATGAGCTCATTGGCGCCCGACGAGGTACTCGCCCTCTTGATCACCGTGCTCGGCGCCGCCCGCCAGTCGGAACAGATCGACGTGGAGCGCCCGTTCGTCATCGATTTTTCTCCCCTCGCAGATTGGCTGGCCTCTGACGACCTACAGCGCCGCGGTGATATCCTGCGCACCATGATTCAATTGCAGCACTCACCACGCCTGACGGACTCCGGCCTTCTGAAAAAAAGCACGGGCCTGGTCGCCGACGCCACCGACCAGCGGCTGGCCGTCGACTTTATGACCACCGCCGAGGTCGAGGCATTGCTCACTCTTCTGGCTCATAGCGCCGACGACGACCCGGATCTGGCCGATTCGCTGATCCAGCGGCTGACGGCACTTCTCGATCTCGACGAATCATCACCGGCCGACGCCCGTCGCGACGCCTCCTCGCCGGATGCCTGATCAACCGCAAAGGGCGCAAAGTAACTTCCGGGAACCGCAAAGGGCGCAAAGTAACTTCCGGGAACCGCAAAGGGCGCAAAGTAACTTCCGGGAACCGCAAAGAGCGCGAAGAAAAACCGGGGAACCGCAAAGAACACAGAGAAACTGCTTTTGAGGCTCAATTTGCCGCTAAGTGCGCAAAGAAGCACAGAGGACCTACTCTTGAGTCTCGGTTTGCGACAAAGGAGGTCGGGTGTTTCGACGTAGACGACTCGATCGCAGGT
Organism: Myxococcales bacterium; assembly: GCA_007119175.1. Taxonomy (GTDB): domain Bacteria; phylum Myxococcota_A; class Bradymonadia; order Bradymonadales; family Bradymonadaceae; genus SLJM01. The sequence goes on along the minus strand of SKQC01000159.1, from coordinate 13,408 downwards.
CTGCCTCGAATTTCAACGGCACTCGAAGCAAATTATCTTTTCTTTGTGCTTCTTTGCGTCCTTCGCGGTTCACGCTTTTGTTGTTTCGTCGATTGAGCCCTTCCCGGTTCACGCCGTGGTTGTTTTGTCGATCCGCCCCCGATCCTAGATTCCAAGCAGACACGACGGAGACTGGTAGTGGTCTCCCCGCCGCTAATTGAACAGGAATCTCAACAACCAAGGTATCCCCATGAGCGCAACCGGACTTCAAAATCTCGATTCCGCCGTCCAGAAATTCAACGTCTGGCTCAAAGATCTCGACGAGCGTCTCCGGTGGGACGATCGCCGAAAGAGCTACGCCGTATTGAAAGTGACCTTACACGCTATTCGCGATCACCTGACGGTCAATCAATCTGCCCATTTCAGCGCCCAGCTTCCGCTGATCATCCGCGGTGTATATTACGAGGGCTGGGTGCCGAGCCGCGTCCCGGTAAAAGAACGGCAACTCCAGCAATTCTACGACCATATCCGCCACAACTATCATCAGGCCCCCGGCGGAGAACTCATCGATCCGGAGCGCCTGGTGCGGGCAGTTTTCGAGTTACTCAACGACCATATCTCCGCCGGCGAAATCGACGATATCCGAAGCGAATTGCCGTCAGCAATCCTCAAAATTTGGCCTGCTCCTGCAGAGACGGACGGCGGCGGACGACCCTCGCCTCGGGCCTGATGCCCGGGTTATGGGCGAAAGCGATCGGGTAATTGACTCTTCGTCATGCGCGCTGTGAGCAGCAGTGTTCTCAAACCGGGCTATATACTGTAGCGTCGTATTCAACCTCCTTGAAGAATCGAGAAAGGAGGAATGAAACGGCGCTATCGCCGATTTTAGCACTTGCAAAAATTGCCCGATCAATATCCCGAAACGAGGTTGAAGCATGAAGAAGTTTTTGATCCTGCTCGTGAGTTTGTCCCTGGCCCTCACCCTGGGCTGCGACGACGAAGTCGAAGAGAGCGACGAAGAACCAGCCGAAGTCGAAGAAGCCGACGAGGAAGAAGAGGCTGAAGACGAGGAGGCGATGGTCGACGAAGATGAAGAGGCCGACGAGGAAGAGGCCGCCGCCACTGCCGAAGACGGTAAAATACACATCACCGCCACGGCCAACAGCTTTGAGCCGTCCACCATCGAAGCACCGGCTGGCGAAGAGCTGGAGATCACCTTCTTGCGCGAAGTCGATGAAGGGTGCATGACGGAGGTCGTCTTCCCCGAACTCGAGCGCGAAGAAGAATTGCCCGTCGGCGAAGAAGTCACCATCGCCGTCACCCCTCAAGAGGGTGAGGCGATCGACTTCGAATGCGGAATGGGCATGGGCAAGAGCACCATTACCGGAACCTGATCGACCGTCAAAAGATCAAATCCCCCGCCGACGCTTTCAATCAGGCATCGGCAGGGTTTTTTATTTCTCCCTCTCCTGCTCGGCGGATCTCGTCGTCGATCACCAGAGACAGCCAGATCATCTCAAATAGACTGAGCCCCACACCATCCAGCTCCAACGGCTCGCCGCCTTCCGCGGTGTCCGGGTCGGCCTTGGCAAGGCTGCGCCGGCGACTGGCATCCACACCTCCCGGCCACATTAGCTGGACCTGCGCCGGGCGCATCTCCGTGACGTTGACCAGCGCTCCCTCCAGCTCACTTATCGTGACTGCCTCTCCGTCGGCCTCCAGGAGGATCCCATCCTCGTAGATTGTTTCCCCGTCGCGGTCGATGACCAACGAGTGCTGCTCCGCTCTCCACAACCCGACGATCAGATCGGCGGCGCTCTTAGAAAATATCGCTACCCCCAGCGTCCCCAGCGGAAAATACGCCCAGTGAGCTCCCCAGAAACCGATGGCTGCCACCACCACGATTGCCCACCCCAACACAAAGGGCCAGGCAAGCCGAGAGCGATCCACCAAAAATAGGGGAATGGCAAAAAGCACCACCGCGGCGACGGTGACCACCCAGAACCACAGCCCTGGCCCGTCGAATACCAGGATCATCGGCAGTGCTGCGGCGACGGAGAATAAACCGGCCGCCATGGCCATGCTGATCTGAGTCGCCAAACGCTCCCGGTTAGTCCACCTCAATTCGCGCCGGTCGCCACGATCCACATCAGCGACGCGCTCCGGCCGCTCAAGCTCTGCAATCGATCCGGCGCCGTCGAAGTCCATCGATTCATTGAACTCCTCGGCAAGCCCCTCCAACTTTTCTCGCTGCTCGTCGCGGCGAAGTCGCCAATACGATCCGTTTCGAAGCACAGCGCCCAACTCCCACCATCTCTGTTGTCCTACCGGCTGATGGACCTGAAACGACGAAAAAAGATAAAACGGAAATTCCAGCTCAATCCGAAAACCGCGCCACCGCTCGTCGACAAGGACCCGCCGTGACCGCAGGTCAAAACGAAGCCAATGACATCGGCCGCGATCGCTTAAAAACCCGCCGATGACCACAATCATCGCCCCCACAATGGCCGTGAGCATCGCGCAGGCCAGCGCCTCGAGGTGCGACCACTGCTCGCCCTCCCACGCCCAAAGTAGCTCCCCCGGTGAGCTCGGCCACCACCAGATGATCCCGGCACCGACGATGATCAGCAATACAAAGAGCACCCCGTATCCCACGGTGCTGTCTTCGGCAAAGAAGCTCACCTCGTCGTCACTGCGTTGTATCTCCTCGCGCTTCATCTCGATTCCGCTATCTTTTTTCGACTCTGCTCCCCGGGGGGTTGCAAATGCACTTTCAGCAATTACATTCGCCCCCGCCGACGGAATCAACCCTCAATCGCCGATTCGATCCACCATTTTATGGCCGACGACCAATCACCGGAACCACCGTGGACGATCCTGAAGATCTTGCGGTGGACCACCAATTATTTCGACGACAGGGGAATCGACTCTGCGCGCCTGGATGCCGAATTGCTCCTCGCCGAGGTTCTCAATTTAGAGCGCATCGAATTGTATACGCAATTTAATCGACCGCTCGTAGAAGATGAACTCGCCGCCTTTCGCGCCCTCATCAAACGCCGGGCAAACCGGGAACCGACGGCCTATATCATCGGCCATCGACATTTCTGGGAATTCGAACTCAAGGTCGACTCCCGGGTACTCATTCCGCGACCCGATACGGAGACGCTGATTCGCGCCACGTTGGAACGACTCGACGAAGACAGCGCGGAACGCCTCGTCGATATCGGCACAGGCAGTGGCGCCATCGCTCTGACACTGGCCTCGGAGCGCTCCCAGCTTCAGATCGCCGCCACCGACGACAGCGGCGACGCTCTCGACGTGGCAACTGCCAATGCCCAGGCCCTCAGCCTGGAGGAGCGCATCTCCTTTTTTAAGGGAGACCTCCTCGACGCTCTACCCGACGAGTGGCTCCCGTTGGACTTTATCATCAGCAATCCTCCCTATATTGCCGAGTCGGAGAGAGAGGATCTGCAGCCCGAGGTCCGGGATTTCGAGCCCGCCGACGCCCTCTTTGCCGGCGCCGACGGCCTCGACGTCATCCGCCGACTGGTCGCCGACGCCCGCGGGGCGCTGCGGCCCGGTGGCCAGCTTCTCTTCGAGATCGGCTATCAGCAGGGCGAGGCCGTCGCCGACCTGCTCGCCACCTATGACTACGACGAAATCGAGCTTTTAAAAGATTATGGCGATCGCGACCGTGTCGCCGCGGCCCGAAAGCCCGATGACTGAGACGTAAAAATGAAGCGAGTCGACACCACGCAATGCCTGGCCCATGTGCTGGTCTGCGTCAATCAGCGCCCGAATTCCGAGCTGCCGAGTTGCGCGAAGGGCGATGCCGAGGGCGTCTACGAAGCATTTCGCAGATGGCTCGATGACTCGGGGCTCCGCACACGAATCTGGCTCACCCGTACGCAGTGTATGGGCTGGTGTCATATCGAGGGCACCACCGTCGCCATCTATCCCGAAGGAATCTGGTATCGCGCCGTCACTGCCGACGATTGTACCGCTTTAATCGACGAACACCTGCTGCCACTTCTCGAAAATTAGAGGTGATAAATGCACCTCGTCGAGCCCGCCAAACGGCGTTTTCGTCGGCGCGCTGATCCAATAGATGGTTGACGCGCCGCGTCAATCCCTTGTCTAATGGCGTTTTGGTTCTATTGTTTACCGCACCCAAAAACCTTTCGGTCTGTGTCGCTGGTCCTCCGATATACCGGCGACAATTAAATGCTCTGGTCTAACTAACGGATGGATTCGATGGCAAAACGCAAAGAAACGGTACTCGAAGAACTCTCCCGTGTGCGCTTTATCGGCGAAAAGATGGCCAAAGCGCTCTACGACGATCACGGCGCCCGGACCATCGAGGATATTGTCGAGCTCGGCGACCAGGGAGCCCTCACCGAGCTGCGTGGGGTCGGTAATAAAAAAGCCTCCACGATTCTGAGTTCGGCAAAGCGCCTGGCCTCCGCCGCCAAAAAAGCTGAAAAGGCTGAAAAAGAGAAAGCCGACGCTGAAGAGGACGTCGACAGCAACGGCGCCGTCCCCGACGAAGAACCGGTCCAGCGAACCAACGGCCGCGCTCGCGAGCCGGCAAAGCCGAGCCGTCCGTCGGCTGGGAGAGCGGCGGCTGCCGGAGCCGCTGGCGGCCCCTCGACAGCCCGGCCTGCCACGGCCCCCACGCCGAGCGTCGACGAGGCCAGACAGGCTCTCAAACAGCGCTTTATCGACACCCTGCGCTGCCCGGCCTGCGGTCACGACCGCTTCGACCTCGGCGCCAGCACCTTGACCTGTCAGGCCTGTCAGCGCCAATTCAACCTCAAAAACGATATCGCCGATCTGGCCCCTCCGGTGACGCCGAGCCGCTCGCTGAGTCAGAAGGTCATGGAGACTCGCCTCTATACTCAGTTTTACGAGGAATTTATGCGTCCGCGCCTGACCGGTCTGGTCAGTAATCGCACCATGCGTGACGAGTATCGGCTGGCCGCCGAATTTCTCGATTTCGGTGGCAATATTCGCCTTCTCGATGTGGGCTGTGGAACCGGCAACTTTACCCGGTATTTCGCCCAGCGCATCGGACTCGCCGAGTCCCGCGTCACCGACCCCGATCTGCCCCTGGTGGTGGGCATGGATCTATCGTGGCCGATGCTGGAGAACGCCCGGCGCAATATTCGCCAGGAAAACCTGGACGGAAAGGTCTATTTATTGCGCGGCGACGCCACGCGTATTCCCGTGCGCCGCGGCGCCTTCAACCGCCTTCATTGCGGCGGCAGCCTCCACTTGATGAGCGATATAGACGAGGGATTGCGCAACTTCGCCCGCGTATTGGAACCGGACGGAATCTGCGTCATCGGCACCTTCATCCTCGGCAAGGGGATTTTGCGCCGACTCCTGAAACGGGTCGCTGAATTCCCGACCCAATTTCACTGGTTCTCCCGCGATGAATTGCACCGCCGCATCGAACGGGCCGGCTTCGAGATCCTCGACGACAGCCTCGCCGGCGACGCCATCACCGTCAAAGCCCGGCGAATCTGAGAACTGCTAACCGCGAGAAGCGGGGTGGTTATTCACGGCACAACCCCTTTCCCCCCGCCGGGGGAAATGTCGACCATTGGGAGACAATGGGGGAGTTTCGGGGAGCCACCAATGAATAATAGTGCTCCGCGATCTCCCCCTCAGCCCGCCCCCTACGGGGCGGACAGCTCCCCCGAAGGGTGAGCGGACGCTTCATGTGACTCCCATGCTTCAATGGCCTCCGCCCCGCGGAGGTGCCCAAACTATGTGAGTACAGTGGGGTATTCCGAAAAGTTATGCACAATTGTCAGCCGCCCGGGTAGGCGAACGGTTGCGTCACTCAGGGGATCGACTCAAAGCAGAGCGCGCCGCAGGGCGTTACAGATCTCTGCAACACCGCCCTTTTGCGACACCGTAAAATCGGCCCCCGCCTCGCGCAGTGCTTCCGCTGAGGGCTCCCCTTTTTTGTGAATGACGATCAGGTTAACCCCGCCAAGATCGGCGTGTTCGCGCACTTTCTCGCACAACCCCACCGGATCTAGATCCTCGATCTTCCAGTCCACCACAGCGGCATCGGGCTTGCGCTGTCCCAGCTTCAGCAGGGCATCGACGACGTCGTCAGTGTAGTCGTAGTCGTACTCCGCTCCCAATTCGGCTCGCACTGTCTCGAGCAGCACTGCATCGCGATGAATGAGCAAAATCCGTTTTTGCTCTCGCTCTGCAAATGGGTTTGGCATCCCGTGGCGAGTCAAAAAGGCGTTGAGCACCTTTTGCTCAATTCGATAATGGCCGCCCGGTGTGCGAAACGCCTTTAATTTTCCCTGATCGATCCAATTTTTGATCGACGTGATATTGGCGTTGCAGATATCGGCGGCTTCAAACGTCGTGTAGACATCCTTGTCCAGATCCATTTTTTATGGCCTCCATGCCATTTTCCACACAATTCCCAGCACACACCCCTTCTGTGGAACTAAGGATCCGATCTCCCCACGTCAATTTATAAGCCTATGCCACGTCGACGGAACAACGGCGCAAATCACCACGGTTCCGGGCCCTTTTGCACATCCCGCAATATTTGATTGAGGCCGTGGCTGTGTTCAAACCCCAGCATTTCTCGAGCCAGCGAGTCGTCGACCATGCACACATATTTGATATGATCGAGCTCCGGAACCGGCCAGTCACTGAGCTTGAGCGTCCAGGCTGTCTTGAGCATCGACTTCAGCATCGGCTCCGGTAGCGGACGGGGACTTCGCTCCAATTCGTTCAACACATACGACAGGGGCACCGGCGAGGGTCCCGCGATATTGAATACCCCCCGGATTCCCGGCGTCAGCGCCCGCTCCACGGCGGTCACCACATCCTCTACATGGATCAGTTGCACCATGGGATCGAAGCCCATGATCGTCGGTGGCTTTTGAAGGCGAAGATATTTGCTGGGCGCATTATTGACCCGTCCCACGATATGAACCGGACGTAAGATGACCGTCTCGATTTCCGGATGGCGCCAGAAAAAGGTATTGCAGAACATATCGAGAGCGATCAGATCGCGAATCGCCTCGAAATTCTGCCCTCCCATCAGAGCTGCTTCCTCCGACAAAAACTGGTCGTTTCGCGGGTCAGGGCCGTATACGTCGGCACTGGATAAGACGACGACCTTGGGGACGCGATGCTCCGCACAGAGCCGAAAGACCTTCTGGGTGCCGACGATATTGAATTGGTGGTGCTCCTCCTGCTGAGTGCGGGGATCGTGCATGATATTTAGATGCACCACCGCGTCGAGTTCCTCGCGCCGAAATACGTCTTCAACGCGACGGCGGCGGATATCGACCTGCTCAATCTCGATATCTTTTGGCATATGGCGCACCGTGCGCCGATCGATGCCGATCACATCGTATTGACGATGCAGCCGACGGGCGACGGCCCGTCCGAAATTGCCGCCAATGCCCGTGATCACCACCCGTTGCTTTCGACGCCTTCTGGACCGCTTCGTCAAAAGAAGACTCCTTTGCGCTCCTCAAGACCGCGCTCCAACAACTCTCGTATCGACTGGCGAACCCGTTCTACCTTGGCCCCAATGACCTTGTCTTCATCATCAGAGTCGCCCTCAAAGCTCAGGGGCTCTCCGAAATAAATCCTGTATTTCACCGGCAGCGGAAGGGCTCCCATCGGACCGAGCAGTGGCCAGGTGGGCGTGATGGGAAATGCGGGCATCCCGAAGATTTTGGCCAGCGATTTAACATTATACAAAGACGGCATCTGCTCTTCAGCGCCCACCACTCCCACCGGTACAATCGGAGTCTCTGTCTCCAGAGCAAGGCGCATAAATCCCAGCCCGAAGCGCTCCAACTCGTAGGCCCGGTCATAGGTTTTGTTGACGCCGCGAACCCCCTCGGGAAAGACGAGGACACAATTTTCGCGCTTCAGCAAAATGCGCGCATTCTCCCGGGTGCCCACCACCTGACCGCAGCGCGAGAAAATCGTCGAGATAAAGGGAATCGACGGAACCCAGCGCTCCATCATACTCCGCGCCATCCGCGGCGGACGCTTATCGACCAGAGTCGCCGTGGCGATCATCATCCCGTCCATCGGGATCTGCCCGGTGTGGTTAGACACCAGCAATACACGGCCCCGGTCGGGGATATTTTCGATATTGGAGACCTCAACCCGGAAATAATGCCGATACAGGCTGACGGCCAGGGGAATGATATATTTCAGCGACTCCGGATTAAACCCGAAGGGGTCGAATCCATACTCGTTTTGTCCGGCGTCCATGGCCTTGATCCGCTCCCACACATCGGGACGAACAGGAGCCACGAGCGCATCGTCAACGCGATCCCTTATCTTTTCCAGCATCGAATTCCGTTCGCTTACATCAAGAGTTTGGATTCGCATCAGCAGACACAATCAGCATTGATCAGCGTTCAACTCCCGGGGCCCGCGGCCAGCCTGGCCGCCATTCGGTTTGCTAACCCGAACCTCAGGGGCGTATTGACGCATGACTTCGTCACCGAACCGAACGTTTACCAGCATTGATCATTCAGTCGCAATATCCGGTATCGATGGCCTCAAGATCAAGGGCCCGCACACCGGGGCTTTCCCAATCGCCATCGCCGGAATTGATAAAGACGGGATTGGTAAACGCGATGACCTGCTTTGTGCGCGGCATCGGCGCATTCGGCTGAGGCCCATCGGCCCAGAAGATCACCCAGGAGTCCTCATCGATATCCACCTCAACCGTTTGATGAAAATCGTAGTCGCCGGCGCCGTCACCGCGGGCAAATGATTCGACCACCGAGCCGTTGACGATGACGAATAGGGACTCCGCCTGCGCCCACTCCGGGGTCTGTACGCGGACTTCGAACTCCGCGCTGCCATCGGCGCTGACCTCGACTTCGTCTCCGGGAAGTGTCCCGTCTGTAAAGTCGACAAAGGCGTGGGAAGCCACCGAGGCCTGGCCGGCGCGAAGAGCGCTGCGCGTCATATCGGCGTCGATATCACCGGGGCCCACATCGAGGGGCATATAATTTCGCGGCACACCGGCTTCTCCATCAGCATGATGGGTATCGGAATTGCCCAGCCCGGTGACCCGTTCGCCGGCATTGAGCAGCCCGCTCCAGTCGGCGAGCACCTGACAGGTATGGCCGTATCGATTGATGACTTCGATGGTATCGATATCGGAGACAAAATACTCCACATCTTCTACGTCATCCGGCGTTTGCGTCTCAGGATCGAAGTCGACGTGATCCATCATCCCCGAGTTATTGCGGGGGTGATTCATCTGCACCACCGGATCCGTATCGAAAGTGCGGGCCTTGGCGATGATCTCGGGCATTAACTGCAGCTCTGTGACCCCGTCTTCGAGACGAGACAACACCACCGTGCCGCGGCCGCGCTCATCGGGCAGATAGGGCACGGGATATAGATTAAAATGGGCGTATAGCGGCGAGATTTCGACGCCGGGAAACGTCGAGATCTCATCTCCCAGGCCGAGGCTTTCAACTACCGGCCGTAGATCGGTGACCACGTCGTGATCGGTGGAGACCATCAATTCAACACCCTGAGTGGCATTTTCCATCACCCTTACCTCGGCGAAAATCCGACTATCGAGACTGGGCTCGAGATGCTGATGAAAATCGCCGCTGCGCCAGCCCTCGGTATCAATCGCCCGTGGCAATGCAACCTCCACCGCGTGCTCGGCGCCCGCTTCAAATTCCAGCGTATCTTCAAAATACTCGTATTCCACCCCGCGGCTTACCACCACTGCTACCTCACCGGCCGGCACGAACGTCTCCACTGAACCGAGAGTGGCGTATTCAGGCCATTCGCCGAGCTCTTCGTGACTCAAGGTAACGCGACTCGAAATTGGTTCATCCGTCTGCTCATCGCGCACATCGAATACAACTCGCGCCGCTTGAGGAACGGTCAACGTGACCTCGGCATCGGCGACCTCAAATTGCAGATCGACCTGTAGGGGCCCCGCGAAGTCGCGGACCGTCGCCTCATATTCTCCCTCCTCTAATACCAGGGTCAAAAGCCCGTCTTCATCGCTGCGATCAAAAGTAATCCATTCCTCGTCCTTTTGGATGGCGACCTCCGCATCGACCACGGGCTCGCCGCCCTCGTCGACCACAGCGATCTCGACCGGCTCTCCCGGTAATTCCTCCTCCCAGTGATCGGCGATGATCTCGCGAATCGAGTCCAACGTCCCGTCGCCCACGGCGAACCAGCGCCGATAAGTGCCCGGATCGTCAGCGTCGCCGATCTCCGCTCGCTCCGCCCTCATCTCCGCCCAGGGAATGCCAAATTGGCCCCCGATTCCCATTGGTGATGCTGTCTCTTCGAAAATCATCGCAAAGCTATGCCCGTGCCCGGCCGCGGCGACCCATTCCATCTCCACGTCAGCGATCCCAAACCCCTCTTTCGGCGTCCAGGACACGGCCCGATCGCCGTACATAAACCAATCTCCCACCGGCCGTGTAAACTCGACCCCTTCGGGCCCGGTCATCACCGTTACCTTCTCGACCACCGGGCTGCCGGGCTCCAATCGGTATTCGGTTTTGACATCAATACCCATGACATTGCCAAGCGGGAATTCCAGCAATCCCGTCAGATGGCCTACGTCGATATCCTGGCCGGAGACCCGGAGCACGGCGACTCCATCACTGCCATCACGAACCACCTCTACGGTCTCGGCCGATGTCGTTCCGTAATCAAAAAGGGGCATCACAAGATCGAGAACATCGTCTCCCTCCGGCTGATCGTGACGACGGGCGTCCACCAATTTCCCACCCGTATAAGTCTCGTATCGATTCGTCGACTCCTCCTGAATACAGACCTCGATCTCGGAGTTACTCAACAGAAAGTCGCCGACCCGGCAGTGGCTCCAGATCCCCGTAAAACCGGTCTCCGGCCCGGCGATACGACCGACCCGCACCTCGTCTTCTGCGGGAACTCCGTCTTCTATATCGGGATGCCCGTTCTCCCGGTCTACATCGGGCTGAAACGGCACCAATTCGTAGGGATCTTCGATGACGAAGGGCTCCCCGTCATTCTGATTCTGATTCTGATTCTGGTTCTGATTCTGGTTCTGATTCTGGTTCTGATTCTGGTTCTGATTCTGATTCTGATTCTGGTTCTGATTCTGGTTCTGATTCTGATTCTGATTCTGGTTCTGATTCTGGTTCTGGTTCTCTTCCTCCGCCGGATCGCTACTGCACCCGCAGACCATCACCAATATTACCGCCACGACCAGCACCCACACCTTGGTCACGAATCCACCACGCCCGATATTATCCATCATCTGATCTCCTATAGGATTCGCGTCCCCCGGCGGTCACCAAAAATTCGACATTTCCCTGCTCTCTTGACGCCACAGGATAGCCTATCACCCCGGGGTAAAATCAAGTATTCCACCGCTCTTGTCGTCAAACAATAGCTCTCCCTCCTGATTAAATCGATTTGGCGCGTTACGACTCGTTGTCGCGGGCCTCGGCAAAGATCGGTTCTTCGTCTTCACTCTCGCCGAAGAGTGTCTTTCCGAGGTGCATCAACCCTCCACCCAGGCCGAGGATGATATATGCCACCATGAGCAATACGAAGGTGATACTGGGCTGAAAGATCACAGATCCCACAGCGGCGGCCGTCACGACGGCTCCCGCTGCCAGTCCGGTGCGGCCCTGAAGATTGACGTCCTTAAAGGTGCGATAGCGCACGTTACTGACCATCAATCCCGCCAACAACAAGGTGACTGCAGCCACGCTCATCGCCGCCGCCGTGGTCGCCATCTCGGTAAACGCCACATGGGCAAGTACCAGTGACACCACCGTGCCCGCCGCAAGCGGCGTGGGCAGACCTAAAAAGTAGCGCTTCGTACCCGCTCCCTGACCGGCCAGAACGTTGAACCGGGCCAGACGCAATACCGCGCACCCCACATATACGAAGGCCACGAACATGCCCACCAGTCCCCACTCGGTCATTCCCCAGTGATAGAGCAAAAATGCCGGCGCCACGCCAAAGCTGATGGCATCGGCCAGGCTATCGAGCTGAATGCCCAGCTCGGTTTCGGTCTGAGTCATCCGCGCCACTCGACCGTCGAGGGCATCGCAGACCATACACACCACCAGCAACCAGGCCGCCATCGTGATGTCGGCCACGTTCTGAGCTAACGTGGAAAGATGTATGCTGTACAGCCCGGCACATACGCTGGAGAGCGTAAATAGATTTGGTAGGATGTACTTTGCTCTGCGAAAATCCATACGGTACACCTTGCTTCTGGCCGCCGCGCCGACCGCGTCAAACGAAACGGACCTTTCGCGCACCTCGAAACGCCTTACGTTTAATGAGGGCCCTGTAGAAAGTCAAGAGGTGGAGCTATGCGCGAACTAACCGTCGAAGAGCTAAATCAACGGGCAAAAGAATTCGATACCGCCGTTTGTCAGACGCCGGATATCGACCACTTTTGCTCCTCCAGCTTCTGGATCCTACCCGCCTGGCGCGCATTTTTGCCCGATCATCGGTTGTGGGCTCACGAATCAGAGCATGGCTTTGTCGCTCTGGGAATCGGCACGGATCGAAGCCTGGGCACGTATGCCCATCCGCTGGAGGCGAGCTGGGCTCTGGCCAGTCCCTTTGTAGGCCCCGACTCGGCATCACTGACCCGTCAATTCGCCTCGTTTTGCCGCCGCACCTCGGTCAATTGGGATATCCTATTTTTGTCGGGCATCAGCCCCGAATCGAAGGCATTCCAGGAGTTGATTCGCGGCTTTCGCGGCCATTTCTCCTTAGGACTTGGCCCATCGTCGATTCGGCGCGTGGCCAGCCTCGAGGGAGGTATCGAGGGCTTTTTACAGCGCCGCTCCTCGAAATTTCGGGCCAGCCTTCGTCGCACTCGTCGACGCGGCGAAGACGCCGGCATCGAGGTCGATTATATCGACGAGGCCAACGCCGAGGAGGCCGCCAGCGACCTCTTTGACCGCGCTCTCGCTGTAGAGCACAAAAGTTGGAAGGCCGACGCCGATACGGGCATCATCGATGGTCCCATGAAGACCTTTTATCGGCATATGTTACCCCGGCTGGCCCAGCGAGGCGCCTTGCGTTTTTTATTTTTGAATCTCGACGGCGAGGATATCGCCTATTGTTTCGGCGCCGTCTTTAATGACGGCTTTCGCGGCCTGCAGATGAGCTACGTCGACGACTTCGCCGACCACTCCCCGGGAAGTCTCGCACAGCTACGGATGATCGAAGAGCTCTGCGACGAAGGAGTCACCACTTACGATCTGGGCTCCGATATGGACTATAAACGGCGCTGGGCGGAACAGGGCATGGAGACCCTGGCCGTCATCGTACGACGGATTTAGTCGTCGGAGTCTTCGGCAAATAATTCCCATCCCTCAAAAAACTCGTGGACCCGGACCATCATCAT
>SKQC01000130.1 GCA_007119175.1 Myxococcales bacterium | reverse complement strand
GTGCAACCTTGCCCTGACGAATCATCTCGTTGAGCAACGAGTGATCATCGGTGACCTGTTCGACTTTCCCCTTTCGAATTCGATACATCCGGGAGTCACCGACGTGTCCGACAAACCCTCGCTTTCCGGCCAGAACCAATGCCACGCAGGTCGTCCCCATCCCCCGGCGGCTCGGATCTTGTTTCGCCATCTCGAAGATGCGCGAATTCGCCGACTGCACCGCCGTTCGCAGCAGTTGCTTCAGACTCTCGTTGGCCACTTCGTCGGTGGGATTTTCGCGAATATGAGCCAATAGCTCCGACTGAGCCGCGATCACCTCACGGACAGTTCGCACACACACCGCACTCGCCACCTCGCCCGCAGCATGCCCACCCATTCCATCACACACTACAAAGAGTTGAAGGTTTTGATCGACGAGGAAATTATCCTCGTTATGGTCACGGACGCGCCCCGTATCGGTGGCCGCCCAGAACCGCAGTTCCATGGTCACTCCTTACGAAACCTCGCCAGATTGCGAGTCGCGTAGCGCATCATAACGCAAAGCGGTCATAACATCACCTATCGTATCCCCTGAAAGGAATCGACTCACAAAGCGACCAATAACCCCCGATCGTCGACCGCTGCCCGGTGAACTTACAAATAAATTCTTCGACAGATTCAACCTCGTCGCTCAACAGCACCGGAGGAATAGGTAGACCCACTTTGCTGACCCTCCAGTCCTCGAACACAATAAATTTGAGTGCGCAATTCAAGCTATTACCACCGCACCTAAGACAATGACGCGCTGGCAAAATACGTCTGCAATACAGCCTGACGCATGGCCACGCCGTTCGTGACCTGTTTGAGGATCAGACAACGCTCGTTGTCGACCACCGGATCGGAGAGTTCCACCCCGCGGACCACCGGCCCGGGATGCAAGATCACAGCTTCCCTATCGAGATAGCGCTCCATAATCGAGGAGTCGACTCCCCAGTCCATCGCATAATCGTGGGGATCGATGATGGTGCCGTGGATTCGCTCCTGAGCGATGGGCAGCATGACGACCGCGTCAGCCCAGGTGATGGCTTCTTTTCGCGAGGTGCTCATCTCGCCGGGCCATCGCTGTCCGCGATCGCCGGAGGGAAGAAGCATTCGCGGGCCAGCGAGCAATACCTCGGCACCGAGCTTTGAGAAGGCATGAGCGTCGCTGCGGGCAACCCGGCTGTGAACCACGTCCCCCATGATCGCGACCTTCAGGCCAGAGAGGTCTTTTTCTAATCCAAAATGGCGGCGCAGAGTCAACGCATCGAGCAAGCCCTGGGTGGGATGTTCGCCACTGCCGTTGCCGGCGTTGATGATTGGCACCTGCAGGCGATCGACGAGCATATGGGGTAGTTGTCGGTCGTGGTGGCGGACGATAAATCCGTCGACGCCCATGGCGGCCAATGTCCGGCAGGCATCGGTTGCCGACTCCTCCCGCCACCGCTCGCCTTCCTGAGGCGTCACAATCACGGTGTCCGCCCCCAGCCGGCGCGCGGCGAGCTCGAAGCTGACCCGAGTGCCCGTGCTGGCCTCCAAAAACAGCAACCCCACCGTCGTATCCTCGAGCTCCCGGCGGCGACTGGCCGGCGTGGTCACCGTCCCGTCTTCCTTAAGATAGTCCTCGGCGCGATCGAGCAATCCGATCATCTGTCGCCGGTCCATTTCTCGCAGCCCAATCAGGTGCATTCATTCCTCCGCAGATTGCCATTTTAACTGATTATCGAGAATTGACCGCCCCTTTAGGCGGCTTATTCCACGCGCATTCCGAATCGCTCCCACCGCAGGCCGGCCTCCCCGGTGCGCCCATCCTCGATGGACAACCAGAGGACCATCGCTCGTCCCTTGATATACTCCATCGGCACCTGTCCCCAGCACCGACTGTCGGCTGAGTTATCTCGGTTGTCACCAACAGCGAAAAAATGATCGTCTGCCACGGTGATGGGTCCAAAGTCGCGGTCGCTATCGTATCCCGGGGGATTATCCTCCCGGACTTTATACTCCCGGTCGCCGATGGTCTCGGTATAATAATAGGCGGTCTGGCCGGTGCGCTCCGGCGCCGGAGCTCGTCGAATCGGGGTTCGCTCAAGCGGCTCCCCGTTGAGGTAAATCTCGGCGCCACGTCCCTCGACGACATCGCCGGGAAGCCCGATGATGCGCTTGATGAAATCCTTTTCGTCAAAACTCAAAATGCATTCGGCACGCTGCTCACCACTGGCCAGCGCCTGTTCGCGCTGCTCGTTGACATAGGCGCGAGCCTCGTCGGATGGAAAGCGAAATACCACTACTTCGCCGTGAGCAGGATCGGCGAACCGGGCCACAAAATGGGTGGTAAAGGGAATCCGCACTCCGTAGCGCAATTTATTGACGAAGAGATGATCCCCGCTGATCAGGGTCGGCTCCATACTCCCGCTGGGAATCTTGAACGCCTCGAAGAAAAACGCTCGCAACACCAGAGCACATAATATGGCGAGGCCGATGGTCTCCGCATATTCGCGCCATACCGGTTTAACGGAGACACCGGCCAGATGCTCCTCGGCGAGACCTTCGACGGTCTCCGAGACCTCATCGACGTAGTCTTCATCGCCTCGCTCGATTCCCTGGCGCAGCGCATTGAGTTCCTCCTGAATGCGGTAGCGGGCCTCGTCGGCAATTTTGCGGGCTCGGTCGAGCCGAAGCTGCGTCTGCTCGACGAGCTGGCGTGCCGCCTCGAATTCCTCGCCCGATTTGTCCTTTTCTTCACTCACCGACTCTTTTCTCCCGGCTCAGATGGGTCGATCCGCTGGACCACCTGGACTAATCTTCGTCGATCCGCAGCACCGCCAAAAACGCTTCTTGCGGGATATCCACACTTCCGACCTGTTTCATTCGCTTTTTGCCCTCTTTTTGCTTCTCCAACAACTTTCGTTTTCGACTGACGTCGCCGCCATAGCATTTGGCGGTGACATTTTTGCGAAAGGCCCGCACTGTCTCGCGGGCGATGACGCGATTTCCAATCGCCGCCTGCAAGGCCACCTCAAACATCTGGCGGGGAATGACCTTCTTTAAGGTCTTTGCCACCGCCCGACCGCGATCGTAGGCAAAATCACGGTGAACGATAATACTCAGAGCATCGACGGGATCTCCGTTGACCAGAATATCGAGTTTGACCAGATCACCCGGCCGATAGCCTATCACGTCGTATTCGAAACTGGCATAGCCGCGCGACACCGACTTGAGGCGGTCGTAAAAATCGAACATCACCTCGTTCATCGGCAATTCATATTTCAAAATGATTCGATTCGCCCCAGAATAACGCAAATCCTTTTGGCTTCCACGGCGCTCTTCACACAGATTGATCACCGGCCCCACATAATCCGGTGGTACGTGAATCGTCGCCAGAATATAGGGCTCACGAATCTCTTCGATGAGGTGCTGTTCCGGCAGGTGGGCCGGATTTTCTACTTTCAAAGTCTCCTCTTCGTTGCCCTCTACCGAGTCCACCTCGTAGATCACCGACGGTGCGGTGGTGATCAATTCCAGATCAAACTCCCGTTCCAAACGCTCCTGGATGATCTCCATATGCAATAGGCCTAAAAATCCGCAGCGAAAGCCAAACCCCAGGGCCTGACTGGTCTCCGGTTCGTAGGTGATGGAGGCGTCGTTGAGCACTAATTTATCCAGAGCGTCGCGAAGGGCTTCGTAATCGTCAGAGTCGGTGGGATAAAAACCGCAAAAGACCATGGGCATGACGTCTTTAAAGCCCGGCAGGGGCTCATCGGCCCGATGATCGGTGGCCGTGATCGTATCACCGACCTTTGCGAGGTTGACGTCTTTGACCATGGAAATCAAAAACCCGACCTCGCCGGGCCCCAATCGCTCCACCGGCGTTGCGCCGGGGACGAATACTCCCACCTCTTCTAATTCACTGGTCGCCCCGGAGGCCATCCACTCCACTTCCATGCCCGGGCGCAACTCGCCGTCGATGACCCGCACCATATTGACCACCCCCTGGTAGGGATCGAACCAGCTATCGAAGACCAACGCCCGCAGCGGCGCCTCCGGATCGCCTTGCGGCGGCGGAACGAGATGGACGACAGCTTCCAGAATCTCCTCGATCCCCACTCCGTTTTTGGCGCTCGCCGCAATGGCATCTGTGGTATCGAGTCCGATGACGTCCTCGATCTCCTCACAGACCCGATCGAGATCCGCCGAGGGAAGATCGATTTTATTGAGCACCGGGATGATTTCCAGGTCGTTATCCACTGCCAGATAGACGTTGGCCACGGTCTGAGCCTCCACGCCCTGCGCGGCGTCGACTACCAGAATCGCCCCTTCGCAACAGGCCAGGCTTCGCGAGACCTCGTAATTAAAATCGACATGCCCCGGGGTATCGATGAGATTGAAGACATAGTCTTCACCGTCCTCGGCGGTATACTTCAGGCGCACCGTCTGGGCCTTGATGGTGATGCCCCGTTCGCGCTCCAGATCCATGCTGTCCAGAAATTGCTCCTTCTGATCGCGCTTGGCGACGGCGTCCGTGACATCCAAGATCCGATCGGCCAGCGTCGACTTACCGTGGTCGATGTGGGCAATGATCGAAAAATTGCGCAATTTACTCTGTTCAAACGATGTGTTGCTCATAAAAATCTAGACTGGAGGTTCGAAATGACACGAATCACGGTCGATGATCCATCGACGCGACCGGGCAGTCCTGATCGAGCCGAGATCGTCAAAAAGGGGAACAAACCGGTACGGGCCGTTCTTCCCCGGACGCCAGCCGATGGCAGACTGCAAAGCGAGGCGTTCCCACATAGCTCACACCGTGCAGTCCGACAAGACTGCCGAAGTTCCCACTGCATTCGCCGCTGTCGATTTGCGCCAGCACCTCCTGCCTTAAATTGCATTGATCTTTGACACCGTCGACGCAACGTTTCATTCTGCCCGATAGGTTCTCATTTTGCGTTTCGAGTTTCCTTTTCTCCTTTTTCGAAGCGAGTTCGAATGATGTGGTGGAAGTCCTGGCTCCCGATGGCCCTTTGCTCACTCCTAATATCCCTCGGCGCGATCGCCTGCAGCTCCAGTGCTGAGACGGCGGATGACGAAGAACTCGCCGACGGGACTGCTGCAGGAGGAATAACAACCGACGAATCTGAGGAGGGATATATCGTCGAAAGCCTCGACACCCGCGCCGACGGTCATGCCGATATCGTGCGCTATTTCGAGGAGTACAGGCATCCCCGCGATGAAACCCGCACCCAGCGGCGAATCCGAAAAATGGAGATCGACGTCACAGGCGATCAACAATTTAACGTTCGCCGTCACTATGATGACCACGGCAATATTCAGCGCGAGGAAAACGACCTCAACCTCGATGGTGTCATGGACTCCACCCTGTATTTCGTAGGCGGCGAATTGGCCCGCAAAGAATTGATGGACCCCTCCGGCGAATATATCCAGGAACGCCGCATCTACTACGAAGGGCAATTGGTTCGTGTGGACACCGATCTTACCGGCGACGGAGAAACCGATCGCTGGGAGTATTATGAAGAGGGTGTGCTGATGCGCATCGGACGCGATACCGTGGGCGATGGCGCCGCCGACACCTGGCAGTTGCGCTGACCATCCGATCAGCTCAGGCCGTCCTCCAGAGAGTTGACGAAGGCATCGAAGGCCTCCACCTGCTCGGCGACCAATTCCTCATCTCCGACCATCCGAAAGAAATATAGCCCTGCCGAGGCCTCGGCAATGGCTCCCAGAAGTCTCTGCTCCTCTTGCGGCTGATCGCCGCCGGCCATCGGCATATCCGTCTGATACGTTCCGGCGACATCAATGAGATGGACCGTCATTCCGTTGACCTCGCGCTCATCACGCTCCGGCTCGGCATCGCCGCCAAATTGGCCGGCCCAGCGCTGAAGATTGTCCTCTACGCCTCCTCCCCCGGCCCCGAAGAAGAATACGGTCAACTCCGCCGACAACGCAGAATCCCCATCACTGACCCCATATTCTGCAAAACGCATCTCATTGGACGGCCGACGAGCCTCCCAGTGGGCCGGAGCATCCCACAAGATCGGTCCGCTCTCTCCATATTCCGACGGCTCCAGGCGATCGACCTGTGGAGCCGGCACGCTTTCGCCGGCCTCCCCCTGATCGCCCTGTAGCGTGGGATGATTCGGCGGACGCTCTGTCCCCTGAATCGGTCCTGCCGACTCCCCGCGCTGCGCCGGCATCGCCTCGCCATAATCGGAGCCCGCTGCCTCCCCATCGTCAGTGGTCGATGCCGAAGCCGCCACAGCCGGTGCATCGGCAAATTCATCGCTGTCGCAGGCCACCGTCATTGTCGTCGCCCCGATCAATAACGCCGCTACTAATCCTAATTTACGTCCGTATCCCATCACTTCCTCGTCGTCGTTCAAAACTATCTACTTCAACCACCGCCGCTCAGGTCATGAGCAGGTCAGTGGCATCGAATTCATGGTCTGTGGCCGTCTCCCCACTGATGGACAGCCGGGCAAATTGATTGAGGCCGGTGCGCATATCCGTGGCCTTGACGCTGAGCAACCCATTGGTATCGACCTGAAATGTCACCTCGATCTGGACCTCCTCGCGTGGCCCCGGTGGGATATCGGTCAGCTCCAACATCCCCAGTTGTCGATTATCCTCGATCCGCCGGCTATTTCCGGAGTATACAGGCAAAACCACCCGCGTCTGGTTGTCGCGCGACGGCGAAAAATAGCGAGTGCGATCCAGAGGTAGCTGACCGTTTCGCTCGATGATGATATCCATCACCCCTCCCACGGTGGCCACCCCCAGCGCATGTGGCGTGACATCAATGAGCAATGGGCCCTGATCC
The DNA here is from genome assembly GCA_007119175.1 of Myxococcales bacterium. Classification (GTDB taxonomy): domain Bacteria; phylum Myxococcota_A; class Bradymonadia; order Bradymonadales; family Bradymonadaceae; genus SLJM01. The sequence goes on along the minus strand of SKQC01000130.1, from coordinate 10,132 downwards.
TCCTCCTCGTCCTCGAGCCCATCCATCCATTCTTCGTCGACATCGTCAAAACCCTCGCCCATCCCGCTCAATTCCGGGGCCTGTTGCTGTTTGGCCAGCGAGGAGCCGAAGACTGAGGCACCGATGGCGACGACCTCGTCGGGATTGATTCCCAGGACCGGCTCGCGATTGAAAAACTCCCGGGTGCGCTGCTGCACGAGTGGAATCCGCGTCGTCCCCCCGACAAGCACCAGGTGGTCGAGTTCGGCGCGCTGAAGCCCGGCCGTTTTCAGGGCGTCCTGGCAGGTCTCGAGGCTTTTGTCGACGATATCTGCGCACCGCTCGTTGAACTCCTGTCGGCTCAACTGAAAATCGACCTCGATCTCGGTCATCGTCCCCGGAATATACTCCACGATCCGGCGCGACGTCACCTCTTCGCTGGTCAATTCGCACTTCATATGCTCCGCGAGCACTCGCAGCCTCTGGCGGACGATCTCGTCGCCCGACAGATCGACCTGATGCTCTCGCTCAAAGACGTTCATCATCAGACTCACCAGACGGTTGTCGAAATCATCGCCCCCCAGATAGCTATTGCCCGCCGTGGACAACACCTCAAAGACATTGCTCCGAAGCTCCAAAAGCGTCACATCGAAGGTACCGCCTCCAAAGTCATAAATGGCGACTCGTTCTCGTTTATTGCCTCCATAACCATATGCCAGGGCGGCGGCGGTGGGCTCGTTGATAAGACGCATCACCTCCAGGCCGGCCATCTCTCCGGCCTTCTGGGTCGCCCGGCGCTGTCCTTCGTCAAAATTGGCGGGCACGGCAATAACCGCTTTCTCCACACTCTGGCCGAGATATTGCTCGGCCAGCGATTTCAGATAATGCAACACCCGGGCGCCAATTCCCTCCGGAGGGTGATATTGATCGTCGATCTGAATGCGGGGTGTATTATCGCTGGCGGCGACGATGGGAAAGGGAAATGACCCCATCAACATCTTGATTTCCGGGCTATCAAAGGGTCGCCCGATCAGACGTTTTGCGGAGTAGATGGTGCGTCTCGGCTTTTCGGCGCGAAATCGCCACGCCCGGTTTCCGACGATCATCTGCCCGTCTTCCATAAAATGAACAATAGAGGGATGAATTCGGCGCCCGTCGGGATCGGGGATGACGATTGCCTCCCCTTCCAAGACCACTGAAATCACCGAATTGGATGTCCCCAGGTCGATGCCAACGACGAGATCTGACATAAGCTGCCCTTAGAACTGAGCGATAAACACGGTTTCGACCGCCGAACGCGTTGCGCTTTCGGTGGTACAGCGAATTGCACAATAAATCCCCCGATTCCAAACCGGCCACCATGGTGCCATACACGATCGCCGACGCCTACCTCCCTCATCGATAGCGGACCGGGCCTGCCGCGAAAAGGGCCGTTCCCAAACGGCGGCCACGGGGTTGCCCAAAGCGTGCCGTTCAGTTATGAAGGTGCGGCGCGGCGAATCGTCGAACAGCGGGAATACACAAGCATTCTGGCGGTTCAACGTTACGCCCCCCGGCTCCAAGCCCCACGGTTTGAGAGCCGATTCGGCCGCCGCCGCCCACCGACGTTAAAGATATCATGCAACACCGGGGCGCCTCCTCGCGAGGGCCTCTGAACTTCGCACCGGAGTTTCAACGTGAGCTTTTTGGAACTGAGTGACGTGCACATCTGGATCCGTATTTTGCTGACGGTCGGCGTCTTCGTCGGCTTTGCCTTCGCCGCGCGCACCGTCTACTGGCTGATGCGCTATGTGGCCACCGGCAAGGGGAATTTGCGCGTCGACGAGCTACCGGAGCGCATCAAGGGAATCATTACCAAGGTACTTGGCCAGGCCCGGGTCATCGCCGAGCCGGCGGGAATGGTCCATCTCTTTATCTTCTGGGGCTTTTTGATCCTCCAACTGGAGACGCTGGAATATATCATAGGCGGGATATTCTGGGGATTTCACTGGAGCACGTTTATCGGCAACACCGTTTATAACGGGTTGCTCTTTTTGCAGGATATCTTCGGATTTCTCGTCCTGGCCGCCGTCATCATCGCCGGTATTCGCCGCTTTGTGGTCCGTCCTAAGCACTCGCTTCCCAGCTTCGACGCCGCGCTTATTCTGGTGCTTATTGGCGGGCTGATGATCAGCAAATTCGTCGCCCACGGAATGCATATCGCTTTCGTGGATCCCGAATACCTGCCCTGGGACGCCGCCTGGACGCCGTTTACCCTGATGACCGCCGAGTTTATGCGCGGCCTCGGTGCTTCACCGGATTCCGAGGGACTATTCTGGATCTTCCACGCATCCTATTGGATCCACATCGCCATCGTCGTCTTTTTCGCCAATTATATCCCCTTCGGAAAACACCTCCACCTCATCGGGGCGATCCCGAATATCTTCTTTCGAAAGCTGGAGCCCAAGGGCGCGGTCTATCCGCTGGATATGGAGGATATGTCCGTGGAGTCCTACGGCGCCGGCACGGTTGAGGATCTGCACTGGAAGCAGCTCCTCGATACCTACGCCTGCACCGAATGTGGCCGCTGCGAGCATTATTGTCCGGCCTATAATACTGGAAAAGCGCTCAACCCGATGATGATCATCGAAAATATCAAGGGCCATCTGCGCGAAAAGGGTGCCGCTGTGGTCCGCGAGGACAACCCGGAGGCCGCCGAGGAATACCCACCGTTGGCCGGGGGTATTATCTCCAAAGAAGAGCTGTGGGCCTGCACGACCTGCGGGGCCTGCGTGGCCAATTGCCCGGTCTTTATCGAGCACGTGGATACGATCATCGATATGCGCCGCTATCTGGCGTTGATGGAGGCCGATTTCTCCGCCGAAGTGGGCCGAACTTTCCGCAATATGGAGAATAACTCCAATCCCTGGGGGCTATCCTCGTCGTACCGCGCCGACTGGGCGGAGGGACTGGATATCCCGTTATTGAGTGAACTCTCGGAGCCGCCGGAATATCTATTTTTCGTCGGCTGCGCCGGAAGCTTTGATGACCGCCAGAAGAAGGTCACTCAGGCCTTCGCCAAAATTTTGGAGGCCGCCGACGTACCGACGGCCATCCTCGGCCCGGAAGAGGGCTGCACCGGCGATCCGGCCCGGCGAATCGGCAACGAGTATCTATACTGGATGCTGGCCAGTCAGAATATCGAGACGCTCAATAATTACGGGGTCACCAAAATCGTCACGACCTGCCCCCACTGCTTCCACACTATCGGCAAGGAATACCCCCAGCTCGGCGGCCACTATGAGGTTGTCCACCACACGGAGCTGCTCAATAACCTGTTGTTGGAGGGCCGCATCCAATTAAAGCCAGGGGCCACCAAGCATATCACCTATCACGACTCCTGTTATATCGGCCGCTGGGACGACAGCTACCAGAACCCGCGCGACGTTCTACAGTCAGTGCCGGGCGTGGTCATGCAGGAGATGGAGCTCAACAAAAAACAGAGCTTTTGCTGCGGTGCCGGCGGTGGGCGGATGTGGATGGAGGAGACGCGAGGAAAGCGGGTCAATATCGAGCGCACCGATCAGGCGCTGGCCACCGAGCCGGACGCCGTGGCCGTCAACTGTCCGTTTTGCCTGACCATGTTTGACGACGGACTCAACCACCGAGGCGCCGTCGACGTCGAATTGCTCGACCTGGCCGAAATCATCGCCGACAGCCTCGTCGAAGAGAGCGATAGCGACGACGAAAACGAGGCCGCCGCTGCTGAATAATCTGGGCTTAAATCATCGCTATTATAACGGAGCCGCCATGAGTGAATCGAATACGGAGTTGAAACAGACCGACCCCGAGATCTTCGAGCGTCTCCAGGCCGAGGACCGCCGTCAGGGGCGAACTATTCGCCTCATCGCCAGCGAAAATTACGCGTCGGCGGCCGTCCGACAGGCCACAGCATCGAGGCTGACCAACAAATATAGCGAGGGCTATCCGGGCCGACGCTACTACCAGGGACAGGAACATACGGACGCCGTCGAAAACCTGGCTCGCGACCGGGCCTGCAAACTCTTCGGCGCCGCCCACGCCAACGTCCAGCCCTACTCCGGCTCTCCCGCCAACCTGGCTGTCTATTATGCCCTCGCCGAACTCGGCGATCCGATTCTCGGCATGGGGCTTCCCTTCGGTGGTCACTTAACGCATGGCTGGAAGGTCAGCTTCTCGGGGCGATTTTACGACGCCCATCACTACGAGGTCGATCCCGACACGGAGTGCATCGACTTCGCCGCCGTCCGCGAGGTGGCCCGAGAGGTTCAGCCAAAGATGATCATCTGTGGTGCCTCGGCATATCCGCGGACCATCGACTTTGCGGCCTTTGCCGAGATCGCCGACGAGGTGGGAGCCTATCTATTGGCCGATATCGCCCACATCGCCGGACTGGTCGCCGGCGGCGCTCATCCGTCGCCCGTGGGCGCAGCCGACGTGATCACATCGACGACCCACAAGACATTGCGCGGCCCCCGCGGCGGTCTGATCATGTGCGATGATAAATTGGCCAAAGACATCGATCGCGCCGTCTTCCCCGCCCTTCAGGGGGGACCGCATATGAACGCCGTCGCCGCTGCCGCCGTCGCCTTCAACGAAGCGATGAGCGAGGACTTCGAAGACTACGCCCACCAGATCGTAAAAAACGCACAAGCTCTGGCCGACGGACTCGCCGGGTACGGCCTGCGGCTTGTCGCCGGCGGGACGGACAACCATCTATTGCTCGTCGACCTCACCCCCCGTGAGCTCGGCGGCCGCGACGCTGCCGTCGCCCTCGAAAAGGCGGGCATCGTCGTCAATTCCAACAGCATTCCCTTCGATACCCGCGGTCCATTCGATCCGTCGGGAATCCGCATCGGTACGGCAGCCGTTACTACCCGGGGCATGGATACCGATGATATGGCGCAGATCGCCGATTTCATCGGCCGCGTTCTCGATGACCTCGACGACGATGACGCGCTGTCGCGCATAGGCTCGGAGGTCGAGGAATTCTGCGCCGATTTTCCCCTGCCCTGACCTCGGCCATTTTGAGCCGCATCGAAAGAGTTTTCACGCAACAGTCGGAACCTGCATCATGTATAATATTCTCATCTCATTCGCCGTTGGCCTCGCCTTGACCTTCGGCATCGGAGCCTTTTTCGGCGGCTGGTGGTACGGCCTTTTACCCGGCGTGTTGGGCCTGGTCGCCACCTACGTCATCCTGGCCCGGCGGACGATGAAACAGGTCCAGGCCATCGTCTCTCGCGCTCAAAATGATCTGCAGGGCCAGAATATCGACCGCGGCGTCGAAGTCCTCAAAGAGGCATATCCGCTGGGGAAGTGGCAATTTTTCGTCGAGGCCCAGGTCGACGCTCAGATCGGCACCGTTTTGTATATGGCCCAGCGCTTCAGCGAGGCCGAGCCCTTTTTAAAGCGCTCGTTCAAGAAAAACTGGGTCTCCCGGGCCATGCTGGGAACGCTTTATTATAAGCAGAAAAAGCATGACAAGATGAAGAAAGTCTTCGAGGAAGCCGTCGCCGCCAACAAAAAAGAAAGCCTGTTGTGGAACCTCTATGCCTACTGCATGTGGAAGTCGGGCAAACGCGATGAGGCGATCGATGTGCTCAACCGTGCCATCGACAAGATCGGCGACGAGAAGCGAACCAAGAAGAATCTCAAAGCCCTCAAAAATAAGCGCAAAATGAAGATGCGCGCCTGGAATATGGCCTGGTACCAATTTCACCTCGACCGACCGCCGGCCCAGCGCCAGCAGATGCGGTTTCAACGCCGCTAACCCCCCTTTCCTTGCTTTGCCCCAATATCTGGAGATGCACCATGTCCGAACCCGGATCTTCGACCAGTATTCCCGACGACATCGGCCGAAACGACCCCTGTCCCTGCGGCAGCGGTCGAAAATACAAAAAATGCTGTCAGCGGGCTCATCGGCTCCAGAAAGAAAGCGAGAAGAAAAACCCGGAGCCCCATCATCTGATCGAAGCCGACAGCATTCCCTGGGATATCTACAAGATCTTGAGCCAGATTCGCGAAAATAACGCTCTGGGGCTCTTTTACGATATCGCCCACGACGCCGGTCCGCTGCGCGATCGCTACGCCGATAAAACGTCTCTAATTAAAGCTGTGAACGACGGCGACGAGATCCTCCCTGCCGGTCCCTCCTTCGATCTGGTGCACCTGCGCCTCGACCCACCGGACACAATCCTGCTGCTCCAGGAAGACGACCCGAAAAATAAGACGGTATCCTTTCAACTCGTCACCTTGCGCCCCAACGAAGTCAGCGCCGACGGCGGTGATCGCCAGGTCGAGCATGCCGGATTTCGCCTCTGGGATTTTCGGCGAGAGCTGCTCGATCGCGCAGATCTCGACGGGACACCATCGCTGGATATTTTCGGGATCGACTGGCACCCGCCGAGTTGATTTCTCGGTGATAGAGAACACCTTCCTTTCCAAACGGGTCAACTTTTCTATATGGTGTAGGGGACCCTCTTCGAGGCACAATTAAAATGCTGTGCGGCGCACCGGTCTTTTTTCTTAATTGATCCGGGCGTCGCCCTATCGCAACTGGAGCGAATGGCGATGATTGGACGATTCTCTCTCCTACCTACTCGAACCTTCATCTTTTGCATCCTCTTCTCCATCGCCGTCGGCTGTAGCTGTGAAGACGAGCCATCGGAAGGCGAATCGGATGTCGGACCGTACGACGACGTCGATGTTGAATTCGATGCCGATGAATCGGATGCCCCCGTCGACGATGTCGAGGTCGACGCCGACCCGACGGAAGATGCAGACGTGGCGCCTGAGTGCGCCGAAGAGGACGGAGCCTGCGAGGCGACCGCCGATTGCTGCGGCGATCTGGTCTGCTTTGAGGACGCCTGCACCGAGCCCGACCAGGCCTGCTACGACGTGGAGGAGGCCTGCGATGCCAATGCCGATTGTTGTGATGATCTAACCTGTTGGGACGGTGAATGTACCGAGCCCGACCAGGCTTGCTACGACGAAAGCTCCGACTGCGGCGCCACCTCCGAATGTTGCGATGACCTGGCCTGTGAAGACGGTATCTGCACCGACGACTTTGAATGCGGCGTCGACGACGACGGCTGTGATGGAAACGACGATTGCTGTGACGGGCTGGAATGCGACGGCGGCACTTGCTCGCCGATCTGTGCCGACGCCGGCGAGAGCTGTGATGGAAATGACGCCTGCTGCGGCGATCTGGTCTGCGATGATGAAGAGTGCATCGATGCCGATGAGACTTGCACCGATGAGGGCGACGGCTGTGGCGACAGCGACGAGTGTTGCGCCGACCTGGTCTGCTTCGAGGACGAATGCACCGATCCCGACCAGGCCTGCTATGAAGAGACTGAAAGCTGCAATGGAAACGTCGATTGCTGCGGCGATCTGATCTGCGACGACAACGAAGAATGTACAGATCCCGGCGTGATCGACTGCACTGTCGATGGACTGGCCTGCTCTGCCACCTCGGAGTGCTGCGGCGACTCCGTCTGCGAGGACGGCGAATGCACCAACGAACCCCTGATGTGCTACGATGTGGGCTTTGCCTGCGGCGACGACGATGATTGCTGCGATGGCGTTCTATGCTTTGAAGGCGAATGCGTCGATGAAGCTGATATTTGCCTCGCCGAGGGCGGCGAATGCGGCGACGATGATGAGTGCTGCGACGACCTGACCTGCTGGGACGGTGAGTGCACCGAGCCCGGCGAGGCTTGCTTCGACGCCGGCGTCCCCTGCGAGGAGAGCGAGGAATGCTGCGGCGACTTCTTCTGCAACGCCAATGACGTCTGCGGCCAATCTGAAAATTGCGAGCCCATCGGCGAGACCTGTGCTACCGCCGGATCGTGCTGCTCCGGAAATTGCGAAAATAACGTCTGCGCCGAGGGCGATGGCGAATGCACCCCGGACTGGGATACCTGTGACGCATCCTACGAGTGTTGTTCCAACTTTTGCGACGATGGCGTCTGTGAGCCCGACGGCATCTGCGCCTCCGAGGGAGAGGGCTGTGACAACGATGGCGAGTGCTGCTCCAATAACTGCACAAATAACACCTGTGAGAGCGGCTCCTGTCTGGCTGGCGGCGAGATATGCGATCCCGGCAATGCCGACGACTGCTGCACCACAGCCTGTGTCGACGACGGTGCCGGTGAGTTTCGCTGCGTCAACTCCGGGCTGTGCCAGGTGACCGACGGACCTTGTATAGAAAACGAGGATTGCTGCTCCACTGTTTGCGATGACGGCTTTTGTGCCGACCTGTCGGGCGCAGAGTTTGAAGATGGTAACGCCCCCTCCGAAAGCGTCATCGGCGATCCCTGCGACGAGCATAGCGACTGCTCATCGTATGCCTGTTTTGACGCCGGACACGGCTTTAAATCCTGTCAGAACCTCGGCGGATGCCGGGTTCGCGGCGAGTTATGCCGCGAGGACTCCGACTGCTGTCTGCATAACGATGGCTGTGAGCGCGGTCCCAATACCGGCGAGACCGTCGGCGGATGCATGATGTTCGCCGAGTATCCCGACATCGGGCGCTGCCACCAATACGACGGGCTGGGCCCGGTCCCTCCGGGTGAGGTCTGCCACGATCTCGACGGCTGGGATGACGGTCATGCCTGCTGCGGTGAGTGCGCCTGGACGTCGACCGGCGTACCGCGCTGCTTCGGCTACGACGAAGGCGATCATCCCGATGAAGGCTATTGCGTCGAAGACGAAGATCCCTGCGCCTTCGACGACGAGTGCTGTGAGGGCTCGTGTGCTCCGAACCAGGACGGCACTCTGGTGTGCAATCCCTGCGTGCCCGATGGCGATTCCTGCTCCGAACACGGCGATTGTTGCGACGACTTCTGCAATCCCGAGGGCTTCTGCGGCTGTGTCGACGAGGGTGGCCAATGCAACGACAATAGCGATTGTTGTGAGGATTTCTGCAACCCCGAGGGCTTCTGCGGCTGTGTCGACGACGGCGGCATGTGCAACGACGATAGCGATTGCTGCGAGGACTTCTGCAATCCCGATGGCACCTGCGGCTGCGTCGACGACGGCGGCCTGTGCAACGACGATGACGATTGCTGTGGCGACTTCTGCAACTCCGACGGCTTCTGCGGCTGTGTCGACGACGGCGTTAGCTGCAATGAACACAGCGATTGCTGCGAAGACTTCTGCAATCCCGAGGGCTATTGCGGCTGCGTCATCGACGGCGACCCATGTGACGACGATGACGATTGCTGCCAGGGCAACTGCAACGACGAGGGCTATTGCGGTGAAGATGCCTGCGTTCCCATCGGCGAAGATTGCACCGATGACGATGACTGCTGCTCCGATCTCTGCGATCCCGCCACCCAGACCTGCGTGGACTGCATTCCCTTAAACGGCACATGTCTCGACGACGCCGACTGCTGCTCCGGCATGTGTGACCCCGACACCGACCAATGTGTGGAGTGCATTCCCCTCGAAGGCACCTGCGATGAGGACGGCGAATGCTGCTCCGGGTTATGCGATCCCGACACCGACCAATGTGTGGAGTGCATTCCCACCGACGGCACCTGTTCCAGTGATTCCGAGTGCTGCTCCGGGATGTGCGACCCCAATACCAACCAGTGCATTGAGTGCATTCCCGAAGATGACGCCTGCACAGCAGACGCCGATTGTTGCGAGGGCAATTGCAACACTGATGGCATCTGCGGACCCCAGCTATGCGTCCCCGACGATGAGGAGTGCTCAAGTCACTCCGAATGCTGTTCCGGCCACTGCACCCCCGATGGTGTATGTGGAGAGGACGATGGCTCCTGCGGGCAACACGGAGAATTCTGTGAGGACGGCGACGATTGCTGCTTTGGGCTGATCTGCAATGAGGATATGAACACCTGCCAGATCATCAACTGATGAGCAATGAGAGTTCAGTCGAGTGACGAAGTCATGCGCTAATTTGGTCTAACCTATACGAGTTGGCAGACCGAAGTGCGGCCAGGCTGGCCGCGGACCCCACCCGTTCAGTCGAGTGACGAAGGCATGGGCTAATGTGGTCTAAAATATACGAGTTGGCAGACCGAAGTGCGGCCAGGCTGGCCGCGGACCCCACCCGTTCAGTCGAGTGACGAAGGCATGGGCTAATGTGGTCTAAAATATACGGGTT
>SKQC01000299.1 GCA_007119175.1 Myxococcales bacterium | reverse complement strand
GCATGGACGGCGAGGGCAAGGCGCGCTGACGAGTCGATGCTCTCGCATCGTCGAGGAAGCGCAACGCAGCCATCGTCGTTCAGGACCGGCGAGAGTGCCTACGGATTTCCGAAGGGCAGCAGTAGTCGTTTTCAGACAGGTTCTTAATGTCGCGCCTCTATCGCACACTTCGGGTGGTCCTGCGCTACGCCGTCGGGATTTATTTTTTCGACGTCCAGGCATCGGGACAGGAAGAAATCCCCGAAGAGGGGCCGCTTATCTTTGCGGCCAACCATCCCAACTCCATTATGGATACCGTCTTGCTCGGCATCCATACGGATCGCCAGATTCGGTATATGGCCCGAAGCGGCCTGTTTAGAAATCCCGTCGTCCGGACCATCTTCAATAAATTCCAGGTCATTCCCATCTTTCGGGCCACCGATGAGGCCGGTGATACCGAAAAAAATATCGACAGCTTTCTCAAAGCTTACGAAGCCCTGGAGGACGGGGAATGCATCGGGATTTTTCCGGAGGGAAAAAATTCGCCGGATCGAAAAGTGCAAAAACTCAAAACCGGCACCGCGCGCATCGCCCTGGCCGCCGAGGAGCGCAACGACTTCGAATTGGGGGTAAAAATCCAGCCCGTGGGGCTCAATTTCGAGGAGCGCGACCGTTTTTTGTCGAGCGTTCTGATCCGCTTTGGCGAGCCCATAGACGTACGAGATTATGCCGAGAAATACGGCTCAGACACCCGGGACGCCGTCCGCGAATTGACGGACAAGATAGAGTCCGATCTGCGGGCGCTCGCCACCCATATCGCCGACGACCGCAATCACCAACTCGTCATCGACGTCTATGACATCTACGGCAATGAATTGGCCGCACAACTAATCGGCGATCTCGACCTGAATTTAGATCTGCGCTCTTTCCGCCACAAATTGCTCGATCGCGCCCGGGCCACCGATACGGCGAGACCCGACCTGGAGGATCGCTTTGATCTGGAGCAGCGCATTGCGCAGGCCGTCGATTTCTACCAGCGCACCGATCCGGGGCTGGTGGCGCGAATTCGCATGGATATTCGCCGCTACCGCGACCATCTGCGTCAATTCCGATTGCGCCACGAACTCATCGAGGACGGCACCAAACTCACGGGACGGCGCCTGGAGGCCATCAAGATGACGGCCTACGCCCTCGGCCTGGGCCCCGTTGCCATCTACGGCTTTATCAACAACGCCATCCCCTACCTTCTCGTGCGCACCATGACGCGGCGCCAGCCCGACGAGGCGATGGTCGCCTTCGCCGGATTTTGCACCGGTCTACTTGCTTTCCCACTATTTTATTTTTTGCAGGGATGGGCGCTGTGGACGATGACCGATCACTCTTTGATCACGGTGATCATTTATCTTGCTTCCCTTCCCATCGCCGGGTTTTTCTTTCTTCGCTGGTGGCGTCAGATCCTCGCCTATCGCGACCGAATCCTGTCTCGAACCCTCTTTCGCACCCAGCAGAATCTGATCAAGACTCTGGAGCGCGAACGCCAGTCGCTGATCGATACCTTCGAGGACCTCAAGGACCGCTATATCGAGGCCCGCCGTCTCGAGATGCAGGACACGGTCGACATGGAGGTCTCCCCCAAAGTCCAGGCCGCCCGAGATACTTCGACGGCAACCTCCTCTGAGGGTTAGCGGGCGATTCGACGTAGGCCGCGCCGGGTGAAAATCGCGTCATCGACGTCTAAGTCGAATTCGAGCGCCGAGTATTCCAGCGTCGTGCTCTCTCCGGGCTTGTCCTCCGGTTGGACCTCCATTCGGTGTGGAACCTGCCGGCCCTCGACCTCGCGAACATCTGAAAATGTTATCGTACGGACAAGGCGATCGCCGTCGTAAAACTCGGCCGATCGGGGCGTCCAGTGTTCGGCATCAAGGGAGTAGACAACCCGGGTATAGACCACCGGAGCCTGCGGCTTGGGCGTCATATTCGCCACCAATACCCGCTCGCCCTCTTCCTCACCCCACTCGAGCTCTACGTCGTAATCGTCGCGGTATCCCGTCTCCTGGACGAGATCATCGTTCGTCAGATGACTTCCCATCCAGTCGTCGGAGAGCATGCCCGTGGGCACCCGTACCAGCCGATCGGCGCGAGGTGCGTAATTCCACAATCCCTCTTCGGTGCGAAGAGTGGCCGTGCCCGCCTCGCGGGCCGGCGAGCGGATAACGAAGAGCGCATCATCTTCGCCCTTCGTCCACGCCTCCATCTCCAATACCCGGGTGCCCCGGCGCTCCGTGACGATAGTCATCGTCATCTCTGCCTTTGAACTCTCCGAGCGATAGAGATCGTCGAGGTGCTCATTGACCTCATCGACGGAGGGAAGCTCCGGGTCACCGTCGCCTTCCTCAGCCACTGCCGGGGCGGCCACCAACATGAACATTGCCGCCACGAAGATCGCCATCCAACGCCGTCTTATCTGTGTCATTTCTACTCCTCTGCTCTCTTGTCCCGTTCAACTTCCAACAACACTAAGTCGCGAATCGATCAAACCAAGCCCTCTGTAATACCGAGCCTCAAAAAAATGCCGTGGCCTGCAAGAAATAAAGGTCCGACCCGGCGCCGTATTCTGATGGAAACGCCAGTCCGCCGATCCCTCCGTTTTCGCCGCCTCCACCGGCACTTTCGCCGAATCCCACATAAGCCCCGGCGCGAATGGAAAACTGCTCCTCGATCTCGTATTCGACGGCCGGAAAGACGACCACGCTGGGATCGACGACGTTGGCGATGGCCCCTCCGCCCAGGGCCCAGCCGGCCTCGAAAAAATAAAACCCGTTCAGCCCGGCGTAGTGACGGCCCAGAAAATAGGACTCGCCGCGCGCAAATTCTGGGCGCTCCAGAGACACCAGATAGTTTTCATCTCGAGCCGCCCCGAAACCGTTGTAGTGATATTCAGCGCCCAGTTGCCAATCCATCGACACCCGCTGGGCGCCCAGGGTGGCCCGGGGCCGGTCGAGCTCTTCAGTGTCGAGATTCCACAACGCCTCACCCTCACCGAAGAACTTCCAGTGGCCGGCCAATAGACTGACGCCTCCCATGGCGCTCAGCCGTTGCCAGAAGCGCCCGAAGCCCCCATAGGCGTCGATCCGGGACCCGAAATACTCGGCGCGCCCGGCCAGGGCCAACGGCTCTGAATCGCCTCGATCGGCGGCCACGAAGTCGAATTCCAGGCTCGGCGAAATATGGGTCACCACGCGGGCGGCGTCGATGCCCCGGCGCTGCAATGTGTCGAGCTCAAAGGGGCTGAGCGGAGCAAATCGATCGGCCACCGGAAAGAGTTCGGACACTCCCCAGCGAATCGCCTGACGACCCAGATAAATATCGGCCGCGTCGTAATACAGAGCCACCACCGCCCGGTCTAAGTCATGGGTCAGCCGTGTGGTCTCCCCGTCGATGAGCTCCAATTCCGTATCCAGCCTTCGATCGGCGCCGGCGGAGACCCCGAAGCCCTGAAATAAAAACTCCGTGGGCAGCGTCGATGCCTGCCAGAAAAACCGATTGTGAATATCCACATCGACCCGGCTGCCCAGATCAAAGGACCACTCCAGTCGGCCCACCGCCCCGCCCAGCCCTGCATCCTCGCCGACCCCTGCGGCGTCCCCGAGATCGCCGAGATAGACGTAGGCCGTCATCAACTGCAGATTCGCCCCCACCTCGGCATAGGTACTATCGGTCTCCCATAGCTCCCACCGCGCCTCCGCCGGCTCAAGCGCAAGCGTATAGGCGACGAGAAATACCATCGAAAATAACAGCCCCTTGTCGCTGATTCTCATCCGTCGACCTCTCCGCGCTCGTCGCCCACGACCTCACCGCTGTCGAGGCGAATCACTCGGGTGCAACGCTCGATCACCGCCGGATCGTGCGAGGAGAATAGAAATGTCACGTCATGCTCCTGATTGAGCGTCCACATCAGGTCCAGGAGCTCCTCCGAGGCGGCGCTGTCCAGGTTCGCCGTCGGCTCATCGGCCAGCACGACCGATGGATGACCTGCTAGCGCGCGCACCACGGCGACGCGCTGCTGCTGGCCACCGCTCAACTCGTGGGGGCGCCGGTCGGTCATTCCCTCCAGCCCCACCTCATGAAGAAGTTCCATCACCTTCTCCCGCCGTTCTGAAGCGGGAACGCCCTTTAGCATCATCACAAATTCGGCGTTTTCGTAGGCCGACAAAACGGGAATCAGATTATAGGCCTGAAACACAAAACCAATGCGGTTGAGCCGAAACTCGGCGGCCTTCGTCTTGTTGAAATTTGAGACGTCCACCTCGTCGACGGTCACCGTTCCCTTTGTCGGCCGGTCCAGACAGCCGATCATATTGAGCAAGGTGGTCTTTCCCGATCCCGAGGGTCCGGCGAGCGCCGAAAACTCACCGAACTCCACATCGAGGTCGACGCCACGCAGGGCATGGACCTCCACGGCTCCGTCCTGAAAAATGCGGTGCACCCCGCGCACTTCGATCAATGAATTTTTGCTCTCATCCGCCATCGCTTGCTCCTTGCCTCGTGGTCCCATCCATCAAAAATCGCCGTCGTTATTCGTAGAACCGCATCGCCTCCGCCGGTGCCTGACGCGTGGCCCGCCACGCCGGGTATAATGCGGCGAGGCAGATGAAGATGAAGACCACCACCGACCCGCCTATCCACAGCGGCAAATCCAGGTGTGAATGGACCACCATATCCATCGTGATCCCCGAGACATCCAGGTCATAATCGGCGACCTCGCTCAAATCGATGCCATTTGCCGAAACCCAGAAATGGCCCATCAACCCCAGGCCCAGCCCGGCCGTCATCCCCACGAAGGCCAGACACGTCGTCTCCATCATGACCAGCGCTCCGACGCGTCGGGGCGCCAGTCCCAGTGCGCTCAATAGCCCGATCTCGCGAATCCTCTCCATCACGGCCATCAAGAACGTATTCGTGATCCCCAGCACGACGATGAAGAGAATGACGAAGAGGTACATAAATGAGATCGCCTCATCGAGCTCGATCAGGGCCTGAAATTCGGGAACAGCTTCATCCCAGGTCAATACCTCCAGATCCTGACCGGCGCCCTGCTCTCGCAGCCTATTCGCGACAGCGCGACGCTGATCATCGTCGTACAGGCGGATACCAATCTGGGTCGCCCCTTCGCCGTAGCCCAGCAATTGCTGCAGATCCTCGAATCGCACGTAGGCCCTGCCCTCACCGGCCTGGCCGGGCCCTC
>SKQC01000372.1 GCA_007119175.1 Myxococcales bacterium | reverse complement strand
TCGGCATCACCTACTTCGGGAGGCGCCGTGGTCAGGGGCACATCGGCCGTAAACGGGCCCACCCCGTCAAGATCGAGAGCGCGAAGGTCGTCGATCATCTCCACGGCGCTGGCGTAGCGGCGGTCCAGATCTTTGGCGATGGCGCGATCGATGATATCGGCAAAGGGGGTATTGGCGATCGGCGGGGGCAATTTAATCGGTTTTTCAGACCCCTGAAAAATAATCGTATCGTAGATGGTCTCAATTTTGACCACCTTCTCGCCGGTGAGCATCTCGGCCAGGATAAGACCCATGGCGTAGATATCGGCGGCGGGGCCGACGTCCTTTTTGTGGACCAATTCGGGAGACATATAGGCCGGGGTGCCCACCAGGGTGCCGGCGTTGGTGATCTCTTCGCTGCTCTCGCTCTCCAGGGCCTTGGCAAAGCCGAAGTCCAGGACTTTGACGTGGCCTTTGTTGCCGTCATTGACCAGGTAGATATTGGCCGGCTTGAGATCGCGGTGGACAATCCCCATGGCATGGGCGCTGTGGAGGGCGGCCAGAGATTCGATGGTGATCCGTCGGGCAAGGGCCTCGGAGAGGCCGCCGTGGTGGGCCAAAAGCGCCTTGAGGTCGGTGCCCTGCAGATACTCCATGGCCATATAGGGCAATTTGGAGTCGGTCTGGCCGTAATAATAGACCTGGACGACGTGGGGGTGGCGCAGGCTGTAGATGAGGCGGGCTTCGCGCTCAAAGCGACGGTGCAACTCCTCTTCGTCGTGGGGACCGGGCTTTAATACTTTGAGCGCCAGGATACGCTGCTCCAGCAGATCGGTGACCTTGTAGACGGCACCGAAATTTCCGTGGTCCAATTCCTCGTCGATGCGAAACACATCGTCGACCACTTCCCCGACTGAAGGCATCCTCGACATAGGTAAACACTCTTAGAGACTAACCAGGCTGCAGCATACGCGCGCCCGATGATGGCCCGACGGGGCGTTGGTTGCAACCCTGAGTCCCCAAGATCGCATCTTTGAGACCCAATACGACCACCGATCGGCGAGATATAAAAAAAATGAGCGGTCCACGGAATGCACACCGGGCTCGGCGGCGTTGAAGCGAGGTACCGCCACTGGCGGGTTGCCTCGTAGCGGTTACAATTACGTGGTAAGGCAGACGGGAAGTTGTTGTGCCCCATTTGTTTCCCCTATGATTTGCTGCGAAATTGCTCCCCGGATGGGGATGATTCGATGATGAGCCGACTTTCGCATGACGCGGTCGGTGGCGAAGTTCGAGAATTCAGGAATTCCATGAGCTTTTTACGAGGAAAGGGTCGCTATTTTGTGGCGACTATCGCGCTGACGATTGCCTTTGCCCTCAGCGTCCAGTTGGGAGAACGGGGGGTTCAGTTCGATCTGAGCCATGCCTCGGTAGAGGCCGGGGAGACCGAAGACGACGATTATACCCTGTCGTCATTGCGGATCTTCAACCGGGCCCTGCTGCAGATCAAAGAAAAATACGTCGAGCCCGACAGGGTCGGCCCCGGCGAGATGCTGCTGGCCTCGTTGGACGCGGTGCAAAATGAAATCCCCGAATTCGTCGTCGACTACGAGCGCGGCGATGACGATGAGGCCATCCCCAGCCGGGTGGAAATCCAGGTGGTCGACGAGCGACAGACCTTTGAACTGCATGCCATGGAAAGCCTGTGGGAGATGAGTCTGCGGCTAAAAGAGATCTTTTTATTCGTCGAGCAACATCTGCCCGACGATCCGGAGCGCGACGCCCGCGATATCGAATACGCCGCCATCAACGGCATGGTCACCACCCTCGATCCCCACAGCGGGCTGTTGACCCCCACCCATTACAAAGAGATGCAGACGCAGACCGGAGGCGAATTCGGCGGGCTGGGAATCGTGATCTCCATTCAGGACAACCAGTTGACCGTCATCAGCCCCATCGACGGGACACCGGCGGCCAAACAGGGGATCCGCTCTCAGGACAAGATCGTGCGCATCGGCGAGGAGTCGACGGTCAATATGAACCTCAACGAGGCCGTCAGCCGGCTGCGCGGCGAACCGGGCACCGAAGTCGACGTATGGGTAGAGCGCGACGGGTGGTCGGAGCCGCGCCAATTTACCATCGAGCGGGCCATCATCGAGATCGAGAGCGTGGAGAGCGAGCCGCTGGCTGATAAAATCGGCTATCTGCGCATCAATAATTTCCAGGCCAATACCTACGGCGATATGCGTCAGCACCTCAAGGATCTGCGCACCAATATGGGCGGCATCCACGGGCTGGTACTGGATATGCGCGACAACCCGGGAGGCCTCCTCGATCAATCAATCCAGATCAGTGATGCCTTTTTGAGCGAAGGGACCATCGTCAGCACCGTGGGCCACGGCGACACTCTGCGCGATACCCAGGAGGCGAAATCGGCCAATACCGAAGAGGACTACCCGATCGTGGTGCTGCTCAATGAGGGAAGCGCCTCAGCATCGGAGATTGTGGCCGGTGCCTTACAGCAAAACGACCGGGCCGTCGTCGTCGGCGACGTCTCCTTCGGCAAGGGGACCGTCCAGATCTTATATGAATTTCCCGACGACTCGGCGCTGAAACTGACGGTGGCCCAATATCTGACCCCCGACGGGGTCTCGATTCAAAATACGGGGATTATCCCCGATCTTCAGGCCATTCCGGTCAACGTCCAGGAGCGCGACGTGACCCTATTTCGCTCGGAGTTAATGCAGCGCGAGCGCGATATCGACCGGGCCCTGGAAAACCCGACCACCCGGCCCGACGACGACGGCCCCCTGAGTCTGATCCGCTACCTCGACGCCGACGCCTTCGACCGGCAGGCAGAGCCCGACGATCCCAACGAATTTGAGATGGATTTCGAAATCTCGCTGGCCTCCCGCCTTCTCGGTGCCGTCAACGACAATAACCGCCGCTCAGAAATGCTCGATGCCAGCCAATCGGAGCTGGAATCGGTCTTCGAGACTCAGATGGACGAAATTCAAGACGAGTTGAGACAACTGGGCGTCGACTGGACCGCCGGCGAGTCACCCCGCGAGCCGGCCTACGAATTATCTGTCGAGTCCTCCTCCGGACAGTCCCCGGCGCCGGCGGGCGAGACCGTCGAGATCACCGCCTCGTTGACCAACCGCGGTGCCGAGCCTCTGTACCGCGCCAAGGCGTTAACCCGCAGCGACAACCCCATTTTGCGTCACCGCGAATTTATCTTCGGTCGCGTCGAACCCGACGAGACCCGAGAGTGGACCATCGAGGTCGATATCCCGCAGGACTCCAAGACTCGCCACGATCGCATTAACTTGTCGCTCAGCGACGACGATCAGGAATACGCCGGTGAGCATCACTACGATCTGGTCATCGAGGGCAAAGAACGGCCCCGATACGCCTTTACCTACGAGATCTCTCCCGACGAGCTGAGCGACGGATTGCTCCGCACCGGCGACGACGTCACCCTTCGTATTCACCTCGAAAATACAGGCGACGTCGTCGGCGACGACACCTCTCTATATCTCAAAAACCTCACCGGCGGAGAGGTCTATCTCGAAAAAGGCCGCGCCGTGGTCACCGACCTGGAGCCGGGGGCCTCAGAATACGTCGACCTTCGCTTCGAGCTGACCGACATCCCCGAAGACGGACTGGTCACCCTGGAACTCGACGTCTACGACTCGGGCTATCGCGAATTCTTTCAGCGCGAATTCACCATTCCCGTCGCCGACGAAGCGAGCAGCATCGAAGAGTGGCAGGGCCTGGCCACCGTCGGCGACCGCAGCGCCTCTCTGTATGTCAGCGGCGATGATCGCAGCGATCCGGCGGCCACCGCCAGCAGTGGTGCCACCCTTCCGGTGATTGCCCGCACCGATGACTGGCTAAAAGTCGACCTCGACGAGCGACATGCCTGGATTCGCGCCGCCGATGTCTCCGCCGAAGAGGGCGCCAGCGGCGAACTCGCCGGCGTCGATCGCATCATGCGCTTTCAAAAACCAGTCGTGGCCCTGAGGCCCGCCGATCTCTTCACCACCGGTCACTCCATCGATCTCGAGGGCAGCATCGATGATGAATGGGATATCCAGGACTACTACATCATCGTCTACCACCAGGACGGACCGATGGAGGTCGAGACCCGCAAGCTCGCCTACCACAGTGTCGGTGCCCGTCAGGCTCAGGTCTCCACGGACGTTCCGCTCTTCGAGGGGATGAATCAGATCTCCGTGGTCACCCGCAACGACGCCGGCATCTCCACCACGGAGACCATCTACGTGTATCGGGAATGACCTGGACGACCCGTCATGTCTCAAAAAAAAAGCCCGCCGCGACTCAACGCGGCGGGCTTTTTTATGCGACTGCACTCAATTACTTCATCGATCGATGGTGGCGATTCCCTCGAGCTCATCGATATTGGAGAACGCCGTGGTGCCCAGGATGAACGTGGTCACGCCGACGATAACAGCACCAACCCACTGAAAAACGGGGCCGATCAAGTAGCCAACATGGGGAATAAACCCGGCGATCATCTGGCCGACGCCGACGGCGCCCCAGGTAATGACGCTGATGCCGATGACGGGAATGAAGAACATCAACACCAGATGCCAATGTGCTTTGCCCCGCTCAAAGGATTCCTGAAGGCTGTCGATGACCCCTCGATCGTGAACGGCCACCAGATAGGGCGCCTGCGCCAAAAAGAAGGCGACGATGAGCAGGCCCACACCGCAGGCACAGATCCCGATAATCGAGCCCAATGTGACCAGGACGGTCGTAAAAAAGACGGCGACGATTTTGTTGAGCACCGCCTTGATGGTGTCGAGGATGCTGCCGTAATCGACGGTGCGGTCGAATACCCGGTGGGCCAGCGGCCGCTGAAGGGCGACCTGCGTTGCCGATACCGCCCAAAAAATGGGGATAAATAACAGTCCAAATACCGTGAGCATCGCGCCCAGGATTCCGGCGACAGTGCCGCTGACGAAACCGGCCACCATCATCGTCCCGCCGGTAAATAAATCCCATGCAAAGGGAATCAGGGTCAGCGCAATAAACGCCTTGAGCACATTGCTGTCCATGGCGCGCTCAAAGGTCAATTTGGCGGCTTCGACAAACGCGCCAATATCGAAGGCATTGTCGGCAAACGGATGCACTCCCTCGTAGCTTCGTCCGCCCACCGTGGCCGCCGGCGGTTGATGATCGGCTCCGCCTCCGTTGCCGTCCGGTTGTTCCGGTGGACTTTCCCAATCACCACCGGGCTGATCACCAGAGTCATTTCCGTTCGTCATGTCCATTCTCCTCAGTAAATTTCCATCCCGATCGTGCTTCGCAACTCGCTGTGCCCCGACGGTTTGTCGTTGACCAACTCATTAATCGGGATATCGAAGAAAAATGCAAGTCACGCCATGGCACAAACATCTCACCAATCGCACCTGGCGATGGATTAAACGGCCCCAAACTTTTGTGACTTTTGATTCCACTCGGCATGCAGTGCCAAAAACAGTGCGGGTTCGACGTCCACCGACTCGACTCACTTCTCCCTGGGCTTTGGTTGGCCGGTAATAGAGGGAAGGTTCGGCCAAGGAACACGAGGTTCCGAAAAGTATTTCGCGTGGCGGACGTCTTAAGAACCCGCACTAGACCGGAGATTCTATATCCGGACCACCGCGGTGAAAATACCACGAACGGGGGATATTGGGCATATTTTCCGGGCTGATCGGAAGTTTATTATCGAGGTACCTCCAATCTTATTCCCATTGCAAAATAGGTCGCAGATTGGTGTCGAGAGATGTCGACATCTGCCAGACGCCATTTGATCCGAAGGTCCAGCCCGCAAAACTGTCGGTGTCACCAAATTCGGTTTCTGTCAGGTCCTCACCGACGGCGCTCTCGGTCTGTCCGCTCCTGTCGCGGTCCCAATACGAGGCGGTGGCGTCGCCGGGGTTGGTAGACGGAGAACCGACCAGGCCGCCCACGTTGGTCTCACCGGAGACCACACCGATGGAATGAGTATTGGTGAGCGAGGCCGGGCTGGAATGAAAGCCGATCAGCCCACCGACGGCCTCGTCTCCGGTCACATCACCTGCGGCATAGGAGTTATCTACACTGCCGGCGTTGACGCCCACCAGACCACCGACGAAATTGGCGCTGGAGACGGTGACGTCGCCCCGGGCGGAGGACTGAGAAATCGAGGCGTTCTCGTCGCTATGTCCGGCCAAGCCGCCCAGATTATCCTCCCCATCGACCACTGCGCCTTCGGCGCGGGAGATCTCGATTGACCCTGAATTTGCACCGACCAGCCCGCCGATGGTCGAGCCGTCGGCGGAGACCGAGCCGGTGGCGATGGAGCCGACGATAGAGGCTTCATTTCGCCCCACCAATCCTCCCACCGAACTGCCATCAGCCGTCACGGCGCCGGCTGCCGTCGCCCCGTCGATACTTCCCTGATTGACCCCGGCCAACCCGCCCGCAAAATCGCTTCCACCGTCAACATCTCCGGTGGCCTCGCTGTTGACAATCGAGCCCTGGTCGTCGTTGACCGCCACCAGGCCACCGGCGGCATTAGCCCCGGTGGAGACATCTCCATCGGCCGACGAGTCCTCGATGGCGCTGTCATTGACCCCCACCAGGCCTCCCGCAGTCGTACCGCTGCTGGTGACCTGACCGGTGGCGTGAGAATCCGAAATCGGACCCTCGTTGACCCCCACCAATCCGCCCACTGCCGTGGAGGCGTCGGCGTCACCGGAGGCGTTGGAGTCATCGATCGAACCCTCGTTGGCACCGACGAGACCGCCGACGACACCGCTGCCCTGCACCGCTCCTTCGGCATTCCCGTCGACGATCGACGCGCCGGCGTCATTGGCCCCGGCCAATCCGCCCACAAAGGTGGAGGACGCCGTTGCCGAGCCCTGAGCGGACGAAGATTCGATCATTCCCTGGTTGGCACCGACGAGCCCACCGGCAAATTCGTGGCTGTCCGTGATATCTCCGGTGGCCTGCGAGTCGGCGATCGATCCGTTGTCGTCATTGAGGCCGACGAGCCCGCCGGCAAAAGAATCGTCGACCGAGACCTGGCCGCCGGCTGTGGAGTCCTCGATCACAGCGTTATTTCGTCCCACCAGCCCACCGGCGGTTTGTTCTGCGCTGACCTCGCCGTCGGCACTGGAGTTAATCACCTGGCCGGCTTCATCATTTCTGCCCACCAATCCGCCGACCTCGAATCGACCTTCTACCGCGCCATGAGCAGCCGCACCGTCGATAGTCCCCTGATTTTGGCCCGCGAACCCACCGACCCGGTCCTGATCGTTGCTCTGAGCTCCGGCAGTGACATCGCCATAGGCGGTGGATCCGGAGATTTCGCCACCGTCGATATTAAATCCCACAAACCCACCGGTCTGCGAGCCCTGAGCGCCGTCGGTGATGACGTCGCCATGAGCGTCGGTATCGACGATGGAGCCCCGGTTTTCGCCGACCACACCGCCGGCCTGAGCGCCGTCGTCTTCATCGGCGCGAACCTCCACGTCGACCTGGCTGGAGGCAATAGAGCCCTCATTTCGCCCCACAAGACCGCCGATCTGCTCCGCCTCGGTGGAGACGACGCCCGAGACTTCAATATCGCTTATCGACCCGTGACTCACGCCGGCAAGGGCGCCGACGGTGTAATTCTCGCTGCTTATATCGACGCCACTCAACTCGAGATCAGTGATCTCCCCGTCCTCGCCGATGTGGCGAAATAAACCGGTCTCCGGGATCTCGGCAGTAATCTGGAGGTTGTCGATGCGGTGGCCGTTTCCATCGAAAGTGCCCTCATAGGGCAGGCCGCCGCTCCCGATGAGGTTGAGCTCTTCTCCACTGCTCAGATCGTCGAGATCGATATCGGCCATCAACCGGTAGTGATCGCCGGAGGAGCCCACTTCGGCAATATCGTCGAGATGGTCTGCCGAACACAAAAGATAGGGTTGGTCGTCCGTGCCCGATCCGCCTCCGAAATCGCCGGAGAACTCCGGATCGCAGCTATCGCAGTCCTCGCCGTCGGGGATACACTCATCGCCGCAGGGCTGATGACCGGCGTCGCATTCATATCCGCATTCGCCACTGAGACATTTCGGCGTCGCATTCGCCGGTGCCGAGTCACAGGAGGTATCGCAGTCGCCGCAATAATCGACGTCTTCGTCGTGGTCGACGCAGACCTCACCACAGGCCGAAAAGTCGGTATTGCACTGAATATCGCAGGTGCCGCCGGAGCAAACCGGAATACCATTGACCGGATTGGTGCATGACGTCCCGCAATCGCCGCAATTGCCGAGGTGCGTGTCCGTGTCGACACAGGCTCCGTCGCAGTCGGTCTGTGCCGAGGGACAGTCCTCCTGGCACTGGCCGGAGCTGCATACTGAGTCGGCATCGCAACTGATTTCGCAGTCGCCGCAAAAATCGGGATTGCTGTCCAGATCGACACAGCTATCGCCGCATTCGTCATATCCGTCGTTGCACTCGATCTCACAGGTGCCGCCGACGCAGTCCACCGAGCCGTTTGCCGGAATATCGCAGGCATCCCCGCACTCTCCACAGTGGTCGAGATCTTGTTGAAGATCTACGCAGGCCCCCTGGCCACCGGCGGCCTCCTCGCAGTGGACTTCCCCCTCCTCATCACAATCGTCGCCGGATGGGTCGGCGTCCTGATCGGCATCGAGATCGCCCGTATCCTCGCCACCTACATCGGGCTCACCGGTGTCGTCGCCACCTGCATCGGGAATCTCTTGCCCCGTATCGTCACTGCCACCGGCATCCTCGGGGTCGAGATGAAATTCGGACTCGCTGCCGAAACATCCGGTGAGAAAAAGAGCCCCCAAAAAGGCCGTCAGGACGAATACAGCAGTGCCAAAAACCCGGTTCATCTTCATCCTTGTCAATTCTGTGACTCAATTACCACGGTCTGGGTTGATCATCATCAAATCTGGGATCGCCGTAGGTCGCGTTGTCCGAAGATTGGCCATCGGCGGAGACGTCGAACTCATCGTATCCCGTTGATTGATGCTGATTTCGCGCCAGAAGCCCCTGAAATAGCAGGTAATTCATGGCCACGAAGAGGGGAAAGGTCACCACAGAAATTACACCGCCGACGATATTGGTGGCGATGGGATTGGCCATCGTCACGAACCCGACAATCCCGCCGACGATCATCGCCGGAAACATGACCATAATCCCCACCAGGACCACCAGACCGAAGACATAAAACCAGTTGTCGATGCTCCTCGTGAGACTCCAGGAGCGCTTTATAGCGTCGATCGGGCTTTTATCCTCCACGATCACCGCCACATCGCTGACGAATAGCAGATAAAGGGCGATAAATCCGGGAATCAGACAGAGGATAAGTCCTCCGCTGACAATGAGCATCATCAAGATATATACCCCGGCGACGGGTAGGAATTTTTCGATTCCCACGGAAAATTCGTCGCCTGTCGGCAGCCCCCGATAGATATTTTCCACCCGTTTGACGCCGACGATCCAGAAGTAGACAAAGCTCAACATGGGGATAAATATCGCTCCGCCCAGAATCAGGCCCCACA
The DNA here is from genome assembly GCA_007119175.1 of Myxococcales bacterium. Taxonomy (GTDB): domain Bacteria; phylum Myxococcota_A; class Bradymonadia; order Bradymonadales; family Bradymonadaceae; genus SLJM01. The sequence goes on along the minus strand of SKQC01000372.1, from coordinate 7,552 downwards.
ACATGGTGGCATCGGAACCCCACATCAGATAATCGATGCTGATCTCCACCAGATAATCGGAGAATCCGGCGATAAACCCATAGGCTAAGGCAACGCCGAATAAGGGCGCAAAGCAGTCCTGATAGAGCTTCAGCAGGGTGCTAAGCGTCTCGCCAAATGTGCGCGGCGCGTATTCTACCGGTCCCGGCTCGCCATGACCGACCTGCTCGCTGCCCAACTCGGCCTGTGGTGCGGCATAAAAACTTTCTTCGTCGCCCATCGTCGATCCTCTCTGCCCAGATATCCATAAAACACGAAACTCATGAATTTAGGCGGCAGTGTAGCATGTTCGACAATGGGCTTAAACGTGGTGCCCCTGAAGGTCATCGAATCATAGGAGGCTCATGAAGCGCTCCCCTGCCAGGGGAGCTGGCGAGGGAGCGGAGCGAACGAGACTGTGGGGTTTTTCCGACCAACCCCACCGCCGCTTCGCGGCACCTCCCCTGGGAGGGGAGGGGGTCCTCGAGGGGTTTTTCCGACCAACCCCACCGCCGCTTCGCGGCACCTCCCCTGGGAGGGGAGGGGGTCCTCGAGGGGTTTTCCCGACCAACCCCACCGCCGCTTCGCGGCACCTCCCCTGGGAGGGGAGGAGGGTCATCGAAATATCATCCCACTCATAGCGGATTATTCGGATTGCGCCGATCGGGCATCCACTCACGCTTTTGGCGCATCATGCGCAGATGGCGATGCAGCCGACGACGGGTCTGGGAGGGATCGATGACGGCGTCGACATAGCCACGGCTGGCGGCGATTTCGGGGTTGAGAAATTTGTCCTCGTATTCGTCGATAAGCTCCGTGGTCCTGGCCTCCGGGTCGTCGGCAGCGGCGATCTCGCGGCGGTTTAACACCTCCACGGCGCCGCTGGCGCCCATCACGGCGATCTCGGCAGTGGGCCAGGCCAGATTTACGTCGCCTCCGACATGCTGCGAACTCATGACGATATAGGCTCCGCCGTAGGCCTTTCGCAAAATCACGGACATCTTCGGCACCGTCGCCTCGCAATAGGCGTATAAAAGCTTTGCGCCGTGATCGATGACCCCGCCGTGCTCCTGGGTGCTGCCCGGCATAAAGCCCGGGACATCGACCAGACTCACCAGGGGAATCCCAAAGGCATTGCAGGTCCGGATAAAACGGGCTCCCTTGCGACTGGCGTCGATATCGAGGACGCCGGCCCGCACCCGGGGCTGGTTGGCGACGACGCCGATGACGTGTCCGCCGAGTCGACCAAAGCCGACGACGATATTTTTCGCCCATCGCTTCTGGACCTCAAAAAATGTGCCCCGATCGACGAGCAACTCCACGACCTTTCGGATATCGTAGGGTTTGCGCGTATTTTCCGGGACCACCTCACCCAATTTTTCCTCCACGCGCTGGGGGTCGTCTCCGGTATCGACAAACGGCGGTGGCTGGTTTCGATTCGACGGCAGGTAGCTCAACAGCTTTCGCACTCCACTGATGGCCTCCAGGTCGTTTTTCCAGGCGAAATGGCTGACGCCGGTCTTTTTGGAATGCGTAACGGCGCCGCCCAACTCGTCGACCGTGATATCCTCGAAGGTGACCTTTTTTACGACTTTGGGACCGGTCAAAAACATAAAGCTCGAATCCTTGACCATGCCCACGAAGTCGGTGAGCGCGGGGGAGTATACGGCCCCGCCGGCGCAGGGACCGGCGATGAGGCTGATCTGCGGGATCACCCCCGATGCCTGGACATTACGGCGAAAGATCTCGCCGTAGCCGCCCAGGGCGTCGACGCCCTCCTGGATGCGAGCACCGCCGGAGTCGTTGATGGCCACGAAGGGGGCGCCGGCGCGAATTGCCAGATCCTGAAGGCGGGCAATTTTTTTGGCGTGAGCCTCGCCCAGGCTGCCGCCCAATACAGTGCGATCCTGTGCAAATGCGTAGACCGGACGGCCATCGACCAGGCCGGTGGCCGTGACGACGCCATCGCCGGGAATCCGCTTTTTGGCGAGTCCGAAATTCTCAGTGCGGTGCTCCACGGCGGCACCGATCTCGTCCATCGAACCCTCGTCAAAGAGTTCCTGAAGCCGGGCGTGAGCCACGCTTTCTTTGCGACCGGCGTCCATCAAGAATTCGGCCCGCTTTTCGGCCTCGCTCTTATTGGCCACGTTCGGCTTTGTGTTGCGCGATGAATTGCTCGATATCGATACGGAATTCGCCGAAAAGCCCGTCGATTCGCTGTGCACGTCTTGTTTGAAATCAGTCATTTTTTTCGTCCTTCCCGTATCGATTTGGTTGACCTTCGATCCGTGCATTGAACTCACTCAGAATGTCCAACTGCCGAGGTTTCCGTCTCGGCCGGTGCCGTGGTGGCCGAGCAACTCGGTGACGGCGTCTTTCGCGGCGCGGTCGCACTGGCTGCGGCGGGCATGGCCGTTTGTGCCGGCGCGCCCATTGGCCTCCGCGCGGCCATTGGTTTCGACATGGCCGTTCGTGCCGGCATGGCCATTTGCGTGGCCGTTCGTTGCCGCCCGACCATTTGTATGGCCATTTGCGTGGCCATTGGCTTTTGCATGACCGTTTGTCGCTACCCGGCCATTGCTCATGTCGGCATCACTCCAGCGCCGCGGCGTGGCAGCGCTGCGATCGAGCCTCGCCGTCGCCAGCGCGAATCCGCCGATGACCTCGACTTCAATTGTGATATCGCCCCCGCCGGCTTCGCGGACCGCTTTAAGTGCTCGCCCGCGAAGATCGACGACGGGTTGTAATTTCTCGTCGTCTCGTCGCTGAAAGTCGACCACACAGATCTCATGAGTGCTCAACTCCAGGCCCAGTCCCAGCGCCTTTGCGACCGACTCTTTGATCGTCCACAGCAGAGTCTGTTGCTCCGCGTCGGAGTGCTCCGGCGACGGCCACACAAGCCGTTGTTCATCGTCGGTAAAATAGGATTCGACGAAATTTTCGGGCCGCGCTTCGACGCGCTCCAGATCGACGCCGATCTCCTCCTGTCGGCCCGGCAAGGTCACCGAGGCGATGGCGATCCCCGCCGAATGGGTCAACGTCAGATCGGGAAGCGGCAAGATCGACACCTCGAAGTCATCGCTTTCGACGACGGCCTCCGGTTTCCCGCTCGGCATTTTGGTGACGAAAATATCGTCCAGGGCCACCGATTTTCCGAAGAAATCGCGAAAATAGCGACTCACAGCCCGTCGGGCGGCCACCCGTGAGGCGAGCCATTCGTCGCGACGCGCCGAACTTCGAAGCCGCTCATAGGCCTGAGTTTCCTCGGCAGAGAGCATCTCCTCGGCATCGATCTGGCGCTCCACGAGCAAGGCTTGAGCCTCGGGCTCGCTCAATCGCTCGCTCAAATGATGAAGGGGGGCAAATTCGCCGAATTTCGCGTCGTCGCGCAATTTTTGATGGCCGATAAGCTCCACCTTCTCGAGCCAATGCAGCACTTCTCCATCGGCGTCGAGTATTTCCACATCGAAGGCAATGGCGTGCTGCGAGGCGTCATCGCGGCGGCGGCAGCGAATGCAGACCTCCTCGCCCGGTCGAGTGCGTCGAAATTGGACGCTTCGAGCAATCCCTAAGGGCAGATAGCTCAAACCCTTTTCGACCATTCCCCACAGACCGACGGTCTGAAGGGCCATCTCGCGCACCAAGGGATCGGAGATAAATCCGCCGCTCCGAGTCGTATCGACCAACCGCTGGCCGGGAACTCGCCCATAGCCCACGACGAAATCGTCGGCGATCAGGGGAACCCGCTCCAATACCTGGAAGCTGCCGGTATGAAAGAATCGGCGGTAGATCTCGCCGCGATCCGGTCCTCGCCGCAGGTCGACATCATCGTCGATAGCGAAGCTCTTCACCGTCTTCTGGTCCGGATCGCCACACTCCAAAAATGCCGAGAAATGTTCCTTTTGAAGGGCTCGGCCGGTCTTGCTTACCCGGTGGGATTCGACGACCGTTTCCACGCCAATCGTCGCACCCTGTCGGCTGACCTCTCGGGCGGTCACGGTCAATCGGACCGGCTCGCCTCGGTGAAGTTTAATCGCCCGCTCAAACCGGGCATCTCGCACCTCGCTAATCTGCCGGCCAGTCAACACCTGTGCGGCCTGGGCCATTAATTCATAGCCCATCACACCCGGCAAAATCGCCGTGCCCTCGTAGACGTGGTCGTCGACGAAGAGATCGTGCTCCGGGTCGAAGATGCGCTCCACGACGACGAATCCGTCACCGCGCTCGACGATCTTGTCGAGCAGCGCGAGTTGCTGAGGGTCAGCGGCGTCGATATCGCATATTTGCGGCGCCTCGACGACCAGGTCGCCGCCCATCTCGCCCAATTCGCCGGCCACCATCATCTCGCCGGACAACCCGTTTTCGATGGCGTCGCCCACCATGGCGGCGCCGATTTCGGGCGGCAAAAACTCCACGCCCCGGGCCTCCAAAATAGTTTGCATCGAGCCCTCGACGGCCATGCCGACCTCGCCCCAGGCCGTCCAATCGATGGTCAACGCCCGCACATCCGTGGTGGCGTTGATGGTGGCGACCAGGGCGGCCAGCGTCTCATTGGCGGCGCTGTAGTCGGTCTGAGCTTCGTTTCCGAATCGACCGGCGACGCTCGAGAAGGCGACGAAAAAATCGAGGTCGCTCAAGCTCGCCGCATCCCACAGATGCATTCCACCCAGCGCTTTGCCGCGAAATACCTTGTCGAAGCCGGCCACATCCTTTTCGACCAGATATTTGCTCTCCTCGACTCCTGCGCCGTGAATCACACCGGTGATATCGCCCATCTCGCGGCGCACTTCTTCAAAGAGTTGCTGAACGCTCGCCGCATCGGCCACGTCGCAGGAAAAATACTCCACATCGCTTCCCGCCTTGCGCATCCGCTGCATATTGGTGGCGATCGTCCGCTGTGATTTCAGACTCCACATGGCATCGCGCACTTTGACGGGAGTGACCCGTTCGCCGCGCTCGGCAAGTTGCTGGCGGACCCGCTCTTTTTCGGCCTCCATATCGACGGCGAGCGGATCGGAATGGCTGAGCTCACTTCGACCGACCAGAGCGAGTTTGCAGCCAAAGCGCTGTGCCAGATCGACACAGATTTCGGCGCTGATGCCCTTGGCTCCACCGGTGACGACGATCAGATCTTCGCTGGTCGGTGAGAAGCCGGCTGGCTCGGAAGTTTTTGCTTCATCGTAAAAGACCGGCTCATAGCGCACACCGCCCAATACTCCCACTTCCGGAGAATCGGCGTCGGAAAAGACCTCGCCCAACACCTGACGGGCGAGCTCGGGATATAATCCCTCACCGGCCACATCGACGACGCGAACGTCGGCCTCTTTCCACTCGTGAGACAGGGCCTTCGTAAAGCCACCGATGGCTCCCGCCGCCGGTCCCGGTACAGAATTTTCGCCAAAGCCGAGGGTGCCGCCGCGATTGGTGACGCTCAAAAAGAAGTGCTCATCGGCGAGCTCGTCGCCGTGATGCGAGGCGAAGGCCCGACTCAAATGAAAGGTCTGACGCGCCGCCATATACACGTCGTCTGCCGTGGACTGCTCAGCATCAATGCCGAGCAGGTTGATCACGCCGTCGACACCGCCGAAGCGGTCGAATTTGGCTACGATAGACGCCTCATCGAATAACTCCGATCTCGACGAATCGATCCTCAGAACCTGCCCGCCGCAGGCCTCAACGGTATCTCCCATCCAATCTGCGAAATTTTGGTCATCGCCGACCACGGCCACGGAACACCCGTTGAGCCGCTCCCGCAGGGCCCTTATATCGCCACTGGCCGCCGATTTTGCGCGCACCGCCACTGGCTGAAAGGCAAATGGATTCGGCTGCACTTTTTCAGGGCGCACGCCACCTTCGGGTGGCCGATCTTCGGGCTGCCCTCGCCGCAGGCGAAGCACTCGGTCTTCGACGCTCAACGCTGGATATTCAAATCCGCTAACGTCGGCCAACCAATCGCCGTAGGCAGCGGCGTCGAAGATGCGCTCTTCGCCTCGGGCGCGGAATCGAAAGAGGCACAGAGCGAGCTGACTGCCAAATCCGGCGGCCAACCGAAGCGCGTAGTCCACGTCGTAATCGCCTCCCTTGCTCAGGCGCAGATCCCCCAGATCGGGGTCCGGCTGCTCCAGATTGGCGATCGGCGGCACGGTCTCGTGCTGCAATACCTTCATGGCCAGCACATCCTCGATGCCGGCGGCCATCGAATGGCCGGTAAAGCCCTTCGTATTGGCGATGACCACATCGTTGGCGTGATCGCCGAAGGTATTTCTCAGCGCCGCGATCTCGGCAGCGGCACTTCCACCGCGCGCCGGCGTATAGGTCTCATGCGAGATGAATACCGTCTTGTCGGCGATCTCGGCGCGGTCGATCTCAAAGCGCGTCTCTGCCGTCTCGATCAGCGTCGAGACCTCGCCGGCGATATGATCGACGTCGAGCCGCGTGGGATGAAAAGCGCTATTGACGAAATGCGTCGCCAATACGTCGGCGTAGGGCTCGAGCCCTCGCGACTCGGCAAGGCCGCTTTTTTCTACGACCAGGCCCAGCGCTCCCATACCGACGATCATGCCGTGACGGCGTCGATCGAAGGGCAGCGCTGCCTTTTCGAGTTCCCCTTCCGTCGTCGCCGCGCCGGCGGCCAGAAAGCCGCTTCCCAGCCACTCCATCATGGTCTCTTCGGTGGGATCGTCGGCCGACAAAATGATCACTCGCTTGCACCTGCCGAGGCGAATCCAATCCTCGGCAATGCCCACGGCGGCCGTCGTCGACGCGCAGGCGTTATTCATCTTTGTATTCGGTCCCCGGGCGCCCACAAATTCGGCGAATCGAGAGTTGGCGATCCCGAGAATCTTGAGCAAAAACCGGTGGTCGAATTGATAATCCTCCTCGCGGCTGGCCATCAATTCATCGATCACCGCATCTTCGCCGGCAAATGCCGACGCAAAAATCACTCCGGTCTCGGCACCTACCTCGTCGGGCAGCGTCCAACCGATGGTCACTTTTTTGCCAGAACGGGTCTCGCGATAGCGCGGAATCAGCGGCAGCCCGGCGTCGCGAAGAGCCTCAAAGCCCGCCGCCATCGCCAACTGGCTGGTCCTGTCCAGGGTATCGATAAGCCGCTTCGGCACACCCCATTCGGCGAGGTCGAATTCACCGCATTGACCGCCGAGTTTGAGGACCTGCTCGGGGTCGGTGATTTCCATGAGTTCGCCGCCGCCGTCGGCGTGCTTTTGAATCCGGGTAACGCCCTTATTGGACATCGACTCGCGGATTTTATCGCTCAGTGGTTCGATGAAGTTTCGTCCCTCCATCAGCCACTCCATGGTCTCCTCGGCAAAGAGTTTTTCCGTCCCCGGAAGACCGGCGGCACAGCCGCTGATGACGACCTCGGACTTGATGTCGTGCTCCGTGATGGAGCGCGGTTCACCACCACCCGAGGGGCGCGGTCGAGCTGACCCATTCAAACCCCGCTCCCCTCCCGAGGCGAGCTGTCGAGCTGACCCACTCGAACTCTGCTCCCCTCCCGAGGCGAGCTGTCGAG
>SKQC01000462.1 GCA_007119175.1 Myxococcales bacterium | reverse complement strand
TTAGCAGTCGGTGATGTCCCTGCTCCCAGTTGCGCGGTGTTTCCGGGCTAAATCTAAAAGCCATCGCGAACTCAACCTCGACCGGGAAATGATCGCCAAAGCCCTCTTCGTCGAGCATCTGTGACGGCTGGCCAAAGCGCCGGGGAACGCCATAGATGCCCTGGACCATCTCGTCGGTGCGAAAGATGCCCACCGACTCCGGCCGCAGGTCAGACGCGGGAACCCCCCCTCATCAAAGTGGAATTACCCTTCGAGTGTGGACGTTTTCCATAACCGGACGTACTATTGACCAGTACTTGCACGTCCACTCGAACGAGGTGCACGATGAAGAAGAAACTGACCCTGCGCATGAACCAGGACGCGATCGAGCGGGCCAAAGCCTACGCGGCGGAGCGAGGCACGTCTGTTTCCAAGCTCGTCGAGCAGTTCTTTGATGTCCTCAGCACGGAAGAATCTACCGAGGAGATCAAAATCTCGCCCTTTGTCGAGTCACTTCGCGGCATCGCCGCCCCGGATGTGAGCGAGGATGACTATCGCGACCATCTCGAAGAGAAGCATCAATGAAGGCATTGGTGGACACCAACGTGTGGCTCGACGTTCTTCAGGATCGAGAGTCTTTTTATGAAGAATCGGCTCGCGTCCTCACCCTGCTGGAAGGCTCACAGCACTCCGCCCTGATGAGTGCGACCTCCGTGACCACAATCTTCTACCTGGTCGCGAAGAAGACAGACCACAAGACGGCCCTCGAGCAAGTACGCCGCCTCCTCGAGAACTACGGTGTGGTCGCCATCGACGGCGCTGTGTTGCGCGATGCGCTCTCCTCGGCGTCAGACGATTACGAAGACGCCGTGCTCGAACACGCCGCCCAAAGAGCTGGGCTCGATGCGATAGTGACCCGCAACCCGAAAGACTTCGTCGGATCACGCCTCGCGATCTACACGCCCGCCGAGCTCGTCGCCGCGCTCATCGCCTAGAGGATCAACATCCCCCTCGAATAACCGCCCGAGATAAAGGATCAGCAGCACGCGATCACGGGCTCGTCGGCGCCACGTCGCGAGGAGTTCGTTGGAGAGCGCCAGCGGCAGAATTGCCGCGTAAATCAACTCTTCGATGTAGTGGAAGGAAAGTGGTCGATACGCCCCATCGGCTCCCCGATGGAGAGAGCTCCGCGAGCGACGTGCAAAGCGCATCGTGGAGGTACAGCGGCCGGCAGGCAGCGGTCACTGCCCATCGACGCCCCCTGACTCGATCGGTCAGGCGGAAATCTCGCTTAGATACCCCTCGATCTCGTCGAGGATTTCGTCCACCGAGCGGTGCGAGGAGTCGATCTCGATGGCGTCGTCGGCCTGTTTTAGCGGCGCCACGTCTCGTTCGGTATCGCGCCGATCGCGGGCGATTATCTCGCGCAGAACATCGTCGTAGTCGGCCTGTTGTCCCTGCTCGGCCATCTGCTCGACGCGACGTCTGGCGCGGATCTCTGCAGTGGCCGTGATGAAAATCTTCAGCTCCGCATCGGGGAATACGACGGTTCCGATATCGCGGCCCTCCAAGACGCTCGGGCGCTCTCGTCCTACGCGCCGTTGCTGCTCGACGAGGACGTCGCGCACTTTCGGGTGCGCCGAGGTGACGCTGGCGTCGCGGCTGACCCGAGGGGTGCGGATCTCGTCGTTGAGGGGCTGGCCGTTGCAATAGATGACGTTTTTGTCCTCCACGAATCGAAATTCGAATCGCAGCGATGCGGCAATCTCGGCCACCGCCTCGGGATCTTCGAGATCGACTTCGGACTCGGCAGATTCATACGCCACGGCGCGATACATGGCCCCTGTATCGACCAATTGAAACCCACACCTTCTGGCGACCTCGCGGGCCACCGTCGACTTCCCCGCTCCCGCTGGACCATCGATTGCCACGATCATTGCGCCACCTCCGTAGTCACCAACTGCAGAACCTCGCGCAATTCACGAAGACAGCGCTTCATCTTCTCCTCTTCGGCAAGTGAAATCCGAAGCCAATCAGGGAGCCCATAACCGTCCATCGGACGCACGATAACTCCCCGCTTCAATAGCTCGTCATAGATCTTTCGGCCCGCAACGGGCATCTTGACGAGGAGGAAGTTGGTCTGACTGGGAATCCAATCCACACCAAACTCAGCGAGCTCTTCGAGCCCCGCCTCCAGGACCGCCCTGCCCCGCCGATTGACGGCCACCGAGCGCTCCACGAATTCCCGATCGCCCAGCGCTGCCGGAAGCGCCACCTGAGCAATGGAGTTGCAATTAAAGGGCTCGCGCACCCGGTTCATCCGGTCGATCATCTCTGGAGTGGAAACGCCGTAGCCAACCCGCACTCCGGCCAGCCCGTAGCATTTGCTCAGCGTCCGGGTCACGATCAGTCGCTCATGAATATCGCGCATCGATAGCGCTGATGCGTAATCGTCGGCCTCCACATATTGGTGGTATGCCTCGTCGACCAAAACGACGACGTGGTCCGGAATCTCCCGCAAAAATCTGCGCAATTCCTTGGCGCGGACATAGGTTCCTGTCGGATTATTGGGATTGGCGATAAAGGCGATCTTCGTCGTCTCGTCGATCGCCTCAGCCATGGCACCGAGATCGTATTTGAGCCCCTCGTCGGTCGGAATCCAGCGGATATCGAGGTTGTGGCTCTGGCAGCGAATGCCGTAGGCCGCAAAGCTATGCTTCGAGATCACGGCGCTGTCTTTTCCGTAATCGCAAAATGTCCGCACGGCGATGGTCAAAATTTCGTCGGAGCCGTTTCCCGTGATGACCTCCGCCGGCGTCAAGTTGTGAAAACTGCTGGCGGCGCGAACCATGTCATGGGCTGCTCCGTCGGGATAATAATGTAGCCCCGACAATAGCGCCTCAATGGCCTCGATGGCCTTCGGGCTCGGCCCCAGCGGATTCTCATTGCTGGCGAGCTTGATAATATCGTCGATCCCCAGCTCGCGCTCCAGCTCCTCGATCGGCTTGCCGGGCACGTAGGGTTTTAATGTCTCGATGTGGGAACCAACGAGCTCGGTCGTCATTGTCGCCGCCTGTCGCTATCTGGAGATTTGTATACTCAATCGTTATCCCGGGTTATATGGGTCGACCTTCGCCCATTCAAGCCCCGGCAACTCCCCGCTGTCGAGGAATGATTCGATGTCGGCCACCACCTGCTCGGGGACGTTTCCATCCTTCAGGATCGGCGCCAATGCCCAGTGGGTCTGTGGTTCGCCGCGAAACCAGGAGATCTGCTTTTTGGCGTAGCGGCGGGTCTCAGTCTTAATCGCCTCGATCGCCTCTTCGCGCGTCGACTCGCCGGCAAAAAACTCTCCCATCTGTCGATACCCCAGACTCTGCATTGCCTTAAGGCGAGGGCCGTATCCCAGCTCCAACAACCGCTGATACTCCTCCTCCAACCCCTGGTCGATCATCTTCTCGACGCGTCGATTGATGCGCTCATACAACTCCTCGCGGGGTCGAATGAGAGCGATCTTCAATGCATGGAAATTGGGCCTCGAAAATCGGTGTTCTCGTTGATGCTCACTCAGGGGCTTTCCGGTCTGATCATAGATCTCGAGCCCCCGGGTAACGCGCACCAGATCATTTGGGTGAACCCGCTCGGCAAGTTCCGGATCTAGCTGCCGAAGGCGGCGATGCAAAAAGCCCTTCCCGTGCTCCTCGGCCTGTCGTTCATATTTTTTCCGCAATTCGTCGCTCGGTTCCGGGGCGTCAAAAACCCCGTGAACCAGAAGCCTCAGATACAGTCCGGTGCCACCGACGAGGAGTGCCACCTTTCCGCGAGCCCTGATATCGGCGATGGCCTCCGTAGCGAGTCGGCAGAAATCGGCGGCGTTGAACTCCTCGTCGGGATCGACGACGTCGATCAGGTGGTGTGGAATGCGCTGGCGGGCCTCAGCACTCGCCTTTGCCGTGCCGATATCGAGATGGCGAAATACCTGCACGCTGTCGACGCTCACGATCTCAGCGTCGATCTCAGACGCGAGCTTCAGCGATAGCTCCGTCTTACCGACACCGGTCGGTCCGGCGAGGACAATAATTCGCTGCAATCCCTCCAGATCTACTTTGTCGTGTGCAAACTCCATGTTCTTCTTTTGTAAGCGTTCAGCCCCCCGGGGTCCGCGGCCAGCCTGGCCGCATTTCGGGCCGTCAGCCCGACATTTTCAGGGCGCTTTGGCGCATGACTTCGTCACCCCACTGAACGCTTACCTTCTTTTTTATCTCCGGTCGAAGGCTTTCTCGAGCTCCATAATCGATATCCGATAGTAGACCGGCCGCCCGTGCGGGCAATTCCCGCGAAAATCAATGCAGTCCATCTCCTGAAGCAGTCCCTCGCATTCCTCGCGGGTCAGATCCGTGGGGCCGCGGACCACAGAATGACAGGCCATACGGCTTAAGAGCGCGTCGAGAGCCTCCTCCACTCGCGTCGACGTGCCGAGGTTGGAGAGGTCGTCGATGGCGTCCTTGATCATTCGCTCGTGAGATGCCCCCTCCAATACAGCGGGGATCTCCTTGAGCACGAAGGTCTGACCGCCGAAATGCTCGATCTCGAATCCGGTATCACTAAAAAACTCGCGGTGGTCGTCCATCACGTCGGCGCGCATGGCGTCGAGCTCAAGGCGCAGCGGAAATAGCATCGGCTGCCGCTCTCCATGCTCGGTGGCGAAGGTGTCTTTGAGATACTCGAAGGCGATCCGCTCGTGCGCGGCGTGCTGGTCGATGATCACCAACCCGGAGGCGTCTTCGCACAAAATATAGGCGCGCCGAAATTGGCCGATGACGCGGAGTGTGGAGAAGTATTTGCCGTCCTCGGCATCTGCGGGCGGTGCGTCCTGTGGAGCACCGACGTCGACGCGCGGCGGTTCGCGAAGCGGCGTCATCCCCGGCCTGGAAAATCCGACCTGCCCGTCGTCGTCATCGCCGAAAAACGGCGATGAAAGCTCGCCGGGTTTTATCCCGCCCTGCTCCGACAACCTCCGGTGGCGCACGTTGAGCGGCTCCATCTGTGCCTGTCCAGGCTTTACCATCGCTCCCTTCTCGCCGCCTTCTCCCGCCGGCGCTCCGCCCAGCGTGCGCCGCGGACCCAGCGAATAGCTCTGTGATTCATCGTCGAGCCACGGGGCCTCGGCAAGGGCGTCGGCGATCGCGTGATAGACCGCCCGAAACACAGGCTGTGTATCGTCAAAACGCACCTCCGTCTTCGCCGGATGAACGTTGACGTCGACCA
>SKQC01000407.1 GCA_007119175.1 Myxococcales bacterium | reverse complement strand
GCACCACTGCATAAATGACAGCGCCAGTCTAAACGATGGCCGTCTCTTGGGAAACCCGTTTTCCCACTCATCGAAGTTGCGCCCCCACCGCGTCTTCGAGATGAGACAATAACTGGCGATCGGCGCCGTCGATCTCTTTTTCCTGCAATGTCTTCTCCGAACTTCGATAGGTCACTTTGATCGCCAGGCTGCGGCGGCCCACGGGAACTTGCTCACCTTCGTAGACATCGAATAATTCGAGCGACTCAAAAATGGCGCCGAAACTCGCGTCCTCCGCGGCCAATTGCCCAACGGCGTCGTGCAACTCCCCGTAGGGGCGATCGTCGTCGTATAAAAGTGCAAAATCGCGCACCACGGCCGGATATTTCGCCGCCGGCTCGGCAATCGGCTGTTTGAGACCAGCCGCTACCAGGGCCTCGATATCAATCTCGGCAAAATATATTGGCTGCTCCAACTGCTCGTCCTGCGCAATTGCCGGATGCAATTGCCCCACGAATCCCAGTGCTTTATCGCCCCAGGCCCACACAGCCTGAACTCCAGGGTGAAGATAGGATTCTGCAGCTTCAGGTCGTGCCCACCCAGTGCCGTCGATATCCCAGGGCGTCGACAGAAGCTCCACGAGACCTTTGAGCTCGAAAAAATCCCACGTTCGCTCTCCGCTCCAATCGCGACGCCGGCTTCCAGTAACGACAATGCCGAGAGTGCGCTTTTCGCCCGTCGAAAAATAACGCCGCCCGATCTCAAATAGCCCCAGGTCGTATTGGCTCTGGGCAAAATTGCTCTTCACGTTATCGAGCAGCGAGGCCACCAATGTGGTTCTCATCCGCGCCTGCCCTTTTACCAGGGGGTTGGCGACCTTCGGTGCCTTTCGCCGGCAATCGTCGTCGCCCAATCGAAGGCGATCCAGATCGGCGTCGCCCATAAAGCTATAATTGATCGCCTCCAGCAATCCGTGGTCGAGAAGTAATCCGCGGAGCCAGTCCAGGCTTCCCCGCTCGCTGCGAGATACAATCGTCTCTGTATCCTGGTCATCACGGCGTCGATGGCCAAGTCCAGCCACTACAGGCGGCAGGGTCGTCGGAATCTCGTCGTAGCCGTGAAGGCGCGCGACTTCCTCGACCAGATCCACCGATCGCGTCAGGTCACCGCGAAAGGTCGGCACTCGGCATTTAAACAGCCCATTTTCTTCATCGACCTCGACGCCAATCGATTCAAGATGAGCCCGGCTGTCACCTTTTGAGATATCGACGCCGAGCACGGCGGCGACCCGCTCCGGCTTGAGATCGATGATCTGCGGCGCCGGGTCGCCACTCATTTCCACTGAAATCCCCTGACACACCGTCGGCTCATCACCGACCGTCTCGCGTTGAACGGACACCAGAAGCTCTACTGCCCGGTGGGCCGTATCGCCCACCGATCCGGGATCGATGCCCCGCTCAAACCGATGACTGGACTCGGTATGAAGGCCGTGGCGCTTTGCCGACCGCCGCACAGTGGTGGGATCGAAATAGGCGCATTCCAACAAAATGCGTGAGCTATCCTCGCTGACCTCGGAGTCCGCCCCGCCCATCACGCCGGCAAGCGCCACCGGCTTTTCGGCGTCTGCAATCACCAGATCGTCGGGATCCAGCTCGTATTCATTATGATCGATGCCGAGCAGGGTCTCGCCCTCCTCGGCGCGACGCACTACGATCTCTGGTCCGGCAAGTCGGTCCAGGTCAAAGGCATGAAGCGGCTGACCGACGTCCATCAATACGAAATTCGTGACGTCGACCACGGAGTTTACGGAGCGCACGCCCACGCTGGCGAGGCGTCGCTGCAGCCAATTCGGACTGGGTCCGACCTCGATATCTTCCAGTACGGCCATCCGATATTGCGGGCATCCCTCCTCATCGATCACCTTCAGTCCGGCGATCTCTTCGACCGGACTGCCCTCGCCCTCTTTTCGCTCGATCTCCAGGCGCATGGGGCGAAGAGAGCGATCGTAGAGCGCGGCGACCTCACGGGCCACGCCGAGGTGGCTTAGACAATCGGAGCGATTCGGGGTCAGGTCGATCTCCAGGATGGCATCTTTCAGATCTAGCGCATCAAACGCCGGCTCTCCGATGGGCACCTTATCGCCGACGATCATCAATCCATCGCTGTCGCCGGCCAGCTCGAGCTCCTCGGCACTGCACAGCATGCCCTGCGACTGAACACCCATCACCTCTCGGGCCGCGATACCGAAATCGATTCCCGGCGGCTCAGACCCCGGAAGGGCCACAGGCACGCGATCTCCGACCTCCATATTGGTCGCCCCACATACAATCGTGCGGCGCCCATCGGCGTCTCCCACATCGACCTCGCAGACCACGAGCCGATCGGCGTCGGGGTGCTCGTCAATGGCCGTGATCTCGCCGATCACGATATCGTCGTGGCCCCGCCCCAGATAGTCGATACCGTCGACTTCCAGCCCGGCCATCGTCAGGCGATGAGCCAATTCTTCGGGATCGAGATCAGCGACCTCGATCCACTCGTCGAGCCAATTGATGCTGACTTTCATAGTCTTAGGTCCTACTCGCTAAAAACGGGTTGCTCAAAACTGGGCCAGAAAACGCCGGTCGTTTTCATAGAAGCGGCGAATATCGTTGATCTGCTGCTTGAGCATGGCGATTCGCTCCACGCCCATCCCGAAGGCGAAACCGGTATAGCGCTCGGGATCGATGTCGCTCATCTCAAAGACATTCGGGTCGACCATGCCGGCCCCTAAAATTTCGAGCCATCCGGTATCACTGCACACTCGACAGCCCTCGCCCTCACAGAAGATACACTGCACGTCGACCTCGGCACTGGGCTCGGTGAACGGAAAATAACTGGGCCGAAACCGGATCTTCGTCCCCTCGCCAAAACAGCGCTGGGCAAACGCTGTCAACGTACCCTTTAAGTGGGCCATCGTGACTCCCTCGTCGATCAGGAGTCCCTCCACCTGATGGAAGACCGGGCTATGCGTCAGGTCACTGTCGCAGCGATAGACCCGGCCCGGCGAGATGATGCGAATTGGCACATCATAAGCCTCCATGGTCCGCACCTGAACCGGCGATGTATGGGTGCGCAGCAATCGACCATCGACGAGACCGAAGGTGTCCTGCATATCCCGCGCCGGATGGTCGGGCGGAAAATTCAGGGCCTCGAAATTATAATAATCACTCTCAATCTCCGGCCCCTCGGCGACGTCGAAACCGAGCTCGTCGAAAATCGCGATCAACTCCCGCTCAACCTGGCGCAGCGGGTGGCCGAGACTGACCTCCTGGCGTCGCCCGGGGAGGGTGACATCGACGGCCTCCTCGCGCATTTGCCGCTGTAATTGCTCCTCAGCAAGCTCGTCGAGCCGGGCAGAAAACGCCTCCTCGATCTGGGATTTCGCCTGGTTGATGGCCTTACCGGCCACGGGCTTTGCCTCGTTCGGAAGCTCGCGCAAAACGACCATCAATTCCTGGACGCTGCCACTTCGCCCCAGATAGCGGTTTTTAATCTGAATGGCTTCTTCGCGCTCGCCGGCTTCTCTGAGCGTCGTGACCGCCTGTTGGGCGAGCTCGTCGAGCCGCCGTTGCAATTCCTCGATATCCATCGTCTACCTCGTCCCGGGTACTTCGCAGCTCTCCAAGAACAACCAAAGCCCCGATCGCCTCATTCATATTGAATGAGTCGAAACGGGGCGTCATTGGCTGCGCTGGTCACCGTCGCGCGTCTTCAGTCCAATGCGTCCTCGGCGACCTCCACGAGCTTCGCAAAGCCCGGGGCGTCGAAGACGGCGATATCGGCCAGAACCTTGCGGTCCAATTCTACGCCTGCCCGTTTCAACCCGCCGATAAAGCGGCTGTAGGGAAGCCCGTTTTGACGGGCGGCGGCGTTGATTCGCGTGATCCAGAGCCGTCGAAAATCGCGTTTTTTCTGGCGTCGATCGCGATAGGCATACGACCAGGCGCGGTGAACGGTCTCTTTGGCGTTTTTAAAAAGCCGGCGGCGTCCGCCGACATAGCCCTTGGCGGCGCGGAGAATCTTTTTTCGTCTTCGGCGCGCGCGTGGGCCTCGTTTTACACGTGGCATGTCATTCCTCTTACTCGTATTTGCAACGACGGCGACTGCTGGTCGCCGGCGCTGTCATTTGTTCAAAATTTCCTTAATCCGCTTGCCGTCGGTATTGTTGAGATACGCCGACTTGCGCAGCTGTCGCTTTCGCTTCTTATTTTTATGCGTCAAAATGTGGCTGCGATTCATCTTGCGGTATTTGACCTTGCCACTTTTCGTGACTTTAAATCGCTTTGCAGCACCTTTGTGGGTTTTCATCTTCGGCATGATTTTCTCCTGTGGTTGGCGACCGTCATCATCCGATGGTCGTCGATAAGTAGGCACGGGCGGGATTGAACCGCCGACCTCTTCCGTGTCAGGGAAGCGCTCTCCCACTGAGCTACGTGCCTGAAAATGGGCATTTTCTCTAACGGCACCTGCCGCCAAGGGACGAGGGTTATAGGCATCTACCCGGGGGCTGTCAACAGATTTTCCCGCAAACCGGCGACGCCGGGATTATCGACGGCGCACCGTCCGTTGTGGCACCATGAAGATAAAATAAGCCAACCCGAGGCACAAACCAGCTATGTGGAATGAACTTCTTCGCGATATCGCCCGTCAGAGTGCCCGCAGCGGCACACTGCCGGAGGCCACACCGGCTCTATTAGCGAAGGTCTGGCCGGCCCTGGTCGGAGAGTCGCTCGCCCACATCAGCTCACCGATCCGGCTTAAAGATAAAATATTGCACGTCGAGGCTCGCGATGCCCAACTCGTCGACGACTGGCGTCGCTCACCAATGCTGCTGCTGCGACGTCTTCGCAAATTTTCCCCCTGGACTATCGAGACCCTCAATATCGAGCACAACCCACAGGCCGGGACGACGCTTCGCTCCCACAATTCCTCGCCAACCACCGGTGTACCGGCGCCGAGCAGAGCCAATTGCGCCTCCCCGGGCACAGCACCGATCGACGGTGAGACCCGGGAGGTCATCGACGACGAATTGGAATCTCTCATCGAGGCTATCGACACTTATCGGCGCCAACGTGACCAGTGATCCCCGAGAAAACTTTAGGACACACACCGCCTCGAGCTATCCCCCCGGGCCTTGCGCGCTGCGGGCTCATCATATAAGGATTGGCTCCGTGTCGGTTTCCCAGTTTTAGCCCTCCCCCATTCGAGAAAGAGGCACATGCTCAATACCGAAGACCGCACTTTTGACGACTTTTATCTCAGCGACGAAATGCGTCGCGCCCTCTCCTCCGTGGAGTACCACCGCCCTACTCGGGTTCAGGTGGAGGCGATCCCTCTGATTTTGGCCGGCATCGACCTGACTCTGCAATCGCAGACCGGATCGGGTAAAACGGCAGCCTTTGCCATCCCGGTCATCGAGATGCTGGAGCCGAAGCCGGGCCGAATCGACGTGCTGGTGATGACCCCCACTCGTGAGTTGGCCAAACAGGTCTGCCGAGAATTCGAGGGCCTGGGCCAATTCAAGGATCTAAAGGCCACCGCCATCTATGGCGGCACCTCTTATGAGCGCCAGTACAAAGCGCTGGAAACGGCGTCCATCGTCGTCGCCACGCCGGGACGCCTTCTCGATCTATGTGAGAAAAAGCGACTGGACTTGAGTCAACTTCGCATCCTGGTGCTCGACGAAGCCGACGAGATGCTGTCCATGGGCTTTCGCGACGATATCGAGTCGGTCATGGAGTATCTCCCCGAGGAACGACAGAGCCTTTTATGCTCGGCGACCATCACCCGTGAGATCGAGGCACTGGCCAACAAAATATTATTTTATCCCGAGTTTGTCTCGCTGTCCTCAGACTCGGTGGCCGCCACGGACGTCACCCATTATTATTATAGTGTGCGCGGCGTCGGTCGGCCCCGCGACCTGCTCAAGGTCCTGGAATTCGAAGAGCCTGACAGCGCATTGATATTTGCCAATACGCGCCGCGATACCTTTTCGGTGACCGACTTTTTAAAGCGCCACGGCTATCGTGCCGAAGTCCTCAACGGCGATCTACCTCAAAAAGAACGGGAGAAGACACTTCGCTTACTCAAAGAGGGCAAGATCGACTATATTGTCGCCACCGACGTGGCGGCGCGAGGGATCGACATCACCGACCTGAGTCACGTCATCAATTATATGCTGCCCGGCTCCGCGGAGGTCTATATCCACCGCACCGGGCGCACCGGACGAGCCGGAAAGAAGGGAAAGGCAATCAGCCTCATTGCTCCCACCGAGGTCGATACCTTCTTTCAGGTCAAAAAGATGTACGACGTAAAACTCAAAGAGCGCAGCCTTCCGACGACGAGACAGATTATGGACGCACGTCAACGCCGGGCCCTATTTGCGCTCGACGAGGAGCTGGAAAAGGTCGACTACCTTCCCTACGGGGCTCATATCAAATTGGCAGAGCAACTGCTGGTGGGCTCCCCGGAGATTGACGACAAAGTTGACCGCACCCGCCTGGTGGCGCGGCTTTTGTCACTCGGTGATAGTGTCGTCGAAGGCGAATTTCAGCGCGCCACCAACGGCCGCGCCAAGCCTCGGGCGACGAAAGCTGCAGAGCCGAAGACAAAACGCCACTCCCGTGGCAAGTCTGGCTCCGACAAAGATAAACCAAAGAAAAAGCGCCAATCATCGAAGCGCGACCAGAAAGACGGCGAAACAAAGTCGCGTCGACAAGGACGTTCTAAATCAAAACGCAACGGGCAGGACAACGGGCGATCGCGCAAACGGCGACGAACCCGAAAAAAGAGCTCGGACGCCGATAAACCAAAGCGAACTCGCAGCTCAAAATCCACCAATGATAGAGATGAAGATATGGATCAGATCACCGCAGCAGCACCGGCCGTCGACAGTCCCTCGGAAACCAAGAAGATGTATATGAATATCGGGCGAAACGCCTTCGACTCGGCCAAGGAATTGGTGGAAATGCTGTGTTATATGTCGGGAATGGACCCGGAGGACTTCGGCAAGGTCAACGTCGAAAGCTCCTACTCCTTTATCCACGTGCGAGAGGATTATTTCGACGACATCGTCGCTGCACTCCACGGACAGGACTGGGAAGGACACAAAATCACTGCAGAACCGGCGCGAAAATAACAGGCAACCGACCCGGCGCTGCAGGTGGTCGTCGAGGCCCCTGCGCATGCGCTCACCGGTTAGTGGCCGTCGCAATCGGAGATAAGTCCATGGGAACTCTTACACGATTCAACTCCTGCTGCCTCGCTGCGCTCATCCTCCTCATCGCCCTTCCAGGCCTTGGCTGCGAGCGATCGGGTCCCGAGCTTCCGTCTGATGAATTTCCGCCAGATCCCGACCTACCGGAAGCCGTCGTCGATCTGCCTTCTCCACCGCCGGAGTCGGCATTTGAAATCCGAGAATTCAACGATGACGGGTCGCTTCGAGTCGAAGGCCTGATCGGAAATCGCGACCAATACCTGGAGGAAGACGTCGAGGTCCGGGGATTTATCTCCCGTTTTGAGGGCGACGATTGTGAACCCGGCGGCGATGAGCCCTGCCCTAAGCCCCACTTTTTTATCCGCGATCATCCCGATGACGATCTGGAGATGATGGTCGTAGGCTATGAAAACGAACTTATTGCCAGTGCCAATCTCGCCGAAGACGAAGAATTTCTCTTCGGCGGCCTATACGAACAAACTGCCGGGGGTTTTGTGTCCTCCGAGATGGGACTTCTCGAATTGGCCAGCGTCGACGATGAACCGATCGTCGACGAGAATTGACCTCCCCCTGATTACCTACAATTACTGATCGGGTTTTTTGACCGGCTTGGTCGCCTTCTTTGCGCGCCCGGGCCGGCGGCGCTTTGCCTTGCGCTTTTCGGCGAGGACGATGATGCGCTCGCTGGCGGCGCCGAGAAACTGGCCTTTATAATGCTTCGCCCCGCTGACCTCCACCACCTTAAAGCCGGCGACGTGCAACATCTGCCGCAGCTCGTGGACGTTGTACAGACGGATAAAGCTGGTCTGTTCCAGTGGCGGTGAGCCGTCCTCATAGATATAAGAGCGCTGCACCTGCAGGGTACTGGTCTGGTAGTCGAACTCGCTTTCTTCCAGAAAAATGCAGCCCGTGCCCTCCCACCACAACCGGGTCGGTGTTCGGTGCACCACAAAGTCTCGATTGACCACGTCAATAAGCAGCCGGCCGCCCACCTTCAAAGCGCGCCCCACCCCTTGTAAAACGCCGAGATTGCGACGGTCGTCAAAATAGCCCAGCGACGTATCCCAGATAAAACATCCGTCGAAGATCCCGGAGAAATTGAGCTCCCGCATATCACCGCGCAGAAACTTGACGCTCAAAGATTGCGCCTTGGCAACCTCCAGCGCCCGCTCCAATAGTGGCCTCGACAGATCGAGGCCCACCATCTCGTAGCCCCGATTCGCCAACGCGATAGAGTGACGTCCAAAGCCACAGGCCAGGTCCAGGATTCGCGCCTTCTTTTTTAAGCGCAGACTCGATTCGATAAAGTCGACGTCGTCTTTGGTGATCTCGGCAATATTTTTCGGAACCGAACGAAGGTATTCTTCGTTGAACACATTCTTAAACCAGACGTCTTTGGGACGAATTCTGGCCGTCTTCGACGCCTTTTGTTCTTTTTCTTCTTCCAGCAATTCCTGGACGAGTCCGCGCATCTCGGAGTCACCCTGATCGGCCGCCGATTTAGCGTCTGCCTTCACCTCAGCGCGGGCCGATTTTTGAGTGCTCTTTTGCGATTTCTTCTTCGGCGGAGATTCCGGTGGTACAGCCGGTGCTTCGTCGACTTCCACGACCTCGTCGTTGAGCTCTATCGGCTCGGAGTCGCCCTCCTCTTGATGAAGTCCCTTGGGGACCTCCGACTCGGCAGCTGCGTCGGGGCCGGGTGGCAATTCCGGCGGGTCGTCGACTTCGCCCTCTGCTTGCCCTGCTTTACCCGGCTCCTTCTCATTGGCGTCGTCGGTGGGAATTTCCGGACGAGATCGAGGCGGCGCATCGACGGCCTCTTTCCCGCTGACAATGAGTTCGACCTCACCGGGCAGTCCCTCCCGCCATTTTTTGACCAGAACCTGCGGTGGAAAGGGGATGATTTCTGGAGAGAATCGGGCATCGTTGAGAACAGCGCGAATATTCCCATCTGCCTGTTTGCCCAGATTATCGACGGCCTCCCTGTCGAAGGCGTCCATCTGAATGGTCTTGACCATCGCCTGCCGGTCGTAGTCCGGCTCTTGGAGCTCTTCCGCATCGGCTGATGAGGACTCGGCGGACTCCGAATCGGATTCCCCATCATTTGACTCGGTGCCGCGCTCCGACGCCTTTATCTTGGCGTCTGCGGAGATATTCTCCAGCGCCTCCCGGGGCAGTCGTTCCGTCTTCTGGGGCTCTTCTTCATCGCCGCCAGTACTTTCGGCACTCGAAGACGATTCTTGCCCCGGCACTTTAAACTCCGGCATCTCCAGCCCCATGGAGTCGAACTCATCCTCCTCGAGACTCACCGGCGTCGTCGCACCGACTTCGTCAGTCAGTTCTACGACTTCGCTATCTTCGTCGAGAGTCGAGTCTTCCGACGGGGTCTTGTCAGCCGATTCTGCCACGTATCTCCGCTCCTCTATCAGTCGAGTGATCAACTACCCGAGGTGTCCACTTTTTATCGCAAAATTCCAAAGCGCATGTCGTCGGACGACCACCATCACTGGCCCGGATGGTTCTGCCCGGGAGTGTACCGCAGCCGCCAGTCCCTCACAAGTGGTTCACCCCGATCGACGTCAAGATCTGCCGAGGGGGCCTGGCGCTGGTCGATGGTGGCGATTTGCCCTCCCTACGAGGAAAAAACAGTCTGGCGATGTCTTTTTCAGAAAGCAGCTCCCAGGCTTCCCAGTCCCTGGCCCATGCGCAACATATCGCCGGCACCAAATTGGTCGTCGAACTGAAAGTCGGCGGCCTCTACTAAAACGATCACCGTCGAACCGAGGTTAAATACGGCTAATTCCTCGCCGTGCTCCATGGCCACCTGCGAGGGAGGATCGAATTCGCGGCGTCGGCGAAACCGGCGGTTGGTCTCGAACCCGTCATAACTGAGCCCGATTCGTCCCACACAGGTAGCGCCGACCTTGATCACCGCTGCCCGCCCCAGCTTCGCCGTCTCCAGATAGGTAATCAACCGTTCGTTGACCGCGAAGAGATCGTCGATATTTTCCACCGCGAAGGGATTGACCGGAAAAAGATGACCCGGAATATAACTGATCTTCGCAATCTCCCCGCAGACCGGTGAGTGTATGCGATGATAGTCGCGCGGTGATAGATAAATCGTGGCATACCACCCGCCGCGAAATCGCTCCGCCTCTTCAGCACTGTCGACAAGTTCCAATAGAGGGTAGCTACGCCCCTTGGCTTGAAAGAGGGTTCCGTCCTCGATCGCACCGAATGCCCCCAGACGCCCATCGACAGGGCTGACAAGTGACTCCTCGTCGCAGTCCTCGACCTGACGCACCCCCTGTCGCAACCGCCGGGTAAAATAGGCGTTCAATGACTCGTAGCTCTGCGGGGGACGCTCTGCTTCGCCAGTATCCACGCCGGTAAGGGCAGCAAAGGAGTGATTGACCAGCGCCTGAAAAGGCGACGGAAACTCCACCTCACTGACCACCCCGAACGCCCGGCTGATGGTATTTTTTGGCAGGCGTTTGAGGACCCCCACCTTGAGATCTGAAAACTGCATCTACGGCTCCTGAAAAAATCCGAATTGGCATTGGCCACGCATATGACGCCACACGGTGGTGGCAGTGAAGGTGCCCGAGTTCGACTGCCCATGATCTGCCGTGCGAAGGCCGATGCGTCAACACCGAGGTCTTTGTACTCCGCAGCTTTCATCGCACCACCGACAGGTGTAGGCTCATCGACGATCCCGGCCGGTGCGGAATCTTCTCCACGACCTGTCGTGTTTATACTTGGTGCAGGGCTTGCGACGGCGGGCGCCCGACCAGTCATCTTCATCGTGATTGGCGGCAGACGATATCGCGATCGGCGTGCTGCGACGACGACGCCCCTTTTTGAAGACACCCGTTGCCACTGATGACGTCCAACAACGGAGTATTTTATGCGCCGCACGGAGTTGACTAAAAAAAATGCCAAGCAAAAGGGCTATGCCGCCGCCGGTTCAGCGGCCGTCACCGCCCTTTTATGCCTCGTAATGAGCCCCTATATCCTACTGGCCGGCGGGCCGGTGACATTGTGGCTGACCTATCGCTGGATCCGCTATCGCGCGGAGTGGGGCCTGCGTTTTTGACCTGAAAATATCACAGAGATCTTCTCGGCGTAGTTGCGCCTGCGAAGATACCTGCCCTATAATCACGCCGCGACGACCAGAAAAAATTTTCTCGCAGCGGCGTTGATTCCATGACTCGATATTTTGGTGTTCATACCCTCGAAGGAGAGTGGCACAGTCTCCTTCCCCGTTACGTGCTTATGTCGGAGCGAGTGGAGGATAAACAGATTCTCGACATCGGCTGTGGCACGGGCATCGGCTCTTCGCTACTTCTGGAGATGGGTGCAAAGAGCGTCAACGCCATCGATCACCGCCCGGAGGTTCTCGAACTTGCCCGGGTCAAACACGCCAAACAGGGGTTGAATTTCAACGTCATGTTCTGGGAAGAACTCGATTTTCCAGAAGATGCCTTTGATATGGTCCTATGCCTCGATCCGACCTCGCCGGTCACGGACCCAAGCCTGTTGTTGGAGGTGACGCGAGTCTTGCGCGCCGGCGGCGAGTATATCTGCGCCATCGAGCGGCGAAATGCAGACGGAATCGAAAGTCTTCTGCCCCGTTACGGCTACGGCACAAAGGGCGAGGAATTATCCCTGGGGGGCACCGGCGAGCGAGTTCCCCAGATTGGTAATCTAGACGAGTTTTTCCCGTCCATCGTCTCTTTGGTCCAGCGCCCGCGCTACAGCTTCGTCTTCGACCATGCCCTGGACGACGAACAACACGTCACCCGGCGCAATACCGGCGATACCGACGAGAGCGGCCTGTGGGTAGGCGACGATCCGGCCTCCAAGGAAGGCTCAGCGGAGCAGACCGACGAGCGGGCCGGACGATGGATCAAAGTCGATGAACGCCTCTGCGATCGCGATGGCGAGCCGGCCTCTGTGGAATTGTTATTTTGCGGCGACGAACATATGCCGCCACCGACTTTGCAAGAAGTCCAGATGCCTTATCGCGGCCTGGTCGACCGGCTCCACCAGCTTTTCTCAGACCTGCAGCTGCGCCAGCACCCCGATCAGAGCGCTGCGCCGGTCAATTCCGGGACCAACGACCAGTTTAGAGAGCGCACCGAAACCTCTGAATTTCGCCCCATCGACGACCGCGATACAGCCGCTCCTCGCGGGGGAACGACCAATCTTGAGCAAGAACCGATGACATTGGATCGTGTCTCGACCTCCGTCAGGGAGGCAGAGCCGGCCCCGAATTGGCAACAGATCCGTGAGCAACTCAATCATATGACCCATCTATATGAACAGGTGCGCACGGAGATGCAGGATCTTTTCTTCCGCACTCGACAAGAGCTGACGCAACGCGACCGCTACATCGAGCAATTAGTCGACACAGTCCATCGGTGGCGTCACCAGTCACCGGAGGAAAACCCGCCGACGGTTCCCGTGGAAGCACCGGTGGACGAACCAGACGATGAAATCGTCGCCGATTTCGAGCGGGAACCCACAAGTATCTTTACCCGTCCCCCCGATTTCGATGAGGAAATCGACGAGCCACTGGAGTCATCGGAAGAGAGTGCCGTCACAGATGACGGCAATAGTGAGGAATTGACCTCCGATGCCGATGACGATCAAAACGAGAGCGACGCGCCTGACTCCGAAGACGCCTCGGACCACATTGACTCCGACGATGACTCCGACGAAGAACGCTCCGAAGACGCCGAAAACGGCAGCGAAGTTGCCGATCCATCGGGGGACGACACCGATGACGACGAGACGTCGACCACCGACGATCAAGATGATCAAGATGATCAAGAGGACGAAGAGCCAGAAGAAGGCGAATCAGATGCCTCCACCACTGCTTCTGCGTCGACGGACTGATCACATTGTCTAAAAAGCCCTGATAATTGGTATTTGCCCGGCCTTAAGAGATGTTATGAACGGTCATTTTCGCCTGAGCGATCGCGGTCTTTTTGCTCTCCTGACCACCATCTGCATGCTCGTGGCGAGCACGGCCTACGGAGCCGGATTCGAGGTCGGTGAAAACACCCCGCGCTCTCTGGCGCGCGGTGGCACGGGGGCCGTCCACATGAACAACCCCTCGGCGCTTTATTTCAACCCCGCCCTACTGTCGCGCGTAGACGGAAACCAGGTTCTGGTGAGTGCCAACGCCTTGCGCCTCGATGTCGATTTTCAGCGCGACGATTTTTATATCAATCCCGACGACGAGGCTCCGACCCACGTCTTTGATCCGGCTCACAATCAGACCGGGCTATTTCCACTTCCCTTTGGTGCCGTGAGCTTTGATGTGGGACCGGAGTCGCTGTCAGTGGGCGCCGGGGTCTTCGGCCCTCCGGCGTATGGAAATCCCTGCTACGGGGTAATCGAAGACGGCACCTGCCAGGCAGAACGAATCGGCGCCACCCGGGGAATAGTCGTAGAGACCGACATGATCGTCGCCTACGCCGGAGTCGGCGTAGGCTACGCCTTCGATCTTGGCGACGAGCGTCAGCTCGACCTGGGCGTGACATTGGCGGGAGCGTATCAGACCTCTGATTTTTCGGTGGTCGTCGAAGCCGATACCGGAGCCAGTAGGCCCTGGGAAGAAGATCCGGATAATGAGTCATTTGTGCGCGGCCAGGATCTATCGGGGCTCGCGCCGACGGGATTTTTCGGGATCGCCTATACTGACGGCCCGATGCGAGTGGCGGCATCGTACCGCCCGCCCATCCGCTGGGATCTCACCGGCTTCGCCGATGTGGATTTCTCGGACGACCTGGAGAGTCTGGAAGTGGCATTGACGGACGATACCTTCCATCTCGAGACCTGGCAGGCCGGCTCTCTGCGCGTCGGCTGGGGATTGCAGGGAGGCGAACACCCCGCCGACGGGCGATTGCCCAGATGGGATCTGGAGATCAACGCTGTCTGGGAGAACTGGTCGCTCGTCGACCACTTTCGCCTCGAACTCGAAGGCGATCTCGAGGTGGGCGCTGTCAATCATCAATTCGAATTGTATCCGATGTACCAGCGCAAGGGATATCAGGACACGCTCAGCCTTCGCACCGGATTTAGCTTCGGTGTCAACTCCTGGTTGACCGCTCATACCGGCGGCTTTTTGGAGACCGCCGCTCAACCCGTGGCGTATACCTCTGCTGATTTCGTCAGTTGGGAGCGTTATGCGCCGAGCGCTGGAGCAACCCTGCATCTGCCATCGAATCTCACCCTCGATCTGGGCTATACCCTGATCCTCTCGCCGAGCCGAACCGTCACCAATGGCGAGGTGTATAACGCGATTCCCCTGAGCGCCTGTCGGGGGCCCGATTTCGAGGCCGACGCATGTGAGAGACAGGGACACCCACCGGGCAATCCGCAAAATGAGGGCCAGTGGAGCACGCACACGCAGATATTTGGTGCTGGCCTGACCTGGAAGTATTGACTGATCTTCCTCATCGCTTATGGCGACCGAAATGACTCCTGATCAATCGCTGACCGACATCGACGGCCCCGGAGGACTACTGGTTCTCGCCGAGAACGGGACCATTTTGCGTGCTCCCGCCTTCTTTCGGCGCAGCCTGCATCTGGATAATCGCCAGTCGACCCCCTCCATTTTCCATCTCTGTGACCCGTCGGATCCGCCCTATCTGGAACTGCATCGAATTTTTCGCCACACCTATGGCGCCACAGAATACCACCTGCGCGTGCGGGGACCATTCGGAACCCGGCGATGGTTTCGATATTGGCCAGTCAACGGCGACAGCGACACGACGCTGGGCGCCGTGAAGTTTTTTGTCGTCGACGACTCGGCACTGCAGCAAAACCACGACTGGGCTTTTCGCCGGCTACGCCGCGAAATCCTCTCCGATGCCCAGGAATCTCTGTCCAGTTATTTCAAAAACCGGCTGACGACCCTGCAACTGCTGGCAGAAACCCTGCGCGACGCACCGGAGATCGCCGCCGAATCGGCGCCACGCATGGTCCGTGCCACCGAGGAATTAAAGATTGCGCTCAATCGGGTCATTACCGGTATCGACGATATTGAAAACGCCGGTGAGTACCAGGACTCTCCGGTCCGCCTCTCCGATCTCTCCCGGGTCATTACCACCTGGGGAACCGATGACGTGTCCGTGGACTGCGATCTGCGCGAGGTGGCCGCCTCGACGCTGGTCTCCGCGTCCTATGTGGAACGCATCTTATTGCCCATCGTCGAAAATGCGCTCGACGCCTCGCCGGCAGACACGACAGTGGATGTCGTCATCACCGAAGTCGACGAGGGATTTGCCCACATTGAGGTCATTGATAACGGAGAGGGAATGAACGAATCGGTCCAGAAGCGCGCCGGAGACCCCTTCTTTACGACCCGGACCGGTCAGCTCGGCCTCGGCCTGGCCCACGCCCGCGAGGCGCTGCGCGATGCCGGCGGAGAGTGGAAGATCGAATCGGCCGGCAAAAAGGGAACCTGTGTCACCTTACTTCTGCCGGTTACCACAGCCGCGCAGCTCTTTCGCTGAGCGACATTCCCACCGCTAATTTCAACTATTCAGTCAATGTATTCAGGCTGTCTCCGATGCGTGCGACATGCTTTCGCATCAGCGCCTGGACAAATCCGACCGTGGCATCCCGACCGGTGACCACCAACCAGCGATAACCGGACTTACCGATGGGAATGGAGACGAAGGTGCCCTCGTCGCTACTCAAGACGACGTCATTGACCTGAGCTGAGACTGGAGTATCGCGCAGTGCTATTTCACTGAGTCGATACAGATCGTTGTGGTAGGCATCGGTGCCGGCGGCGTCGAGAGCATCGACTTCGGAGACCGAGACCAGCGCCAGGCCGGTTTGGCCGTCAATGACGCTGGTATGCAGACACCCCGGAAGCTGGTCGGCCAACTCATTGAGCAATTCGCTCAGTGATCCACTCATCGATTCGTCTCCTCGGTTTGCAAAACTCTTCACAGGCCCTCAGGCGGCGACGTATTTTTTGCCAAATTGGCGCATCAGCACCAACGCAATCCCCAGACTCACCTGACGATCGACGATGGCCACATGAACCAGCGGTCGATCCTCGATGGGCCGCATCAAGAGGTATTCATCGTCGAGGACCAGTTGCAACTCCCGGACCCGATCATCGCTGTTGATCGCCTGCACCGATCGGCGCGCCCGATTCAACACGTCACTCAATCCGGAGGTAACGGCTCCTTCGTCGAATTCCGAGTCGTAGCCGAGGTTGATATACTCGCCGATTGAGTCGTCGGCCGTAGATAGTACGGCCATTGCCTTCAGGCCCGGACATTCGTTGACGAATTCTTCGACGACGGTCGACGTGTCAGAGTTCGGCGATGAATAGTCGACCCGAGAGGTTGTGGTGCGACCGCTTAAAGCGGGCGCCGCAAACATCTCAAACTCCCCGCTTTCCTCGGTGGTCGTCGTCTTGGAGTCGACGGCCGCCATGCCCGGTGATGTCTCGCTTCTCTGACGTCCTACTTGCTCATCTGTGGGGTCCGTCGCCGGCTCCTCGGCATCGGCGACTGCCGCATCGGCTGCGGTGGCCACCGCCTGGTGTTGCTGTGGAAACGGTGGATTCGAATTGGTGCTGGACTGCGGCGCTTCCTCTTTGACCACGGAGCTCTGATTCATCTGATTCACCGTGGCAGCGAAGACCTCGGTCGATACCTCCACTGTCGGCGCTTCCTCGCGTACGGACTGCGAGTCTTCGGCGCCTTCCGGTTCGCTGACCGGTTCGCTGACCGGTTCGCTGACCGGTTCGCTGACCGCCACGTCCTCCTCGCCGTCTAGTGTATCAATCAACTCGGCATTGGATTCCTGCTCGACTGGCGCCTCGTCGACGTCTTCTGCCTCGTCGACGTCTTCTGCCTCG
>SKQC01000376.1 GCA_007119175.1 Myxococcales bacterium | reverse complement strand
AGCCGACCTCCGGCGCGCAAAAACCGGGGCAACCAGGTCAGATCTGCCGTCGATTTTCCGCCGACCGGACAACCGGTCTGACAGGTCCCACAGCCGACACAACCGGGCGCATTTCGCGGCATAAAGCCGTGCTCTACTCCCAGCGCCGAAAATCCCTGCCGGGCGATCAGCGAATTTTCTCCGGCCACCTCCGGAGCTGTCGCATCCACGCCGATGACATCTTCGACCTCCTCGAATAATGCCCGGCGTTCATCGCCCTCGAAATAATCGAGGCCCCAGTCTTTTACCCACTCGTCGAGGACCCATTCCGGGGCCCGAAAACAGATCGCCGAATTGACCAGCGTACCGCCGCCGACGCCGCATCCGGAGGCCACCGGGATAAAGGCATTGCCGGTCATGATTCGCGTGGCCTGGTCTTGCATCAGATGCTTCGCCGCCCAGGATTGCCGGCGCCGAAACGACTCGTGCTGCCAGTATCGGCCGGCCTCCACGATCACCACCTTTAGACCGGCCTCGGCAAGGACGGTCCCCGCCACCAATCCCGACGGCCCGGCGCCGATGATCACGGCGTCTACCGACTCGCTGACCTCCTCGCCATATTCGCCAAATGTATCTGCCGTCTGCAATGCCCCGCCCAGATGGTCGGCTGCGCTATAATCGAGAATACTCACCGCCAGGCCCCACATTCATAGTCGATGCCTGCGGCACGGATCACGGCCGGTGACTCGCAATAGCCCATGGCAAAAATGATCTTCAATCCCTGAAACACCTCTCTTCGCACGCCTATTTTTGAGGTATCCCAGGCATTTAAGATATCGATTCGCTCCTGTCGCGGGCGGCGATGAAAACGGGTCATCGAAAGCCCCGAGACCACAGCCATCTCATCGATCGTATGCAGCAATAAACGAAGAAGATTGGCGGTGTGGGGATTAATGGCCGCCAGGTAATCATCAAAGGTCTCTACGACGGCCACCTCCGTTCCATTCGGCATCCCCCGATTGTCTCCGGGGAACATGGCGTCAGCCATCGCCTCCGCAATCTCTGCCTCGCGCCGACTCAGCATCTGATAGTCGCCGGCCGTCTCTTGATCCCACCACACCGAGCGCACCCGATAGACTGCCGAGCCGGCCATCACGCCCAGCGTTGAAAGCCCCCCGGCAACGAGAAATGTTCGTCGATTCATCGCCATCCAGATTACCCGACTTTGTGGAGTTCGATGCAAGTGTAGCGATAAACAGGGGGTAATGACGAGCCATTCCCCTGTCGACAAAAGGACTCGATTCTTTACCGAAGCGCTGTGGCGGCCACATTTAAAGGGAACGTGAACAACACTCAGGCGACGAGGTGTGACGATGATCTGCCCAAAATGGCTTATTCAAACAAGCGTGGCGGGAGTGGTTGGTGCGGCCCTGGTGGCCCTTCCAATCTGGATGGAGCACGGAGACGACGAGCCGGTCATCGAGCACGTCTCAACCCATTATATCAGCCATTCGGCGACCACCAACGCCGCTCAAAAGGCCAAGCGCGACGCCCGCAACGCCCATCGCACCGCTGCCGACGCCGCCAACGTCCGCCGATACTGCTCAAATTACCTCGAGCTGCACCCCCCGCAATCGCTTCTGGATGCTCGATCTATTGCCGAGCCCGACTGAGCCGAAAGCCGGTAATGGATCGCCGGGTGACCCGTAGCTTCGTCTATTTTTGGGCGCCTAAACTGCAGGCGCATTAAGATTTTGGGGGAGGTTTATCTCACCCATCGAAAACCCCGGTCTATTATCCCGAGATACACTCGCCGACCTCTTCGCCGGACTGGATGGCGCATTGGTCACAGCATTCATCGCTTGACCGGCACGGCGCACCCAGCGGGTAGCATTCGCGGTCGCAATAGCCCTCGTCGTTGCACACGAAGGGCTCGCAGCAATCGGCGGTGGTCTCGCAGGATTCCTGATATAGGCTGCACTCCAGACAATGGTCGTCGACGACGCCGCTGCAATTATTATCCGTGCCATCGCAGACTTCGGGCTCGCAGGGATCGCAGATATCCTCACCGCAGGTCTCATACCACATATCGCATAAGCCCTCCGGCTCTTCGGGGACACATTGGGAGGCGCAGCCCATTTTGATCTCGATCTGCAGCTCGTCACCCTCGATATCGCGCACCTCATCGCAGGCCGCGTCGCTGAGGGTCAGGATATTATCACCGGTGTCGTAGTGGTAGCTGTCGGTATCGAGGTAGTAGTCGTTATCGACCTCGATCCAGATCTTATTTTCATCCTCCGGTGCCGGATCCAGCGTATAAGAGCAACTGACCAAAAGGTCGGCCACATCGCTCATCGCCTCCGCCAATTCGTCGCCCTCATTGGCCAGAAAGTGCCCTCCGTACTCCGTTGCCGCTCCGGTCCCGCCAGCGTTGGCGTAGGCCTCCAGGCTCGGATCGCTGATATTAAAGCCGACCACAAAGGTCAAAACGCCCTGGTCGTAGATGTCGCTCAACGCATTTTCCACATTTTGCTGGGAATTTCCGCCCGAGCAATTGGCCTCCCCGTCGGTGACGAGCAGGACCGCCTTGACGCGATCGTCGTCGAAGTCATCCGTAGGGTCATCGAGCCGGTAATTATTCCGGATATCGTTGACGATGGCGTACATCGGCGTCGCTCCCGTGGGCGTATAGCTTCCCCATGTGCTCTTGAGTTCGGACTCCGTATATTCGCCGACATCGAGAATATGCGCCGTATCGCAGGAGCCTGCCGAGGGATGGGGAAAGGTTCCCAGCCCAAATCGAATATCATCGGCCAGCTCTTCGGCGACCAGATCCAATCCGTCGAGGGCCTCCTCCATTCGGCTATTTCCGGACGGGGCATCCCACCCCATCGATCCCGAGATATCGAAGGCCACGTACACATTGGGTTTCATTTCCTGAAATTCCGTATCCTGGGTCTCGCAGATCGGAATATTATTGGGCTCCGGCGCGCAGGCATCGCCCATCGTGATTCCCCGGTCATCCGTCGGATTGCCCGGCGCTTGAGTCTGATTCGGATTGTAGTGATTGGGGCAATTATCGCAGGCGTCGCCGACGCCATCGCCCGATGAGTCGAGCTGTTCACATCCGTCGCAGGGATACATATCGTCCGGACAGGTGCAGATGCACTCGGTACAATAGGTGTCGTCCGGCGGACAATCGCAGCCCACGTCCAGCGCTGGATTATGATCGTCCGGACAATTATCCATGATATCGGGGACGCCGTCGCCGGTGGTATCTGTGACCGTATCGGCATAGGTCACACCCGGCGCGCAGGCATCACCCATGATGATGCCCCGATCGTCGACCGGGTTGTCCTCGCTATACTCCTGATCGGGATTGGCGTGATCCGGACAATTATCGCAGGCGTCGCCCACCCCGTCTCCGGAGGTGTCGGTCTGATCCGGATTGTAGTGGTCGGGGCAATTATCGTATTGGTTGGGAATGCCGTCTCCCGAGTTATCGCCCCAGGGATTTTCCTCCTGATTATTGCCGGGCTCCTGGTTGGTCTCCACGTCCTCGATTCCAGCATCCGGGTCGGGCCCACCGTTACTATCTACACACTCGTCGGCGTCTTCATCGAATTCCTGGCCCGACGGACAATCGGGCTGGTTATTCGGTCCCGCTCCCGGTGTATCCGTACACCCTGCTATCACCATCGAGAGGAGAAAAACTAAAGCGACAGCGATCGATCGAAGACGAAGATTCATGATGTGACACCATTTTTCGGTCAAAATAAGCCGCCACCGACCTTTTATCGGACGAACAGGGTGGCCATCAGCACGCGCCTAATATCTAGCGAAATCGTATCACTTATGAAAGCTTGTTTCGAGACTTCAAGCGTGAAGGAATGTGGACAACAGTTTTGACAATCCCGAGATCGCTGCCATATAACGGGGAAGAATTTTTCGGCCCATTATACAGGCGATCCGGGCTCCTCTAGCCGGATCCGATTGAGCCGAGCCGTCAGGCATCGGCGAGTCGATGCCGTGAGCCGGACTACCGTGGCAATCGGGAGATATCGATGGCGCGTATGAAAGTTGGAATCGTGGGAGTCGGAAGCATCGCGGATCTTCACGCGCGTGGGTATGAAAAAGACGACCGTGCCGAAATTATCGCCGTCTGTGACCGCGACGAAGATCGCGCCATTCAGCGAGCCCTCGATTGGGGCGCCAGCTCCTATTATACCGATTACGAGGAGATGCTCGCCAACCCGGCGCTCGACGCCGTCGAGATCCTCACCCCCCACTATCTTCACGCCGACCAGATCATCACCGCCCTCGACGCCGAATTGCACGTCTCAGTGGAGCGGCCCATCGCCCTGACGGTCGAACAGGCCAACAAGGTCGTCGCCGCCGCCGAGGCCTCCGACAAGGTCTTGCAGGTCTATGAGCCCTGTCTGTTTTATAAGCCCCTTCTCGACGCTCGAAACCTCATCGACGCCGGCGAGATCGGAACCCCCACGGCGATCCGCGTCTCCATGACGATCGGCAAGGGAAATACCGGATTGTGGGATTTTAAGGCCATGGAGGATGAGCAGGCATTGTGGCGATTCAACCCCGAATTCTCCGGCGGCACGCCCATGCTATACGACGTGGGCTATCAGACCTTTTGCATCTCCTTATTTCTGATCGGCAATGTAGAAAAGATCAACGTCTGGGGAGGAAAAACGCCGGTCCGAGATGATCTGGCGCTCGACGCCCCCACCGTGGCGATGTGGAAGCATTTCCAGCAGGATTGCTACGGGACGATGACCTTCAACTACGCGCCGGAGCGCAAAATGCGCACCGACCATCACCCCTTAGAAGTCCTGGTCACCGTCGAGGGAACCCGCGGCGATATTCACGTCATCCGCAGCTCCGACCCCACCCAATTAGAGGCCCCGGTGGAGCTTCGCCGCGACGCCCGAAAAGTCCACTACGGGCAGCGAAACACAGCCTTCGAGGACAGCTTCGTGCGCGCCACCCAGAATTTCATCAGTGCCTGCCGGGGAGAAGACGAGCCCCTGTTGGGACTCGGCGAAGCGCGCCAACTTCTGTTGCTGACGCTGGCCTATCTCGAGTCCTCCAAACAGGGCCGCGCCGTCAATCTGCAACAGGGATAAGCCCTTCATGCCCAACAAGCTCGACTCTCCATCGCTGCGAGCGCTGCCGGCGCCGAAGCGCTACGCCGTATTGCTCAACGCCCGCGCCCGCGGATGGACCGGCGCCGTCCACGAAGCCGTCCAGCGCTTCGT
>SKQC01000032.1 GCA_007119175.1 Myxococcales bacterium | reverse complement strand
TCTTCGTCGAGTTAGAAACAGACGCATTGATTGGTGTCGAGATAGTCGTCGTCTTCGGCGTGAGCACAGAGCTTAGGTGATTCGCACTGAAATCCATCGAGATCACCACAGTGGACGGTCCGCTCCTCGTCGCAGTTGTCGAGCCCCGAAAAGGAGCCACACTCTACCTCGTAACGCTCGCAGAACTCCCGGTGCGACTCGGCATCGCAGGAGACGTCACCGCCGTTATCGGTATCTCCGTCGACATCATCATCGATGTCACTATCGAAGCCATTGGCGTCGGTGACGATATCGGCGTCACCCTCGAAAACATCGGCGTCGTCTTCGACCCAAATACCGTCTTCACAAATCAAATTCCCATCCCTTTCCCCCTCTTCGTCACAGTCCTCACCGGAGATCGGCGTCACCTCGTCGGAACTGCATGTGCAGGCCGGACCAAAGAGAACCAGCCCCACAAGAGCTGCACAAAACAGCCCAAAGGGGCTACGCGTTCCGTCGAATAAATTGCTCGAAACCAAACCCAGCATAAGGCCTCTCCGCTATCCACCCTAAAGGATTGAAATCACTTCGTTTTTAATCCCGCCAACAAAAGCATTTATCCTCTGTAATAACGGTCGAATATCGAGAATATTGACTGGTTCAACGAAGTCAGCATTCCCCCAATTCCAGCCAGGTCGAAATGCTTAACACAACCCGGGTCCGTCGGTTTTGACATCGAAAATTCATGATCTTCTTCGTCTAAGTGCGTCAAAAGAATCGTGTCCGGGCACAAAAATCACCGCATCGCACCGCGTCACTAACGTACTCGCAATAGATGTGGCTTTTTGTGCATTGAATACCAGAATATCTTGCCCCTATTCTCGGAATGAGCTGATATAGGCATTCCCTACAATGGAGTGCGGTCAGATTGCCCCACATTGCGGGCTGGCAGTCAGCGCCCCCAAAGTGGTGAACAAATATGACACTCCCGAGTTGAATCGATGTGATCCCAGCCCCCGTTACGTGGTATAATTGGTAATGATGAGGGTCCGACGCAACAATTTAGGTATCCGCTTCGGCGCGAGTCTCGCGATCTTTTTATTCGCTGGGATCGTCGGACTTGACTCGGCATGGGCCGACGAGATTCCGTCGGTCGTGGTAAGTGATCAGGAGCCTAGCTGTCCGGATGCATTTGGCGCCCAACTCATCGAGGAGTTGCGGATTCGCACGTCGGCCACGGTCGACTTCGCTCCGAAAAATGGGGAGAATAACGAAGAATGGATCATTGCCATGACTCGAGTCGATGAGTCGTCGTGTAAAGTACAGCTAAAAGGAGCGGACGACGTTGCCCCCTTCGTCGCGGCACATAATGCAGAACAGGTTGAGATCGCTACCGTCGCCACCCGCCTGGCCTGGATTATCGACGTACCTCCGCAGCCAGAGGTAACGTCATCTCGCGACGCCACACCGGACACAACTCAGGCTCTCGAGAGTCCCGATGCCATTGGATTAAACGACGGTCTCCGCGCTTCGAGATCACAAGAGGGACGAGAGCAATCGAGACTCTCCAACTTCTCGGTGGAGTCCATCGGCGGTGTAATGTGGATTCCAACGGCAAATGCCTCCTTGCCGGTGATGCGCGTCGGCGGTCGGTGGCAAGCCTGGTCGAGACTCGGATTCGACGTCGTGGGGCGAGCGCCTCTCGCTGTGGCTCAGATGGATTCCGGAGGTTATCAGTTTCGCTACCGGCCCTGGTCGATCGAGGTGCGGGCCACCCATCTGCGTTCCTTCTCGCAGCGAGGATTCCTGAGTATCGGAGGCGGAGTGCGGAGGAGCTTTTTTCAACTCTCTGCTGAAAACCATACCGACGATCAGCAAAGCGGACTCTCCAGATTTTCGATCAACCAGGGCTCCGTTGAAAACTCTGGCGAAGAAAATGCTACCGAGTCCGGCGACAACTACTCCGAAAACTATGCCGAAGATGGTAGTCAGACCGGGACTAACTACGCTGAAAACTCCGGCGATGCCGCCAACTCCGGCGATACTGCCAACTCCGGCGATGCCGCCAACTCCGGCGATGCCGCCAACTCCGGCGATGCCGCCAACTCCGGCGATACCGCCCCTGCTCCATCCACCGCGCCCCCGGTCCGGGTTACCGGTGGTACTGACTCAACCCTCCACAATGCCCTCTCGCCCTGGTCAATCGCCGCCACGGTCGGCGCCGGGTATGCTTTGAACGACAGGTTTGCCTTGCGCATCGACGCTACATGCGCAATCAGCCTCGCCCAACGCCAGATCCGAAACGACCAGAGCGTCGTCATGGATCTGGGACGTTTCGAACTCGACCTATTGCTCGGCCTAAACGCCAGGTTTTAGCCCGGGCCCCTACTGACAGAGCATGTCATCAGAGCTGTCGACGGCATCCATGTCGCAGAGTTGCTTGCTGATGGTCTCAGCAGCCGGATCGTCGGGCCAATGCTCGACAAAACGTCGCAGATAGTCGGCGGCCTTTTGTGGCTCATCGAGCTCGCGCAGGTGAATTCGGGCCAGCTCTAAAAGAATATCGGCGCTGGTCCGATCGGTGGGCGCCGTCTTATCCAGCGCCTCTGCCAACAGATCGGTGGCGTGCCGGTATTCACGCTGGTGAAACGCCTCCAGTGCCTTCTCGCGCAGTTCTCGCGACGAAGCCGGCCTCGGCATTTCTGCCGTCTCGTCGACTGCAATTTCATCGACCTCAGGTCCTTCAGCTTCATCGACCTCAGGTCCTTCAGCCTCATCGATCTCAGGTCCTTCAGCTTTATCAACCTCGACATCTTCGGCCACCCCTGCCTCCACATCGGAGCGTTCCGTGGAATGATCCGCGGGGGCAGCTTCTGCGTGCGCGGCGACCTCGGCAGGCTCCGCCGGTGCTGGATCAGCAGAACTGGCCGCTTCGCGGAGGGCCTGACGATGGAGTTCAAGGTCGACATAGCGAACCAATTGCGAGGTCAACTCCTCCGCAAGTGAACCATCATCATCACCGGAGACATACTGACCGCTCTCAAGCTTGCGGGTCACTCCGTCGGGGCCCGTCACCTCAACGGCTCCTTCAAAGACGGCTACCGATACCTTGTCGTCCTCAATATCGACGAAAAAGACCGTGCCCACCACGGTGATGGTATGAGAGCGAGCTCGCATCGAGAATCTCGACTCCGAACCGGGTAAATACTCAACGAGCATGCTGCCCCGGTTGAGATCTACCGAGCCGTGATGGTCGTCTTCGACGAAGTCATAATCCACGTCCTCACTGCCAAAGAGCTGAACTGCGTCATGCTTCGATGCCGCCGGTTTCATCGATGGCAATGACATGGCCGGAGAGAGCCTATCTTCCGCTTCGGCCACGGCCGCTGATCCGGCATCGGATTCCTCGCTCTCGGCTGGCTGGGCCGGGGCCTGCTCGGCGACCTCGATTGACTCCGGCGCTACCGGCGATGGCTCATCTGTCGACATCCCCCACCAGGCGAATATAGCTGCAACGGCCGCCGCCACAGCCCCCAGGGCTGCAACCCGCCAAAGACGTGTCGTTCTGACGGCTGTCGGCTCTTCGGTGTCCTCATTGACCCCCGATGGCTCGACAACCTGCTCTGATATCCGGTCGAATAACGCGTCGGAATCGACGTTTGCCCAGGTGTCGCGGTCGGCTTGTCGGGTTGTCTCGAACAACTCGCCGAGTCTCCCGAATTCATCAGATGAGCTCGCCTCAAACTCTCCTCCCAGCTCGGCTTCGACGCGGTCGAAGACCAGATCAGGATCTATATCAGCCCACATCTCGGCGTCGCCGTCTCGGGCGGCGTCGAAGAGATCGCCGCTCTTCATGACCAACTCCCGGCATCTCTTGCAGTGGCGCAGATGCTCGTCGACTTCGGCGCCTTTGAGGTTGGACAATTCGCCTCGCTGAAGCTCGAAGAGCAACGCCTGAATTTCTTTACATGAAAGTCGGTTGCTCATGCCTTTTCCCCCGTCTCATAGTCCGACACCGACAGGGTACGCTCGATGACCTTTAAAAGTTGCTTGCGACCTCGACGAACCCGAGAGGCGATGGTGTTGATCGAGGTATCCGTCTCGTCGGCGATCTCCTGGAGTGTATTGCCCTCGATTTCGTACATAATGACCGCCTGTCGTTGCTTATCCGACAGGCAATCCATGGCCGCATACAGGGCGCGCACCTTCTCTCGTGCGGCGAGCTTTTTCCACTGGCTGGTGGGCTCCTTGAGAGTTTGCAGGGCTACAAAGTTGACCGACTTCGGTCGCCGGCGCACATGGGAGATGGCCACGTTTCGCGCCACTCGGTACACCCAGCCGCCAAAGGCACCATAATCGGAGACGTTGCCGAGACTGCGATGTAGCTCGATAAACGCTTCTTGAACGATATCTTCGACCTGTGGACAGGGGCCGAGGTATCGGCCCACAGTGCGTGTGACCTGGTCGAGGTAGCGATCATAGAGCTCGCGAAATGCGCGCATGTCGCCATCGGCTGCGTTCTTTATTAAGCTTTCTTCGCTGCTCATATGCTCGACCATCTAAGACTCCAGTCCCGGGAGCTGTTTCAGCTGTTTCAGTGTTAGCGCGCCCGGTTTCATCATTAGACCCCGGCTCGTGAGACGCAACCGGAATCCGCTCCTTACAATCTTGTACTCGCAACATCGGCCCGGTTTTGTGCATCACTTAAAAACGAGCGCTGTACTCTGCGAAGAGTATCTGCATATGAGATGCAAAAAATTAGCCCGGATTATTCATGAGCCGCAGTAGACGGTTCATGAATAATCCGGGTTAGCGGGCTACTTCGAGTACAATTAAAGTAAGGAACTGCGATTCCGACGGATACGCCGCCGCATCGCTACCACGAGCCGCTTGCCCCGCCTCCTCCATCTCCGCCCAGAAGACTCGACGACGAATCACCAGTGGGCAAACTACCATCGTAGGTATAGGTCAACGCAGCTTGCTGTCCGTACCTGTAGGCGTGGTGGTGGAGAATCCCACCGGCACACAAAACGGTGGGCGTCGTCAATACAGCCAGGGGAATATGGGCTCCCATGACCATGGCGAATACTACGATCAGGACCGGCGTAGCCATCACGAGGCTATTCGCGTACTCCTCGGCATCCTGCCCAATCGACGCTCTGAGAAACCAGCCGAGCCCAAAAAAGAGAAGCCAGGCCACCATATACACTCCCAGCGCGTCGATCCGCGCGATATGAAGCAGCGGTAGTCCACTGACCAGAGACATGAGAAATACTATAAAACCAGTCCAGATCTTTGGTCCCCGGGAC
>SKQC01000403.1 GCA_007119175.1 Myxococcales bacterium | reverse complement strand
TCGACCTGCTTTCCCAGGGTGCCGGCCAGGCCACGCATCTCGCGGATATCCGCCATCTGCAAGACGAGACTGGTCGTCACCGGCGAGACATCGAGAAGACGGGCCAGCGGCCCCGCTACAGCGCTCGCCAATGCGCTGTCGTCGACGCGAGCCAACATCTTTCCGTTGATCACCAATTGGCGATATTTGCCAGTGCCCTGGACTTCGACGGCCACGGGCCGTCCGTCCTTTGAGAGTGACTCCTTGACCTGCGCGCCGCGCAACAGAGAGACGACGCGGGAGGCCCGCTCCGCCTGCTCCATCGGCTGTTGGCCTCCTTCGGCCATCAGCCCCACCAGCACCGGAAGATGCACATCTACGATCTGTCGGGCAAAATTAGTTACTCGCGCCCCGATATCGTCGCTCACTTCAATCCTCTTCGGTGTGATGTAAATTCGTTTTTCAACAACTTTGTCAGCCTTCGACCTGCGACATCTTAAACGGGAAACGACGCAACTAAAAGGCGGCTTCGGCGAGGAGTTGGAGCGGATCGAAGACTGGCGTGTCGGGGTTGATCTCTCGCAGCGCCGAGGCAAGCGCCTCACTATCGACCGTCGCGCCCACCGGTGAAGTGGGATTGAAGCTAATCCCGGCCAGGCTCACCGCGGATCGGACGCGCACCTGCCAGCGCTGCTCAAGCCTGTGCCAGAGTCCGTCGTCGACGTGAATCGCCGTGGCGTCAGAGACGAGGAGTACAGCGCCTTTGCCGACAGACAAGAGGGCCTCGGCAACACCATCGCTGACGAGGCCGGGGATGGCGACGGCCTCGACGGTGGGCCGCCACCAGTCGCCGATTCGTCGAAGGCCGGCGACGGCCGACTCGATGGGCGGCTCGACCACGTCGCGCTCGGCATCGAAGGCCAATACGCGGTCTTCAGCAACGGCGCGATCGATAAGCGCTCGGTGCTCGCCGCTTTTTTCGGCGAAAATGCCGAATCGAGAAACCAGTGATTCCGTTTTTTCGACGACCTCTTTTAAGTCGGAAGCAGCGATCATTCCCGTGGCCACCACCACAGCGTCGGCGACATCGGGATGTGCGCCGACGATGCGCCCGTAGGCACCGTCAATCCAGATCGGGCGCGGCGACAAGTTCTCGAGAGCCCGTCTGGCCTCCACCAATTCGCGGCGATGGCGAAGCCCGGCGAGCATAATCGTCCCCTCGTCGATAACCCGGCAGACAAAGACTTCGCCAAGTGGTGTGGAGATCCCCAGCGGATGCACATATTCAACGCGAGCCGTCGAGCGACGAAGCGCATTTTCTGCGGTGATTACCCACTGATCGGAGCAAACAAAGATCGACGGCTTTGCCGTACCCAACAGAACGTCTTCGGACTCTCCGTCGACGCCGACAGACATCAGTGCCGGAGGCGGCAAATCACGCTGTCGGCGGAGGCGAAGGAGGGCGTTTAGGCTGGTGGTCTTTCCGCAATTCTTGGCCACTCCGACGATAGCGAGTCGCTCTCGCTCGACGATAGAGTCGATGGGCTACCTCATATCCTCGGAGCGATCTAAGCGCGGATGGCCCTGTCGAAAATCATCGGCCGACAATCCTTTGCCGCCATTTTTGGCGTCCATCGCCTGGATGGTCTTTCCCAGAGCGTGAATCGCGGCCAGGACATCGCCGGTATGTCCCGTCTCGGAGATCGTGTGCATATTGCGGATGGGAAATCCGATTGAAGTGGCGGCGGCGTCGACACTGGCCAACACAGCGGCCATCGCGTCGGTGCCGGTATCGCGGCCGCAGACGTCGCGCTGAACCGGGATATCGTATTCTCGCGCCGTCTCTTCGACGAGTCGATTCAGAAACTCGCTGGCGATGGAGCCAACGGACAGCGTGCATCCATCGCCCATCGTCAATGGCGTATATCGCTTATCACCGACGCCTGGGGCGGCATCGTAGTCGTGGTTGACGTCGACACCGAAGACCACATCGGGGCGAAACTCACCGGCGAGCACTCGGCTTCCGAAGCGGCCGATCTCCTCGTGGGTGGCGATGGTGAATAGACAGCGGACGTTGTCGAGCCCTCCTTCGTCGGCGATCAGCCGCGCCACTTCGGCGGTGACGAAGCAGCCCAGGCCATTATCCAGATAGGCGCCGACGAATGTATCGTCGCTAAAGCCCGGTCGGATCGGACGATCGAGGAGAATGGAGTCGCCGGGGCGCACGCCGAGCTCTTCGATTTGTTCTTTTTTATCGTCGCCGTGGATCTGCAGATCTAGATAGAGCTGCTCTTTTTTGACTCCCTTTTTGCCGCGGCGAAGTGCAGTGTCGGCGAAGTGAATGGCCCCCAACGCCTCTACGGTACCGCCCTTTAGCTGGCGGTAGTTGCCCGGATTGTCCGGATCCTCGCTATACAGGGCTACCTCGTGTCCCAGAAGGGTCAGCGGTAAAAACGAGTCGCTGTTGATCCAGATTTTGCCGTCGTCGCCGATACTTCGAACCTGCATGCGGATCTTGTCGGCGTGACCGATAATCATCACCGTCAGGCGGTCGTCTTCGCCGGGATGTGTGTCCAGAATCAATCCCGCGTTGCCGCGAAATTGATGAATTTTCCAGGATTTGCGCTTCATTTCCTCAAAGGCCGGCTTCAACACCCCATACGTCATCGCCCCCTCGAGGCCGATGGGACTGGGAGCAGCCAGGATTTGGCGCATAAATTCGAATTGCTCTTCCGGCATCGACTCTTGCCATGCCCTCTGCTCGTCGCTCATAAACCTATTCCCGTCTACGTCGGTAAAATCAATTTCGTTGGCCCCACCCTAGTTCCAAAAAGGGCAGAGTGACAATTGTTTTTTCACGACACCTCGCTCAATAAGCCGATACGCTCCAAATAGGTGAGATCGCCGACGTCCGGCTGGTCCGGCCGCAGGTGGCGATCCATGAAGTGATCGAGCGAGGCTTCGGCGGCCTCGTCTTCATCGGCGCCGAAACAAGCGCGCTCCCAGGTGCGCACCACGGCGTAAAAAGCGTAGACCAGGTCATCGACAAGCCGGCGCATCGTTAGGCTCGCCGAAGCCGTGGGGCGTTCGAGCACCTCCGTGGTGTCGGCCTCAAGGGCGGTGAGAAGGTCGGCCAATTCGGCGGCTCGTTCTCCCTCCGGGCTCTCAGAGATCTC
The DNA here is from genome assembly GCA_007119175.1 of Myxococcales bacterium. Classification (GTDB taxonomy): domain Bacteria; phylum Myxococcota_A; class Bradymonadia; order Bradymonadales; family Bradymonadaceae; genus SLJM01. The sequence goes on along the minus strand of SKQC01000403.1, from coordinate 14,145 downwards.
GTCGAGCAGTCCATCGAGATAGGAGAAAAAGCCCTGATGGACGGCGTATCGCTTCATATCGCGCAACACCTGCATATACAGCGTGTTATGGGTGCCCTCCCAATTTTCAAAGACGATGGAATCGCGCAACAACCGGGGCAGCACCGAGAAGGTCTCGATGGCGCCGTTTCCGCCGAGGATTTCGATTCCCTCCACGCAGGCCCAGCGCGCTGTCTTGGCGGTGCGGGCCTTATTGAGATTAAGAGCCATTCTAAAAAACGCCTTCTCCTCGTCGGTGGCCTCGCCGGCATCGAGGCGGTCCTGCATGGCCGCCAGATGCATGGTTCCCGACAGAAGTGTTTCGGAGTCGGCGCGCATATTGGCCAGAGTCTCCTGCACCAATGGATAGTCGGCGATGGGGTGGCCGAAGGCCCGGCGGTGATCGGCGTAGACCCTGGCGGTGACATAGCTGCGGCGCATCATCCCGCAGCAACCCACGGCGTTGTAGAGTCTGGAGGTGTTGATGACGAATTCCATCATATGCTTAAATCCGTCGCCGACCTCGCCCATATGATAGGCCACGGCGCCCTCGAAATCGCATTCGCCGGAGGCCATCGAGCGGGTGCCCAATTTATCTTTGAGCCGGCGCAGATAAAATCCGTTGACCTCGCCGCTCTCCAGTTGCCGGGGGACAAGAAAGAGGCCGAGTCCGGCCGTGCCCTCTTCGTCGAGTTCGTCGATGCGGGCGGTCATCAAAAAGACGTCGGCGTCGATATTGGAGCAAAACCATTTTTCACCAAAAAGCTGCCACGTTCCGTCGTCGCCGCGCACGGCGCGCACCCCGTTTTTGCCGACGTCGCTTCCGCCCTGGATTTCCGTCAGAAATTGAGCACCTTCGTTGTGCTCGCCGTATTCGGGATTGAGAAATCCCGGCAAAAACCGCTCCTTGAGCTCGTCGTCGGCCAATTCCTGCAATACGCGAATGACGCCGGCTGTACAGGCAAGCGGGCAGTTATGGCCGGCCTCGCCGTTGATACTGGAGAGATAAAAGCGGGTCAGCGCCCCCATTGAGTTGGGATGGTCGGCATAGGCGGCCATCATCCCGGAGCCGTAGATATATTTTCCGGCCTCGTGATAGGTCGGATGATGGTCGACCTCCTCGGTGCGGGCTCCGTAATCACTCCACCGATCGGTGCGCGGAAGATTTCCGGGGGCGTTATTCTCGCGCACCAGATCGTCGAGTCGGCCCATAATCACCTCGCCGAATTCGCGCAACGAGGCGTCGAGTTCGTCGTAGCGATCGTCAGTGGCGTAATATTCGACGAGGCGTCGAAGGTGGCGATCGGCGTCGTAGGCGTTGTGGCGAAGACTTTCGGCAAAGGCCTCGAGATCGGCGCGAGCCTCTGAGGCGGCCGGTTGGATCTCGAAACCGGTGGTCAGCTTTTCGGTCATGAGGCGCTCCTCGGGGGGTGGGGGGCCAATCTGGAACTATGGGACCGACACGTTAATTTGTCGGTCCCATAATGATGCTCTACGTGGAGTGATGGTGCAACAGACTGCTACCCACCATTTCCTCGCAATATAGCGCCGATTCCACTTTCTGAAGGCATCTCCCCGGAAGGCAGGACCACCACGTCGCCGCCGAGTTGGACGACGGTCTCCGCAATCTCATCGTAGACGTCGACGGCCATTGCTTTATCCTCCTCGTCGGCGTCGTCGCCCAGGGCGGTAATTTCACCGGTGGTCCGGTCGAATTGGCCCCACATCTCCGCGCCATCCTCCAATAATAACATATGCACCCGGCCCTCGATGGTCCGACGACCGACGAGGGCCGGATCGATTTCGGCCGCGCCGCGGCCGTAGGCGCGCTCCCATTTTTGCAGGGCCTCGTCGACGCGCCGGCGAAGCTGGCGTTTGGCGATCGGCCAGGCCGCCTCGTAGATCTGTTTATCGTTCCAGAAATGGACGTTGCCCTCGATGCCCTCGTCGGCCAGATTTCGCAATTTACTGGCCTCCTTAAAGATAGGATGACAATAGTCGACGGCCGCCAAAATCACAGGGCCCTCGGCACCGGCGAGATATTCGTTGATCCCGCGGGAGACCTCGAGAAAATAACGCCGAAGATAGGCCTGATGCTCCTCTTTTCCGCCGCCATGGCCGTGATAGATCGGCGAGGGTAATGAGAGATTTCCTCCCCCACCGGTCGTACTTCCGCCGAAGGTGTAATTGTCTCCGGTCTGGTAATTGAGCCCGTCCTGGTCGGGCTCCGATTCCAGCATCAGAGCGTCCAATAGACTCTCCGGCAAGTCCTCGAGTTCCACGGCCTCCACACCGGTGGGGCTTCCCTCCCAGAAAGAGACCTCTTTTTCGCCCACGGCGAGCACCCAGAAATCGGTGGGAGCGGCGATATGCTCCAGCAGCGGACGGGTGTGAAAATTGGTGCCCACCACGGTCTGGCGCTCAAAGGCGACGGGCAGAAAGTAAACGGCCTCGAATCCAGGCGAGATAAATACGGCGGCGCCGTCGCCGGAGCGATCGAAAAAGCCGCGCTCCTCCACCATCTCGCGGAGGCGATTGACCAGGGGCTCATAGACTTTTTTGTCGATGCTGTCGGCGGTCTTCAATCGCTGTGCAGCCTCATCGACCTGGGCGCGAAATTGAAGCCGCAATGCCTTATTGGTCAATTCCGTGCGTTCGATGGGCAGATAAATCGAGATTGCCGGGACGTCGGTGACATCCAGAAGCTGGCGAAATTCATCGTTTCCAAAGCGATCCATAATACCTCTCTTCTGCGTTGCGTCTCGTGATTGCCGGCGAGCGCCCGAAGGGGGCCAAAATGACCCCCATCGATAGTCCCCTCCGAGGTTGAAGTAATAAGATCGCTGGCAACCGAGACAAGCCACACCGCAAAGCGAGGCGGTCAGTGATTGACGTAGTCCACCGTAAAGTGGCTGGAGCCGCGCAGGCGAACCGGCTCGCCGTCGACGACGACCTCCAGGACGTAGTCGCCTTTGACGTTGTATTCAAAGGGCTTGCTAAAGCGAGAAGCGATGGTGCGGGCAATCCGCCCGTAGCTCTCGAGCAAGTCGCGGCGATTGACCTCGTCGCCGCGCAATAAGAATCGAAGCCGGCTATCCCCCTGACTGGAGGCCACCTGGGCGGCGTGGGGGACCTGATAGCGGGTCTCCTCGTCGCGCTCCAGATTGCCGAATTGCAGCTCCGCATCGGCGTCTTCATATACGATTTCGTCGTCGACGCCGACGACCACCCAGGTTGCCGTTCCCCCGCCGTATTCCGAGGTCAAATGAACCTCGCGCCATAATATGAAGGCGTCGTCATTATAATTTCGAAACCGGGTAAAGCGCTTGCCCAGATCGAAGGGCGCTACGTTGGTGGCCACGTGATCGGCATAGCCGGAATTGGTTCCCGTCACGTCGTGCCACTCGCCGTCGAGAAAGAGCCGGCCCGTGACGTTGGAGCGCGGGGCCACCAGGGTAAAGCGGTAGTAATCGTCGCCACTTCGGATCTCGCCGGCGCCGGGCCGCCACATATCCATCTGAAGCTCAAATCGCAGCTCGGCGCGCACATCACCGCCGTCGTAGCGAAACTCAAAGGCGTCGTCGCCATCGGCTCTGATCTCGGCATCGGCGATATCGAGTCCAAAGGTATTTTCGTCATAACTCCAATTACTGCGGCTTTCGCGCTCGCTGTAATTATGACTGCTGTGATCGGGATGGCGCACGCGCACCTCGGCGGCCCCGTAGCCGCTTCGCACTCCCAGATTGGAGATCGTAAAATTAAAGCCCACATGGCCGCCCTCGTCGAAATCGACGGCGTAGCTATATCGCTCCGTATATGCCTGACCGGAGCTCATGCGCGGGATCAAATCACTCATCGTCGGGGTCTCACCGGCTGATTTCTGGCCCCAGTTATGGGCCGCCGCCGAGGTCGCAAACCCCAGAATGGCGAGGGTCGTCAGCGTGGTTAATGAGATGCGTACAACTGGCTTCATAGCTATCTTCCTCGGTGGGATCGCTTGTCTTTTTTATCCGACGCCTTCGTTCATCTTCTTTGACATAAAAGACATCAAAAAATTCACTTTCCCTTCCATTCGTGCTCCGGCAACAAGGCCGTCCATTCGAATTTTTCGGCGTACCACAACAGGGCCGGCAAAATCATAATTGTCGCCAAAAAGGCGCCGGCCAGCCCGGTAATGGCCAGATATCCAATCGACTGAAGCCCAGCGTAATCTGTGATCGCCAATCCGCCAAACCCGATCATAGAGGTAATGGTGGTCATGCCCACGGCTGCGCCGACGTGGTAGCTGACCTCGATAATTGAACCCCGTCCACGATCGAGGTAGCGATGATAAAAATGCAAGCCGTCGTCGATGCCGATGCCAATAATAACGGGGAGGACGACGACGTTGAAAAAATCGAGCTTAATGCCAAACCAGGCGGCAAAGCCGAGCGCCCATATAGCACCGATGGTCAGCGGAATCAGGGCCACACCAGCCCTTAGAGGACTTCGAAAATAAAAGCTCAATAACAAAAAGACGATCACCAACGCGATGGCGAGCATGCGCGCGCCGTCGTTGCGGATCTCGTCGAGCATCGCCGTGTAGATATAGGACTGGCTGCCGATGCGCACGTCGACGCCGCTGCCCTCAGAAGCCTCCTGGACCTCGCTCAAAAATTGGCGGGCCTCATCGCCGACCATATGGTCGATGGCCTCATTGACGTAGATGAGATATTCGAAGGCGAATTCCTCGCCGTCGGCCGGCTCCAGGGCCATGGGCCCGGCCTCGCGGAACATCCGCTTCGCCCATCCGGGCATATCGTAGACCGAGATAGGCCCCACCTCCACGAGGGTGCGAAGATCTTCGAGGCGCTCCTGCTCGTCGTCGTCGAGGCTGCTCAAATCCTCGGTCTCCAACGTCTCTTTTATCTCGGCAATGACCTCCAGGCGCTTTTGCTGGGCATCCAGGTCGCCGGGCATAAAGGCGTGAATCGACGCCAGTGAGCGCACCGTCTCCAACCCTCCCTCTTCCTCGATATTCTGCATATGCCGAAAGACGGTGCCCGCCTCGTCGACATCGTCCATCAGCAATAAGGTGGGCGTCGAGGAATGCTGGCCGCTCAAAGCGCTGGTGTATTTTTGGCCGGTCGTCGTTTGCTCGCGATCGGGGACGAAGCTGTCCGGCTCCACATTCTCGCGCAGTTCGAGCGCCTTTGCGGCGACATCGCGCCCGGCATAAATGGCGTCTCGTCGCGCCTCGTAGGTGCGCTCCTCCCATGCCTCCTGTTCGGCATTGGCGGCCCGCTGCCAGGGGTTTTCCACCTCGCCGATTTCCCGGAAATTCTCCTCGAAATAAAGGTTGGGGACCTGCCAGATAGCGAGGCCCAGAAATAAGGCGCTGCCCACGAGAAGCCCCGGCGCAAAACGGGCCAGATTCCCCTCGTGAAACCACCGATCGAAGGAGAGCATATGCTCGGCAGTGCGCTCTTTATCCGGCGTATGGGGCCATTTTTGGTGAATGGTCAACACCATCGCCGGCAGGGTGACCACCATGGCCAGGACCATAAATAAGACGCCCATTGCCGAGACCTGACCGAATTGGGCGAGCCCCTGAAATTGGGCGAATGACAACACCACAAAGGTGGCAAATGTGGTGGTGCCGCCCATGACGGTAGCCCGGCCAACTGAGCCGTAGCAATTGACCAGGGCGTCCACCGGATCTTTTCCCTCCAACCGCTCCCGGTCGTAGCCGTTGAGCAGGTGGATGCTAAAATCGATCCCCAGTCCCAGCAAAATAGCAAAGACGAAGACCGATATCGTCGTCAGCTCCCCGAAGAATAAAAAGGCGGCGGCGAAGGTCCACAGCACGGCCATAATCAACGGAACCAGCACTAAAGCGACGGCGCGAAACCGGCGAAAATAAAGGGAGATGACCAAAAAGATGCCGATGATCGTAAAGAGCGCCGATTTGACCACGTCGTCGACGATCGAGCTGTATTGACGCTCCCGGTGGACCAGTCCGCCCCCGTATTCGAGTTCCATATCCGGGTGATATGATGCCGGATCGAGATCTTGACCAATCTGGCGGACCGAATCGAGGAGACGACTCGTCGTATCCAGATCTGTCGACGCCTCACCGAAGCGGACGACGATGGTCAGCGAGTAGCCGTCATCGGCCTCCAGATACTCGCGATAATCCTGGTGGGCCAGCTCCTCATAGCGGTCCTCGACCTCGCGGGTATCGACCTCTTCGGGGCCGTCGTCGAGGGGGACAAATAGCGGGTTTTCGCGCTGACGCTCCTCGCGGATTCGATCTTTTATGCGCTGGTGGATCGATTCCAGATCTTCGGCATCGACGTAGAGGAGTTTGTGGTCTTCGAAGAACTCCTTTTCGTTGTGAAAATGAGCCAACGCGATATCGGGGAGTTCGCGCAGCGCTTCGGCGTAAACGCTGGCAAATTCCCGATTCGCCTCCTGCTCCGGAGAGTCGATGACCACAAAGAGCGACGATCCGGAGCCGACGCGCTGGCCGACCTCCTCCATGGCCTGGGCGGCCTCGGAGTCGCCGGGCAATAGCTCCTTGAAGTCGCTGTTGATATTCCACTGCGTGGCCACCACAAAGATCGCTGCAGCGGTCACGAGCAGGCTCGCCACGGTCAATGCCCCGTGGTGTCCACCCAGGATTCGGCGAAAATGTTGGTCAAAGCCGTCTTTCATTCGACCTTCGATCATCGTATGAGGGGAGCGTTATGAAGAACCAACCGATCTCGACCACCGATGCCTGCGTCATGATTGACGCTCGCTATCTCAACGGCAAGTCCAGCGGCATCGGCCGCTATACAGAGCATCTGATTCGGCACCTCTTAGAGCTCGATGACGGGCTGCGACTGCGCCTTGTCACCCACTGGCGCCGTCCGCGACCCATCGAGCATGAGCGCGTCACGCATCAGACGTTTTTGGGCGCACCAAATTCACTTTCTACTCGATTTTTTCTATCTCGTCGCATCGATTTCGACGGCGTCGATTTATTTCACTCTCCATTTAACGTCCTTCCCGCCAATCTGCCGGTGCCGGCGATCTTTACGCTCCACGATATCATGTGGATTATCGATCCCTCCCTGTGCACCTCAAAGCTGTGGAAAAAGGCGGTGACCGGAAGTTTTTATCGCACCTTTATCCCCCATTCGGTGCGCCAGGCGGCGGCGATCTTGACGGTATCACAGAACTCACAGCGATCGATTGCAAAAGAATTTCCCGATGCCGAAAAACGCATCGACGTCACCTACAACGGCGTGGAGTCTTTTTTTCGTCCAATGCCTCCTGAAGAGGCCTGGCCAAAGCTCGCTCAATGGCTTGTGCCGAAGAGTCGCTTCGTCCTCGCCGTCGGTCAGGGCACGCCATATAAAAACCACGTCGGTGCCGTCCGCGCTTTTTTAAAAGCCTTCGGCGACGACCCCCACGTGTATTTTGTGATGGTCCGGCGACTTCACGGACGGGCAAATGCCGAACTCCGTGCGCTGCTCGACGACCCGCGGCTCAACTCCCGGGTCATCGCCCTGGACTATATCTCGGCAGAGCAGTTGCGGGCGTTATATTCGATGGCGACCGTATTTTTATTTCCGTCGCTCTACGAGGGATTCGGCCTGCCGGCAGTAGAGGCCATGGCCTGCGGCACGGCGACGGTGACATCCGATCGCGGCGCCCCTGCCGAGGTCTGCGCCGATGGCGCCGTCGGCGTCGATCCCACGGATATATCGGAGATTGCCGACGCCCTTCGCCGCCTCTTCGACGACGATAGCTACCGCGCCAGAGTGGAGAAACGCGGCGTAAATCGCGCTGATGACTTCGGGTGGCGCGACTGCGCGCAGCGGGCACTCTCGGTGTACCGGAGGGTATTGTCGTGACCCGAATATATCTCGACGCCCGAACCATCACCGATGAGCCGACCGGCGTGGCCCGCTACTCTCGATCGCTTATCTCGGCATTGCTACAGGAGGCCCCGGAGCACGATTTTGTGGTGATCCGCCACCGCTCCAACCAGCAGCCGCTGATGGACGACCCGCCGCCAAATCTTCGGGAGTTCCCGGTGGGATATCCCATCGACGGGCTAAAAAACGTCCTCTTCGGCCACCGCGCCGTACAGGCCGCCATCGCCCGCGGAAAAGCGCCGGAGCTATATCACTCCTTATTTCATATCCTGCCCCATAAGATTCGCGATGTCGTCGACGCCCCGGTGGTGACCACGCTGCACGACTTCGTGTGGCTCGACCACCCGGACGCCTCGCAGCCCACCTACCTGAAGGCACGGGCCATTCAGGCATTTGCGCGAGCGGCAATCCCCTCCGCTCTGCGGGCCAGCGACCGGGTCATCGCCATCTCGGAGCCCACGCGCCGTCGGGCCCGGCATTTTATCGACGACGACGCCATGGTCACCATCTCTCACGGCGTAGACGCTTCGTTTTTCGAGCCCATCGGACCACCGACGGGCGCCTTCGCCGAACTCGTCGACTCGACGCGGCCCACGATCTGTGCCGTCGGCAATCACAAGCCCTATAAAAATCTGGGAGTCCTCATCGAGGCGTTCTCCCGGCTTATCGACGCCGGGGTTCGCGCCAGACTGTTGTTGATCGGCGATTGTGAGCGGCTGGGCGCTCAGATCGACGAGTCGACGGCCAGCGAGTGGATCATATTGACGGGATTCGTCGACGACGCAGTCTTGCGCCGGCTCCTCGGCAATGCCCGAGTTTTTGTGCTGCCATCAAAGGTGGAGGGATTCGGACTGCCGCTTCTGGAAGCCATGGCGACGGGACTTCCCAGCGTCGTCGCCGATGTGGAGCCCATGCGCTCCATCGCCGGCGAGGCGGGGCTTTTTTTCCCACCCGACGACGCGGCCGGTCTGGCGCGACTGCTTCAGCGGGTCCTGGAGGATGACAACCTCGCCGATCGCCTGGCGGCGCGAAGCCGGCGCAGAGCCGGCCAATTTCGGTGGGCCGAGACGGCTCGAAGAACGCTCGACGTCTACGAAGAGCTATTGACCTGATTCGCTCAAAGTCCGCACCGCCTCCACGACCTCCTCCGTCAATTTCTCGGCAGGTAATGAGGCGTCGAGGCGCAAGATCTTCTCTCCGCGCTCCTCCAATAATTTCATCACCTCGTCGTAGCGGCGCTCCAAACGCTCGAGCTTGTCGCGGGTCTCGTAGATATCTTTTCGGCCCCGGCTGTCGAGGCGCTGCAAACACAGATCGGCGGTGGCCTCCAAAAAAACGGTCAGATCCGGCGTTCTGGCGCGGCTATTCAGACTCTCGACCCACTGAAAATCGGCGGAGTCTCGCCCGTCGACATCGCCCTGATAGGCGAGACTGGAGTGATAATAGCGATCCGAGATCGCCACCTCGCCGCGCTCAAGCGCCGGCTCCACTTCCGCCTCCAGATGGTCCATGCGATCGGCGGCGAATAACAGAGCCAGAGTCTGCCGGCCCACCGGCTTGTGCCGGCCCTCATCGTCGGTGACGGTGATGCGCATCGAAAGCATCTGACGGATCACCATTCCCACCGGCCCGTCAGAGGGCTCGCGACTGACCGAGACGGGCTGGCCCCGGGAGGCCAGGGCATCGGCGACGGCCCCGGTCTGAGTCGTCGTTCCAGCGCCGTCGAGCCCCTCGATGACCACAAAGATCGGTGTCGATAATGGGAAGGTCATTGCCACCTCTCGAGAATATTCGACCCCGGTCTTAGGAGGCCGAAAGAGTTGAGATCTGGGTGGTAACACGATCGCCACAGTGGCGCAAAATGCAGCGGGGTGGCGCGCCCGTGGTCATTCGCCGGCCATCACCGAGCGGGCGCGGCTGCGGACGCGGCGGATGCTGTGGGCCTCGGCAACGGTCTCCAGATAGATCTCCACCCAGGGCTCGTCGAGCTCGGCCAACAGGGGCAGCATCTGGAGGAATCGGTCGTATTCCTCATCTCGGCTCAGGCGCTGCGCGACCCTCATGGCGGCACGGGGGGCGTCGTCGGATTCCATCTCCACTAATGCCCGGGCGGCCTTCGGCGCCACCTCGTCGTCGGCGTCATGGGTGACGTTGACCAGCGCCTCCTCCAGGCCGTCCGGGGTATAAATCAGGGCTCGGCGAATGGCGTAGCGGCGCACGGAGTCGTCGATCTGGTCGTCTTCTATCCAGGATGCCAGCTCCGCGGTATCCGACTGTCGGATCCGGGCTCGAAGACGCAATTGGTGGACCACGTCGTCGACGGCCTGCCGGCCCAGAGTGCGACTTAAGGCGTGGAGAACCCCGTCGGCGGGCCGTCCCCGGGCCAATAAGTGTCGGTACTGGGCATCGGCGCGGATGGTGACCATGGGATCTTCGGAATTGACGACGCTGCGCTGCGCCCGGGCGTCGACATCGATGACCAACCGGGCACCGCTGCCCACGTCGACGAGGCGCACCCGGTGGTGGATGACGACGCGCATCTCCATCCCCTCTTTTTTCTGCGATATGCCGCGATCGGAGTCCTCGAGAGCTGCGTTCGTCCAGCGCGAGATATGCTCGTCGCCAAACGCCCATTCCTCGCGCTCCGCATCGCCGTTGACCTCGACGGCGCCGATTCGATATGGCTCGCTGCGGATCGGATCCTCGCCCCCGTCGTTATCGCATGCCGAAAGTCCAATCGCGGCGATTACCGTCAACGCCACCAGACCAGCTCCAATCCTTAGATAACCACCTACGGCTCCCACACCGCCCATAGCGCCCCCCGCCGTTTTGGACTTTAACCCTCGATAGGTGTGAACCTAATCACGGGGGGCTACACGTCACCGTATTGGAACCGCAAAAAAACACATCCTTGAACCGCAAAGAGCGCAAAGAAAACGCGAAGAAAGAACTGGTACGGGACGAGATATTCGGGCGTCGAGGTCAGTTCGACACTCAGGGGGCTGTCGATGAAGGCCAAATATGCGCGTCAGGCAACGAGGGCCACCGGTCCCAAACGCGCCCCCCGGGGTTCTAAACGCGAAACTGGATCCCAAACCCAAACCCGGATGGTCATCAGAAGGGTTTTACTTTGCGCTTTCTTCGCGCTCTTCGACGAAGGGGTTTGCCTTGGCCTTTCTTTGCGCTCTTTGAGTCTTCTTCGCGTTCTTTGCGGTTAGTAGACTAACTGGATCGTCCCCAGTGCGCGCACGTCGCGGCGGTCCGCCGACCATTCGTCGTCTGTGGCGTCTGTGAGCGTTCCGTTGTGTCGGCGGGCCTGGGCGATGGCGCCGGCCCGTAGATTGGAGACGGGCAGCGCGAAGAGAACGCCCAGCTCCAGCTCGGAGACCAGATCTGTGAGCGTCAGATAGCCGTCGCCGTCTTCGCCGAAACGCTCCTCTTCGTGTTTGAAGCGATCCAGGGCGTTGATAGAGCGCGACCAGTGGATGTCGGCGTTCAAATGAAAGTGGGCCGGGTCCATATCGACTTCGAGGCGCAGTAAATTCGAGATGCCCCAGCCGTAGTAGTAGCGCTCGTCAGCGAGGACGGTACGAGCTGCCTCGCGGCCGGTTTCGTCGCGATAGACCGGGTAGGCCACGGAGTCGATACTGGTGATGCCGGGCAGCGCGGAGTAGCTGAGGCGGACGTCGGCGTGCTCGCTTAGCCAGGAGCCGTCGAGGCGAAGTCCGGGCAGGTGAACGATGCCGTAGCGACTTAAAAAATCGCCGTCGGCCAACGGCTCTTCCTGATACCAGTGCTGGACGTGGCGAAAGCCCATGCCCGTGCCGACGAAGAGCGAAGTCCCCTCCAGATGGCCGCCGCTATCGCTTATATCGTGGTGATAATAACCGGCCATATCGACCTGGGCGTCGATCTTCCAGTTGTGCACGTAGTCGTTGTTTAGAGAAAGACTGGTCGCCAGGCTCGACTGAAGGGGGCCGAAGACCCACTTGCTATGCTCTCCCTCGGCCTGAAAATCGGGGAGTCGAATAAGCTCGCCGGAGGCCCCGACCTCGCCGTAGCCATCGGCCGTCAATCCGGCGCCGGCGCCGGTGTGGAGGACAAACTTCGCCCAGATATCCTCGGGAAAGCCCCGATCGGTCAACCCACCGCGCTGTGGTGATGTGCCGTGGACCAGATCGCGAAGCTGCAGCGGCAGACCGAAAACCCAGGACATGGCCCGATTAAATCGCGTGGGCTCGGAATGACGGAAATACTGCCCCATCTGATAATAAAACTCGCCCAGCGGAAAACCGCCGATGCCGGTGTAGATCTGGTCGTTGACGCTGATCACTTCCTGGTGCTCGATGACCGCCTCCCACAAAAACGAGGTGGTATTAGCCGTCAGAAACGAGGCCAGCATTCCCATCGAGCTTGAGCGAGCCAATAGGTAGTAGCCGGAGCCGGCCAGCGGATGGAGCGGCGTGTTGAGGACCATGACGTTGTCGTCGAAACGAAAGCCGTCGAGCCCCTTCCAGACCTCCGACTGGGGCCGGAGCTCCAGCTCGGGGTCATCGGAGTACCACCCCGTATAATCCCAGTCGACGGCATTGGTTTCCTCGTCGAGGACATACCAGATGGTGCCTCCGGTCAGGCCGAAGGCTTGCCCGCCCAGCGCCCAGCGCCAACTTATGGGGCGATTGTCAAAACGGGGCACGCCGCGTTTTTCAACGGGCCCGACCTCAGGCGGTGCCGTGACTGCCTGGTCCAGAACTTGCTCCTCCGCTTGCTCCTGTGGGGACTGTTCGGATTCATCGGCGGCGGCTGTGGCATTCCACGACAACAAGGCGACGGCCGATGCGACCAGGGCGACGGCGACTCTACTGCGACTGCTCATACTGCATGCTCCTGCGATCCTATAGCGTTTCCTTCTGACTCAAAGGCGCCCTCTTGTACTCATTCGGCTCAACTGACGCAATGATCCCGCAGAGGGTTTCAAAGGCGGTGATGGGCGGTCGTCCATTGCTCCTTGCGGTGGGCAAGCGCTTATCGAATAATGGCCGCACGCGTCCCACCCAAATTTGCTGAACGAAGTCCCACTCTGCCGAGCATCTGTTATGGAAGAGAGCATCCTCACCAGCGTCCTATTGCCCCTGTCGCTGTTTATCATCATGCTCGGCTTAGGCCTGTCGCTGGTGGTCGACGATTTCAAGCGGATCGTCGTGTATCCCAGGGCGGTCGCCGTGGGACTGACAAATCAGCTCATCTTGCTTCCACTGGTCGGATTCGGGCTGTGCTTTGCGTTTGGTCTGTCGCCGGTGATGGCCGTCGGTGTGATGCTCATCGCCGCCTGTCCGGGCGGGGCGACATCGAATCTTATCACCTTCGTCTGTCGCGGTGATACGGCGCTGTCGATCACGTTGACCGCCCTGAGCGGGGTGGTCACAATCTTTACGATTCCGGCGATTTTGGTCTTCTCCATCGGCTATTTCGACCCCGCCGTCGGCGTCGATGCCGAGGCGGTGGAGGCGCCGGTGATGGATATTATCTTGCAACTCGTGGCGATTACGGCCGTTCCCGTGACCATCGGGATGCTGATCCGCCGATTTAAACCGGATTTCGCCGACAAAATGGACAAACCGGCCCGCATCGGCTCGGCATTGATTTTCGCCTTCGTTCTCGCCGTGGTCATTCTGGCCAATACGGACGTTATCCAGGAGCATTTCTTAGCCCTCAGCGGCGTCACATTGTCGCTCAATATCGCCACCATGGCCCTGGGCTTTGCCACCGCCCGTCTGGCCTCGCTCAATATGCGCCAGGCCATCACTGTCTGCATCGAATCGGGAATCCAAAACGGCACCCTGGCCATCGTCGTCGCCACCTCCATCCTCGGCGTCGGCGCCATCGCCGTGCCCGGCGGAGTCTACAGCCTGGTCATGTTCCTCACCGGCGGTGTGGTGATGTTCTACTTCGGCGTCATCACCTCACCGGCGGAGCTCACCGCCGACGACTCAGCTCAATGACCACCGTGCTTCGATGACCCCCTCCCCTGCCAGGGGAGGAGCCGCGTAGCGGCGGTGGGGTTGGTCGGAAAACCCCACAGACTCGCTTCGCTCGCCAGCTCCCCTCGCGAGGGGAGCAGACTCTTCATGTGGCCTCGAGATTCGATGCCCCCCTCCCCTGCCAGGGGAGGAGCCGCGTAGCGGCGGTGGGGTTGGTCGGAAAACCCCACAGACTCGCT
>SKQC01000039.1 GCA_007119175.1 Myxococcales bacterium | reverse complement strand
GTGTCCTTAGCGTCCTTGGCGGTTCTTTTGTTGTGTTCTTTGCGCCCTTAGCGGTTCTTGCATGGTGTTCTTTGCGCCCTTAGCGGTTCTTTTGTGGTGTCCTTAGCGTCCTTAGCGGTTCACGTCGGTTGCCACTCCGCCCGTCCTATGCGACGTTTCGCGACCGAATCCGGTGAGTTTTTTTCAACGAAGTAATAGAGGAAATCCACGTGAAATTTCGTATATCCACAGCGAGTGAGCGACTGGTCGGAAGGCTGGACGCCGGCGAAGATCTGGTCGACGTATTGACGGCGCTCTGTGAAAAGCACGGGGTGACCGCCGGCGAAATCCGCGCCGTCGGGCATTTCGACTCCATTGAATTGGTGCATTTTGATGCCCGGACGAAATCGTATGAAACGCTGGTCGACGGCGAGGGCAGTTTCGATCTCGTCAGTTTGGACGGCAATATCTCCACACTGGGAGGCGAGGTGGCGCTGAGGTTGGCCGCCGTATTTAATGTGGCCGGGCCGGTCGGGCCACAGATGGTGGGCGGACAATTGCGTCGGGCTCGGGCGCGGAGTGCGGAATTTGTGATTTCCTCGTTTCTCGATCTCGAGATGGAGCGACGATTAGAAGGGGAGTCCGGGCGTCTGGTGCTGGACAAAATCGAGCGAAAAAAGGGAGTTGCCGCGCCGTCGCCATCGCCGACGGCGGCCAGTGCTGAGATGCCGGATACCGACGACAGCTCGGAGGATGATTCGCCGTCGCTTTCCTGGGACGAGGCGATTGCCACTGCCGAAGATGTCGAGAAGAAGCGAAAGACGGCCCGTCGCCCCGGCGGCGGGGGGGTATCGACGGCCAAAAAGAAAAAAAGCGATCCCTACCAGAATCTGGACCTCGATGAGCCGCTGATCGACAAGGGCGATCTACTCGATCATCCCAAGCTCGGCAGGTGTCGGGTGCTCAATGTAGAAGATGATCAATATGTGCGCATTCGCCTGCCGCGAGGACGAATACGCAAGCTGGCGCTGGAAGTGCTGGAGATCGAATATCAGGGAGAGGAAAACGGCAAACACCTCTTTGAGGCCCGGGTGCGTCGATGAGTCACACCAACGATCTGCTGGCGCCGCGCCGAGTGCGGCGTTGCCTTCGGGAGTTGAGCGATGAGCCCCAGGTGGAATTCGAGCGGATTCCCGACATCTCTCGCGAGGACTTGACCGAGGCCGCCGTATTGATCGCCCTGACTGAAATCGACGGGGAGATGTACGCCGTCTTTACGGGCCGGCCGGATACGATGCGCGAGCATTCCGGTGAGGTCAGTTTTCCCGGCGGGCGTCGCGAGCCGGAGGATGATGAGCTGATGCAGACGGCGCTGCGCGAGACCCGCGAGGAGATCTCGCTTGCTGAGGAAGACGTACGGCTGTACGGAAATCTGGTGTGTATGCCCACGGTCACCGGCTACGTGATCAACGCCTACGTCGGCGAATTCGAACAACCCTACGAGTTGCGGCCCGACCCCAGGGAGATTGAAACCCTGTTTCTTGCCCCTCTTTCGGAACTGGCCGATCCGTCGCGCCGCCGCATAGAGAAGCGCTCCTGGCAGGGATTTACATTCGATCTTCATTTTTTCGACTACGAAGGACAGGTGATCTGGGGCGCCACGGGCTATATGCTGCATTTATTGCTGGATTTTCTGGGCGTCAGCCCAAAATCCTGATCTATCTGCTAACCTGGGCCAGGCATGTCGACGATGGGAAAAAAAATATTACTCGGCATTAGCGGGGGAATCGCAGCGTATAAGGCGTGTGAAGTGGTGCGGGCATTGGTCAAGCGAGGCGATGAGGTCCGGGTGGTGATGACGAAGGGCGCCCAGGAGTTTATTCGCCCGATGACGTTGCAGGTCTTGAGCGAAAATCCGGTGGGAACGACGACCTTCGATCCGGGCTATGAAAGCGAGATCGGTCATATCGATCTGGCGCGCTGGGCCGACGCCGTGTTGTTGGCCCCGGCGACGGCAAATCTCATCGCCCGAATGGCGGCGGGAATGGCCGATGATTTATTGACCACCGTGCTGCTCGCCACTGATGCGCCGGTGGTGGTGGCCCCGGCGATGAATACCCAGATGTGGCGCCATCCGCGGGTGCAGGCCAATTTAGTGACCCTGTCAGAAATGCCGCGTCATCTCGTGGTCGATCCCGACGAGGGGGAGCTTGCCTGTAAGGAAGTGGGGCCGGGCCGGCTTCCCGATCCCGAGGTGTTGCTTCAGGCGCTGGATCGGGCGATGTCGCCGCAATTATTGAGCGATAAAAAGGTGTTGATAACAGCCGGTCCGACTCGGGAGTTTATCGATCCGGCCCGGTTTATCTCCAATCCGTCCAGCGGCAAGATGGGCCACGCTCTGGCGAGGGCGGCCAGTGAGATGGGGGCTGCGGTCACCATGGTGCGCGGCCCGGTCTCGCTCGATCCGCCATCGGGTGTCGACGTCGTGGAGGTGACGACGGCCAGACAGATGCACCGGGCCGTCATGGAGCGCGCCGCGTCGATGGATTATGCGGTGATGGTCGCAGCGGTGGCCGACTGGCGTCCGGCCGATGAGAGCGATGAAAAGGTCAAAAAACGGGAGATGACCGGACAGCTCGAGCTGGTGAAAAATCCCGATATACTGGCTGAATTGGGCGCTCGCTTCGGACCCGACGGCGACGAGGCCGGACCGACCTTGATCGGATTTGCTGCCGAGTCGGATGACGTCGTCGAGCGCGCCCGACAGAAGATGAAGAGAAAGGGGGCACATCTGATGGTGGCCAATAAAATTGGCGGCCCGGCTACGGCATTCGGGGCCGATCGGACCACCGTTTCAGTGCTGAGCGAGGATAAGGTAGTGGAGATTCCGCTCGCCGATAAGTTGGCGGTGGCGCGAAAGATCTGGGAGAACGCGCATTGAGCAGAGACCTTCCAACGCGGCAATGAATTCGCTACAACGGCTCCACCATGACCCGACGTGCACATCTTCGACAATTGGCCCGCCACCTTCGGCGTTATCTGGCCTGGCAGAAGGGCCAGGGCACGACCAGTTATGTGCCGGCCGATTCGGAGGCGCGCAAGACGTTAAAGGCCCGCAAAAAAGCGCTGCAAGAACAGAAGCTCGCCGAGCTGCGTGCACCCACCGATGAGGGTTCAAAAGAGTCTGTGGAGCGGAGGCCAGATCGGGCTGCCGAACCGGTGTCGAAGCCCGAGCCAGAGCCCGAGTTGCCGAGCCCGCCGGCGGAGCGAAAGCCGGAGCCGACCGGGCCCCAAAAGCCTGAGACATCGAAGAAGGCGCCTTCAGACGGTGAGGTGACGGCGTCGACGCCGCTGTGGAAAAAACACGATCCGATCCACGAGATCACCGGGCGGCGACGAAAAAAGGCCGATAAAGCCGCTGCGGCCAGGAAGCCGACGAAGCAAAAAAAGCCGCCCTCTAAGGCGTCGCCGGACGGTCGGCCCACGCCGCCGTTGGAGTCGACGGCCGGGCCGTCGGAGCCGGCAGGGCCGCCGCCAGCGGGACCAGTGGGGCCATCGCAGGCAGCGCCGCAGACCCCGGCGGAGAAGATGGAATTTTTGCAAAATTATCTGGGTGAGTGTCAGCGCTGTGCGCTCTGTGAGGGGCGCACGAATGTGGTATTCGGCGATGGCGACCCCAACGCGCGGCTGCTCTTTGTCGGCGAGGGTCCGGGGCGAAATGAAGACCGACAGGGGCTTCCCTTCGTCGGTCCATCGGGCCAGCTTTTGACGAAGATGATCGCCGCGATGGGCTTTGAACGAGGCGAGGTCTATATCACCAATATCGTCAAGTGCCGGCCACCGGGAAACCGCAATCCGGCACCTCTTGAGATCAAAGAATGCGCCCCGTTTTTGAAAAAGCAGATCCAGGTCATCGAGCCCGAGGTCATCGTCACACTCGGCAGGTTCGCCTCCAATGCGCTTCTCGCCAAAGACGAGGCGCTCGGCAAGCTGCGCGGGCGGTGGCATGAGCATATGGGCGCGGCTGTGATGCCCACCTATCACCCGGCCTATTTGCTGCGAAACGAAGACGATCGAAGGTTCAAAAGGCGGGTCTGGAGTGATCTGCAGATGGTGATGGAGCGGCTCGGCCGGGACAGTGAGGAAAATCAATGAGAGATGATGACGCACATAATCTGGGGCTGCATCGGGTATTGGAGCCGTCGGGAGCGCTGCCGCAGGCGGCTACAAGACTCGATGCGGCGGGGCCGGCGTTTCGAAATGAGGTGGTGATCGATGTGGAGACACTCAATATCGACTCCGCGAGCTTCGACCAGATCGTCAATGACGTCGGGCGCGACGAAAAAGCGGTGGGAAGCCGGATCGCCGCCATCGTCGCTGAGCGAGGAAAGATGCAAAACCCCGTCACCGGCAGCGGCGGAATGTTGCTGGGCCGGGTTCGCGAACTCGGCACCGACTACAGCGGTCCCGTGCCACTCGCCGTCGGCGATCCGGTGGCCACCCTGGTCAGCCTGACGCTGACGCCGCTGGATCTCGAAGAGATCACTGCAGTGCGGCTGGACGCCGACCAGGTCGACGTGCGGGGCACCGCCTATCTGTGGCCGTCCTCTCCGGTGGTGGCCATTCCCGACGATCTCGACGAGCGAGTGGCCCTGGCGGCCCTGGATGTATGTGGGGCGCCGGCACAGGCGAAGAGGCTGGTCGCCGACTGCCGACGGTTGGCGATTTTAGGGGCCGGCAAATCGGGCATGATCTGCGCGGCGGCGGCCAGAGAATTTGGCGGCGACGATCTGGAGATCTTCGGACTCGACCGCGACGTTGAATCGCTCCAGAAATTGGCGAGTAAGGGACTTTTCGACGATATTCGCGGCGTCAATGCCCGCCGTCCCGTGGAGGTATTGGCGGCCGTCGAAGAAATGACTGGAGGTGAGCCGGCGGACGTGGTGATCAATACCTGCAATGTGGCCGGCACGGAGATGGCCGCCATTTTGCCGGTGCGCCCCGGCGGCACGGTGTATTTTTTCAATATGGCCACCGACTTCTCCCGGGCCGCATTGGGCTGCGAGGGCATTGGCCGCGACGCACAATTATTGATCGGAAATGGCTACGCCGAAGGCCACGCAGAGCTGACCCTCGACCTGGTGCGCCGCTACGAGGTGATCCGGGAGCGGATCCAGGCTCTGGTGGCATGACGGACAACTAATTGGAACCGCAAAGGACGCGAAGAAAACACTGATTGGAACCGCAAAGGACGCGAAGAAAACACTGATTGGAACCGCAAAGGACGCGAAGAAAACACTGATTGGAACCGCAAAGGACGCGAAGAAAACACTGATTGGAACC
>SKQC01000280.1 GCA_007119175.1 Myxococcales bacterium | reverse complement strand
GTCGCCGAGCACCCCGAAGATCTGGGAGTCATGCTAGAGCTTGCTCGTCTGTCGTTTCTCAACGACGAAGCCGCCGCGGCGATGGACTGGGTCGATCGCGCCCTCGACGCCGCCCCGGAGCACAGCGATGCCATCATGCTGCGCACCCGTCTACTGGCACATCGAGGAGATATCAGCGCCGCCATCGAGCAATTCGAGGCCCTGACTGCCGCGACGGGCGACAGCAACGAAGCCCGACGGCTGGGCGCCGATCTCGCCCTGTGGAAAGGCGACCATCAACACGCTGCCGAAGAATACGCGCTATATCTAGATGACGTCCCCGATGACGCCGAAGCCTGGACCAACCTCGGCCACGCCAGATTCGCCGACGATGACCTCGAGGCCGCCCGCGAAAGCTATTATGAGGGCTGCGAACTCGGCCTCGACCGCGCTTGCAGCGCCCTGCATAACGCGTCGGCCGCTCCACATTATCGCACCTACGCCGTCGCCCGTCCCGGATATTCGGCGGCCCGCCAATTCCCGGATAGCCAGACGCTGCGACTCGCACTGGGCGGCAACCCCACCGACCAGACATCTGTCGAGGCCGGGTACAACCTGGCCCGCCGCGAGCTCGGCGCCGATCCGACGATCTACGATATGGGCGTGTCATTGGATGCTTCATGGAATTCGCCGCGCGGCCCCCGCGCCGGCGCCGGCGGCGCCCTGGTCTTCGACGCCGACTTCTCACCTCCCTGGAGCGCCTACGTCGAGGGCGGCTGGCTCTTTGACAGCAATCTCGACCTCGGCCTGCGCCTGGGGCGTCTGCAATTCCAAAACTCCGGCGTCTCCCTCATCGTCCCCTCGGCCACCTATTATCGCGGCCCCTGGATGCTCGACGGGCGCTATTATCTGGGCATCGACGACGACCAATCGGTGACCCAAACCGGCCTGGCCCGCGCCCATTATTTCTTCGGCGATCGCACCTCAATTTATGCGGGGGCCGGCCTGGGCAACGCTCCCGACTATCTCGACCCGAGCCTCTTCGCCGTGACTCCTGCGCTCTCCCACTACACGGGCCTGCTCGGCGGCACATTGCAGATCAATCCCCGCCATACCCTGAATCTGGACCTGCAATACCGCCACGAGACGCTGGGCGGGTTTCGCGGAAACTCCTCTTCCTCCTCCGATCGCTACCAGGCACTGGAGCTTATGCTCGGCTATAAACTCTACACCTGGTAGCAATCCCGACCGCCGAGGTTTTTCGCGACAGTCCAGAGCGGCGATCAGTTTGACGGACCGAGCTGGATCGCATTTGGCGCGGCATCCGGCAAGGAGAAGCGAGTGAGGCGATGCCAGAGCATCGTCGACGATGCTTCGACACCGCCGGGGTCGATGGCAAATCGGCCCCAGCGCTGGGAGTCCAAACTGATCGCCGCTCTAGGAGGCTGAAACTGGCATTTCCCCCGGACCACTCAGGCATCCTTTCCGGGCCGATCCTCCACAATTTCGCCGTCCACCAGGCGAATCAGACGCTCACAGCTCTCTGCGCGAGCTTCCTCGTGGGTGACGATTAAAAATGCCGTATCCAACTCCTCGTTGATTCGGCGCATCAGGTCCATGACCCGGTCCGCCGTATGGGTATCGAGATTCCCGGTTGGCTCGTCGGCCAAGACCAACTTCGGCTCATTGGTCAACGCCCGGGCAATGGCCACGCGCTGCATCTGCCCTCCCGATAGATGTTGAACATTTTTGGTCTCGTGCTCCAATAGCTCCACCTGTTCCAGCAGGGCTTCGGCCCGTTCGCGCATCGCCGTGGTGAATTTTCCCCGGTCCACGGCGGCCGGCATCATCACGTTTTCCAGTGCCGAAAACCCGGTCAACAGGTGATGAAATTGAAATACAAAGCCCAGCGTCCGCCCCCGAAGACGAGTAATGGCATGATCGTCGAGATCCGTTGTAGATTCACCGTCGACGAAGACCCCTCCAGTGGTCGGCCGATCCAATAAGCCCATGATATTGAGCATGGTGCTCTTTCCCGACCCCGATGGTCCGACCAACGAGGTAAACTCTCCCGGTTCGATCCGCAGATCGATTCCCTTCAACACCCGGGTGACCACGACCTCACCGAATTCGCGGGTCACCTCCTCGAGACGTAAAATCGATTCACTCATAGTCGAGTTCTTATGCGTTTTTGATGGCATCTGCCGGATCCATGCGCGCCGCCCGCCGGGCGGGTACAACGGCGGCCAACAGCCCGGTCAACGTGGCCAGAAGACAGGCCATAACAAAGATGGTCGGCGACGGTTCGATGGGAAAAATCACCTCTCCCTGCTCGTCGCGCACGAAATTATTAAAGCCAAGAGCCAGCGCCGTACCAAGCACGGACCCGAAGATCGAGCCCACCAACCCCACCGTGGCTCCCTGAATCAAAAATACCCGCAAAATGGTCCCCATCGAGCCCCCCATGGCCCGCAACACTCCGACCTGACCGCGCTTCTGGACCACTGTCACCACCAGAACGCTGGCGATTCCCAGCGCCACCGAGATGGCCACGAATACGGCGATCAGAATCGTCGACGCGCTCTGGGTCCGCAGCGCCCGCAGAAGATCTTCATTGGTCTCCTGCCAGCTCCGCAGCTCGTGATCGACGTATAAGTCGAGACGTTCAGCCACATCGTCGGCATCGAATAGGTCGTCGATCGTCACCTGAATTGCCGTCACTCCCTCGCTCAAGTCGAGCATCGACTGAGCTTCGCGCAGCGATACGTACACCCAGCTCTGGTTGGGACCGCTGGCTCCCACATCGAAAATCCCTCGCACAGTAAAGGAGTGACTCTCCTCCTCGGCCGTCACAAAGCGGACCCGGTCGCCGACGTCGACGCCGAGCTCATCGGCCAGATCGACGCCGATTATCGTTCCCTGATCTTCGAACTCGTATTCGCCGCTGACCAGCCGGCCCTCGATTTCGATGACGTCGTTATAGGTCGCCGGATCGATGCCCCGGATTTCGATGGGCTCTAAAATCTGTCCGCGCACCGCCGATGCGGGCCCGAACGCCACCGGCGAGACGGCGACCAGTTCCGGTGTGGCAGCGATCGTCTCCACCACCGTCGCCCACTCGCCGATCTCGTCGATTCGACCTGGCCGCGGCTCAGTGCGCGTAAACACATACTCATCGGCTTCTGGCTCGTAGATCCGCGGCGGCTCCGACTCCCCAATCGGCTCCACGACGATATGGGGCTGAAGCCCCATGATCTGCTCCACCAGCGAGTCCTGAAGACCGACGATCAGAGACGTCAAAAACACAATCACCGCCACCCCGGCGGTAGCCCCGGAAAAGATCAGCAATGTCTGGCTTCGCCCCTCGCGCAAAAACCGCAGGGCCAAGAAAAACTCGATCGGTTTCACTGTCTTGCCTCCCCCACTTGGGCTACCCCCGGCGGCTCCGGCAACTCCGGACGGGGTGGCCGGTCTACCGGTTCGACCGGCTCGTAATCAGGCCCCCGACGTACTCTATCGCCGGGTTCGACGTCGGGATCGACGATCACTTCGTCATTGGCCTGCAGTCCGGTGTGGATCTGGACAAATCGCTCGTCCTCCAACCCGACCTCGACATCGACCCGAGTGGCCCGGTTGTTGTTGAGCCCCACCACCCAGGGGGAACGTTCGATATCGCGCACCGCCACCCGGGGGACCACCAGCGCATCGGCCTCACGTCCCAATTCGACCTCGGCAGTCACTGTCATATCGGCGCGCAAAAACCGCGGCGGATCGTCTATCTGCAAATACGCCGTCAACGTCCCCCGCTCTGGATCGACTATGGGATCGATGCGTCGCACCGTCCCCTCAAAGGGCCGCCGCGGAAAGGCATCGCTGACAAAGTGAACTGGCTGCCCCGTTCTCAGAGCCGACAACTCCCGCTCATCAGGCGTAATGCGAATATCGATCGGCCCCTCGGGGGCCACCACGGCGACCACCTGGCCGGGCTGAATGGCACTGCCGCTGTCCACCTGCATGGACAACACCGTGGCGTCCTCGGGGGCGCGAATTCGGTGGCGGCGCATATTTAGCCGCGCCATCTCGCGCTCCGCGACGGCCCGCTCCAACATCGCCGCCGCCTGATCGTGGGTGCTGCCGTCGACGCCGGCCTCGCGGTAGGCCGCCCGGGCGCTGGCCACATCCGATCGGCTCACCTCGACCTGCCGGCGGCGCTCATCGACCTCAGCGCTGGTCACCAATCCCTCATCGAAGAGCCGCTGGGCCCGCTCAAACTCCTCTTCTGCTGCGTCCAGCCCGGTCAATGCCCGGTTTAGATCGGCCAGCGCCGTCGGCGCCCCCTGATCGACGACGGCATCGACCTGCGCCTGCGCCTCGGCGACGACCGCATCGGCCTGTTCCAGCGCCAGGCGCCCCTCCTCATTGTCGAGGCGGGCCACGATTTCGCCCTCATCGACTGCGTCCCCTTCCTGTACGGGTACCTCCACCACGCGACCCGCCACCTCCGCCATCAGCGGCGTGCGCGCCACCGGTTCTACATGCCCGGTGGCCACAAGTGTCTCCACGATGTCGCGCTCCTCGACCTCCGCAATCGGCACCGCCGGCGGAACCAGCAGGCGATACCCCACCACCGCGACAACACCGACCGCCAAAGCGATCAGAGATCCAATGAGGATACGGCGTTTCATTCGTCCCATTCTCGCGCTAGAGAGTCGTGTCGGAGCACTATATCCAAAAATATAAGCGCAAAATGGTGTGACAGAATTATCTGCCGCTATTCGCCCTGCACAGCACACCTCTCCGATCACCTCTCTGGGCGCCGGTCATTGGGCATCTCCCCCTGAAATTTTTGTGATCCGCTATTCAGCCCGCCCGGAAATACCCGGAAATAAAAGGAAATAAAGCGCGCACTCAGATCGGCGTCGGCCGCCGACGACCATCACTCTTCTTCAAAATCAAGAGCCACGGAGTTGATGCAATAGCGCAGGCCCGTCGGCTCCGGGCCGTCGGCAAAGACATGTCCCAGATGGCTGGCGCAGCGGCCGCAGTGGACCTCGATCCGCCGCTGCATCAGGCTGTCGTCATATTTTGTGCCCACCGCCCCCTCGATCGACGTCGTATAGCTGGGCCATCCGGTCCCGGAATCAAAGCGGGTCGCCGAGGAAAAGACAGGATGTCCGCACCCGGCGCAGTGATAAGTACCTTCGCGCTCATTGCCCAATAATTCTCCCGTAAAAGCGTGCTCCGTTCCCTCTTCGCGCAACACGTAATACTCGGCCTCCGTCAGCCGCTCTCTCCACTCCTCGTCGGTGAGCTCGAAGGTCGGCTCTGCAGGCTGTACCTCGTAATTCTCCAGATTCTCGATG
>SKQC01000328.1 GCA_007119175.1 Myxococcales bacterium | reverse complement strand
GGCCAAGCTGGCCGCGGGCCCCAGGTTAGCAGCCCGAGAAGCGGCCAAGCTGGCCGCGGGCCCCAGGGTCTAAACACTCACTAAAATTGCTCTATTTTTGAGATTTTCCAATAGAATGTCCGATAATATATATTATGTAAACTCATAGAAAAATCCCATATGACGCCATGACCCCCAGATTAAAAAAAGCGCCCCTTTCGGGACGCCTTTTTTCCTCACCATATAACACGGGTCATTAGCTGTGCTCAGTGCCCGGTGTACATCTCAAGTCGGTCACCGATGAGCACTTCCCGGTCCGAGCGAGTGATTACCACCATCGAATACTGCTCGCGGACACTGATCACCATCACCTGGCCAATCTGCTGCCAGGGAATCTCCGGGGCCGATTGCTCATGGGGATGCTCAAACCCCTCCCACTGCTGGTAGACGAAGAATCGATTGCCCGGCCGCACGCCGTGTTCGGCGCCGCGGTTGACGAAGAGATATTGCTGGGGACCGAAGATGGCACCGTCCTCGAGACCATCGACCACTTTTGCCACCAGGTCATTATCTGCTTCGCGCGGTTGAACCAATTGCAACTGACGCTCGTAAGGAACGAGCAGATCGCCGCGTTCGATCTCGCGCCACGATTTATCGATGCGCGCCGTGCGCGCCGTCTCTTCCTGCTCCGGCACTTCCGTGATCTCAAGACTGCCCAGCACGTAATATTTTAATCCCGCTACCTCGCCCTCTTCATCCTCCAATTTCCCGTCCTGGCGAATGATAGCGAAGCGGTCGCCGACCTGGGCGTCAATCGCGTCGACCTCAAGGAGGTCATCGTCGGACATCGACTCTCGCTCGTCTTCTCGATAGGCGCGATCGCCGAATCCGACCCAGACGTCCTGGTGTTCGGCGAGCATTCGCGCCGCCACCGGCGATCCGATGATCCGTCCCACCGGGGTTTCTTCTTCAGTGACCATCATGCCGCCGAGCGCCATATAAAGGCCGATGGCATCCTCGTCGCCGAGCATCGTCGACCGGTCGTCCGGCTGTTCTGTCTCATGGGCGGCGGGTTCGGCACCCATATCACGGCGATCCACTTGTTGAAGATGGATAATATCACCGGGATAAATCCAGTGTGGGTTGGTGATATGCGGATTATAGCTCCACATTCGCGGCCATTCGTAATTATCCCCGAAATAAGCGCCAGACAGGTCCCAGAAGGTGTCGCCGGAGCGCACCTCGTGATAGTCCGACTCGTCGGCCGGCGGTGCCTGTTGCGCCTCGGCATCCGTTGGCGACAGTCCGAAGGCGGAAATCGCCAGCGCGACGGCGGCCCCCGTTGCCAACGCCCATCCGGCCGTTGCTTTCGCCGACCTGTTGACCCCGATGCAACCACTCTCCCTGCGTTCCTTCATACCAACTCCCAAAATCTTCGCTCTTCACACCGGTGTATTATTGTCATCCGGCATCGGAGTTATTCGTGAATTTCTGCTTTTTCTGATTATTCGTTCTCCGGATGTTCCTCGAGCCTCTCCGCTCCGAGACGTCCCGGATTGGAATTGGGGTAGCGCTCGGTAAGTTCTTCCAGCAGTTCAAAAGCCTGTTGCGGCTCGCCCAGCCGGTCATAAGCCAGGGACATCTTCAACATGGCGTCGGGCACCTTATTGGCCGTCGGCATTTCATCGAGGATGCGTTTGAAGTGTTCAACAGAGGTGGCGTATTCGCCCAGTCCATAGTGGCACTCACCGATCCAATACAGCGCATTGTCGACGTAGTCGGCGCGCGGTCCGGCGTTGAGAAAATCCTGAAAGCCGACCAGTGCGTCGCCGTAGTCTCCGGCCCGATATTGGGCGAGCGAATCCTGATAAAGCTCCAATAATTCCTCATCGGAAGCGTCGGCAAAGGACGAAGCGCCTTCGTCATCATCGCTATCGGAGGTGGCGCTCTTTTCTCGATCGCCACCCTCGAGCTCATCGGTCGTCGGAAGCCGGTCGTCCGTGACTGGCGGGTGGGCACTTCCCCCGGATGTTTGACTATCTGAGCTATCGGAGGACGATGTTGAACGAGATGAGCTCGAAGAAGTACTGGCGCCGTAGCGGGCCTCCAACTCCGCATTCGTTATGACCAGAGCCTCTTGATCGGAATCCTCTGCCCTTGCGGCCGGATCGTAATCCAGTTCTCCGTCGCTCGGATCATCGTGGAATGCCACGGCCTCCCGAGAGCGATCGCTGCTCCCCGACTGTTGATCGGAGAGCGGAATCCGCGTGCCACCCCGGGTTTGCATCCGCTGCTGCATAGTGGGATCGACCTGATAGGAGTCACTTCCCTCAGACCGCTGATAATGCGACTGCGGAGCCGGCTCCGGGCGTCGCTGCGATTCCGGTCTCTCTTTGCGCGGGGCCTGGGCGAAACGGCCGCGGTTTTGACCGATATATCCGTGGCGCTGCAACGCGATTCGGTTTGACTCCACGCGATCTTGCATCAACGACACCTGGCGCTCCGTCTCCTCGACGCGAACCATCAGGCGGCCGTTGGTGCGCTCCATATCCTCGACGCGCTCCTGGACGGAATTTAAATCCTGGGCGGAGACCTCGGGTTCGGGAGCTGTCGCACAGCCAGCGCAGAACACGACCGTGCCGAATATGGCGGCGGTCCAGAATGCTCCACCGCTACGGCGGGATTCGGGGACGGTTCGGTCGCTCAAAATGAGGCCTCCTTACGCGCGTTCATTATGACGAAAATCTCACCTTCGCCGACGCACGTTTTTCGGCGAATAGAATTCAGATTCATTCGGCGCTATTGTCACGGAATAAGCTGCCGATCAATCGATGTGCTGACATCTAGACAGGAGCGATGCTAACATGGCCGCCGATCGTGTCAAGAAAGTTGAAGCAGTGTCACGACAAGACTTACAAGACACTGAAAACCCACCGTGATGTCGGGGTCAATAAACGCATTTTCTCCACCACCGCAGGCGCGGCGATGAGCGATAATAGAGCAGCGATCGCCCGGGCAATCGATAAGCTCGACCACCCGGATGCGACGCTTCAAGATGAGATTCTCGATGGATTTTCCCAACGGGCCGACACGGTACGCCCCGTGGTGCTGGCAAACCTGCCGGTGGTCAACGCCCGCGTGCGCCGGGCGCTTTTGCGGTGGCTCAAAAGCCAATTAAATGCCGAGGCCACCCTGCCCTTGATGCGCTACGTCTTTGACGAACAGGGAACGATTGCCGAGCAGAGCGGACGCTCGCTGGCGATGACTCTGCTGCGCCGGCGTGCGCGCGCCACTGAGAGCCCGGAAGAGCGAGGCCGGCTTCGAGCCTTTGCCGAGGATATTTGTGGCGACGAAGATCCGGAGATTCGCCGCCAGGCCCTCGAAATTTTGGGATACGTCGGAAATATTCGCTCCATTCATCTGGTGGAGCGATGCCAGGCAGATGCCGACCCGGAGGTCCAACGGGCCGCAAAACGAACGCTGGTGGCCCTTGCGGAAGCGCCTGATGACGAAGCAGCATCGCCGCGGCCGGCTCCGCGACTGATTAAGCAGTTGCTAAATTCCGCAGGCCCACGGCGTCGACAACTTCTGCACCGCTGGCGTCGCCACGATCAACGGGCAGCCATTGCCATCGGACTGCTTCGAAACCGGGCCGAGCTTCGGCGCGAGGCATTGCAGATCTTATTGGAGGAGCCCACCCCGGAGGCGCGCCCGTTTCTGGCCTCCATAATCCTCGACGATCCAGACGGCGAATTAAGCCCCCTCGCCCTGCGACTATTGGCAAAGGTGGCAGACGGCGAGTCCGCCGGCCCGGACGAGGTCGAAGCGATTCGCCGGGCCTTTCGAAGCTCCGTATTGCTCAGTCAGGCAGCGAGCTGCGCCGCCATCGGGGCGCTCAAACTTACGCAATTCGCCCCTTCACTTGTGGATCTCAGTTCGTCCGGACAACTCGCGCTCGCTCTGGAGGCGGCAAAGGCCCTCGATCGGCTGGTCGACGAATCTCATTTCGAATTCGTCGAAGAGGTCTGCGAATCGGTGCGAATCAACGAGCGGCGTCGCCGCCAGGACCCGGGCGAACGCGACCGTGTGGAGCTCATCGCTCATCTGCTCTCGGCACTCCGGACCATCGTCGACCCTAATACGGTGGGCGTGGAATCCGTTCATCGCACGGCATTTGAAGTCCTGTCGACGGGAGCGAGAGAACGTCCCCTGCGAATCACGGGCATCGACCTGTTGATGGCGTCCACTCCGACAGAAGGTCTCGATCGCTTCGACCGCTGGGACGAGCACCGGGCCTCCACGCTGGTCGGCCTCCTTCCAATAGCCGAACGCCCGGCAATTAAGCGAATCGGCACCCTTTTATACCGAGGCGCACCGCAGGGTTGGTCGGGGCTCGACAAAGCGGCGCGGACGTTGTGGAAGACCGGCTACGTCGACCTTGCCGAAGTCATCGTCCCCCTGCTCTGCCGATCGGAGTCCGAAAAAGCGCTTCAGTGGCTCCAAGAGATCGCCGATGGCGACGACGCAGCCAGCGCCCGTATGGCCCGCGATTTTCTTCGCCGGCGGCGAAACTCCCAGGACATCATCGATGCCGAGTATATCTCGCCAGATGAGTAAACGCTTCACCACCGATCGTCGACGCCGGCAAATGCCTTCATCGTCTGCACCTCATCGAAATGAGGAGAAAACCCGGTGGCCTCTTCAAATTCGGAGCCATCGACAACAACCGGGTATTTGATGTGATTAACGGCGCCTTTCGGAAGCGGTGGCAGCCCCAGACGGCCGACGAGGCGCTGAAATACCGGGCGAGGCAGTGGCAAGTTTTTACGCCCCGTCGCCTTGATCAATAATGACAGCGGAACAGGCTGGGGCCCGGCGACATTATAGACTCCTCGGAGGCGCTCCTGGAGAGCGCAGACGATGGCCCGGGCGGCGTCGTGATCGTGGATAAATTGAAAGAGGGGATCGAACCCAACCACGGTGGGCACCCTGGAGCCGCGCAGGTAATTGGCCAGCGTGCCGGCCCGCGATGGGCCCAGCAGATAGACGATACGCAATACGACGGTGTCTATCTCGGGAAATCGCCACAGCGTGGAGCCCGCAAAGAGGTCGGCAGCCACCAGATCTGCCAGTTCGGGGTAGGTGGTCACAGCCATCGGCGGCTCGGCCTCCGTATGGTACAGGGCCGATTCGGCATCGGCGCCGTAATAGGTATGTCTTCCCACAAAAATCGCCTGCTCCACACCATAGGTGCGGCAATGCTCGAAGACGGTGCGCGTGCCGCCGAGGTTGATTCGATAGCGCTCCTCTCGACTGCGTGTCAGATGGGTCACCGTAGCCAGGTGGATGACCGCATCCGGCCGG
>SKQC01000442.1 GCA_007119175.1 Myxococcales bacterium | reverse complement strand
CTCATTATATTCCGGGAAGTTGGTGTAGCGCGTCAGATGGAGCCGATGACATCACTGTCATCGTGGGCGCCCGAAGGGTGCCAATGACGCGGTCTACGTAGATCGTGGTGATCGTGCGAGGCCTCTACAGTTGGCCGGCCCTATGAGACGAAGCCGCTGGAGCGGCGCGATGGGAAGATCCCATCGCCTCCATTAGGTGGTTGCTTTTCCGACCAGCGTGGAGCGAAAGGCGCTGGTATAGGCGAAGTGGGGCAGCTATTGGGAGTGGCAATCCTCGCCGTCGTACTTCCGTTCGTCGCAGTGGACTCTTTGGTGAGCAAAAAGACGGCGGGCTTCGGCTGTCGACGTCGAATAAACCGGGCCTGTGCTTCGTCGGAATGACGGTGAACTCCCGCGGTGTTAGGGTGGGGCGAGAGACTGTGTTTTCGCAGGCGACGACGTCATGGCCATTCTGGACGAAATTGAGGTACGGGTATACCGCAGCTACGTGAAGATCCCGTTGATCTTTTTCGTGCCTGCTCTGACCCTGTTGAGCCTTTTTTCGCTGGCCTATTTTCACGCCAATTCCTCGCATACCTGGCGGCTCGTGGAGAGCCAGTTTCACGACGCGACGGAGGGCCATCTCTCGGTGGGCTATCTGGAGGTGGGTCCGACGTTGACCCATGTGCAGGGGCACGACGTTTCGTTGCTAGATCCGGGGCGGGAGTCCGTCATCGATATCGACGAGCTCGAGGTCAGTCTGAGCGCGTTGATGCTCTTTGCGGGACGGCTTGAATTTAACCGGGGAAAAGTCGACGGGGCGCGAATTTTTCTCGATTTCGACGAGCAGACCGGGCGGCTCAATCTCTTTGAAGCCCTGGGGCGCTACGATGACGACGATGAGGAGGAGGACGACGATGACGACGAGGAAAGTCAGCCGATAGCGTTTACGGATATCGAGATCCGCAATGCCGAATTTGAGCTGAACCATCGGCGTTTCGGGTTTTCCGTCGATCACGTCGAGGTCCCGGAGTTGGCGGTCTTTCGCGAGTCGACACGCCGAATAATTGCGATTCCGGAAGTAGATATCCCCCATGCCGATTTCTGGTTTCGCCATCATCTATTTCGGGCGCCGCCGGAGCGCGGCGACTGGGAATTTGAGGTGCGCGATTTTCGGGTCGATGATTGGCGATGGGTAGCCGGTGGATTTACGGTCAATCAGGTGCTCGCCGAAATCGAGGGCATCAGCCTCGAGGCGGGCGGGAGGATGCGCTTTCCCCGCGAGGATGGCCGGCGCAATATGATCTACGATGCCGAGGGGACCCTGTCGACGACCTACCAGAGTACGGCGCTGGAGTATTTTACCGGCGGGCATATCCGCTTTGATATCCCGCGATTAGACGTCGCAGTCTCCGGTGATTTCGACGAGATCGACGGGCATTTTGATGCCGATGCCCGTCTGGTGCAGATGAACGGGTTATTTTTCGAAGATATCAGCGGTCAGGCGCGAATGGCCAATCGCTTTATCACCGCCGACCGGCTCGAGGGGCAGTTTTACGGAGCGGAGCTGGTCGCCGAGAACGCATTTTTCAATATGCTGGAGCGTCAATACGGCGCCGAGGTCACCTCCGGCGGGCTCGATCCTCGGCCGATGATGCGCGATATGGTGGAGACCGATTATCCCTTTTTGGAGGGCACCGTCGACGGTGGCGTCACGCTGATCGGCGAAATTCCGCGGGAGGCGATTCCGCGGATGGGTTTTTATAACTACGTCTTGATGAACGACGCCATGGGGCGGTTTATGCAGATGGAGGTCCACGACGAGCTGACCCTTCGGCGAGACCACGATCTGCTCTTTCCCAACGAAATTCTGCATATGACGGAGGGCAGTCAATTCTGGGTCGACCAGCGGCGAATGGGACTGCCCGATGCCACCTTCACGTCGGGCAACGATCGCTTCCAACTGCGCGATTTTTATCTGGAATATCCGTCTATGGACTTCGTCCGCGCCGAGGGCTCGGGGCTTGCCGAGATCTGGGGGGGGATCGATGAGATCGGGCCGTATGCGACCTATTATAATCTCGATGGTCTGGAGGGGCCGGCCCAGTTTTCGATGACCATGGACGGATTTTTTGGCTCGCCCGAGTGGCGGTTGAGCGGCCGGATGGACGACCCGCGCTGGCGGATCAGCGAAGACGAGGTATTGCCCGGCGACTATATCGAGTTGGAGCTCGACACTGCGGACGGCGAAATCGGCATCGAGAGGGCCTATGCGCAGACCGATTTCGGCAATTTCGAGGCCACCGGCTGGGCCGGGTGGTACGAGCCGCCACCGGAGCCGGGAGACGAGCCCCCGTGGCCGATCTGGGAGGACCGCGTGGAGCAGCCGCTGGAGGTCGAAATTGACGCCCAGGGCATGGAGATGGCCGCCGTCAGTCATCTGATTCATCCCGAATTGCACGCCCGTGGGCCCCTGGATGGGAGTCTAGATCTGCGCGGCACATTCCAGGATCTTCGAGGCGGCTTCGACGCCGAAGTCGAAGACGCACAGGTGCGCGGCCAGCCGGTGAAAGCAGCCCGCGCCGAGGGAGATTTTGAAGCCGGCGGAGTGCGCATCGACGAAGCCTTCGTCGATCTCGATGAGGCCGGCGTTTACGATGGTTTCGGGTGGTATGGCTACGCCGGCGATTTCTCCTTTGAACTTCAGGGCGAGGGTATCGACTTTGAAGAAATTGTTGAGCTTCAGGCGATGCCCACGCAACTCGGCGGGAAGGCCCGGTTTTATCTAAACGGCGAGGGGGATCTGTCGAGCCCGGTCTTTTCCGGTGGTGGCCAGGCGCGCAATGTCTCGCTTAACGGACGAGAATACGGCGATATTGCCGTGACCGCCGATACCGTCGACGACGTCGTTCATCTGTCGGGAGGACTTCTACCCTGGCTGACGGCGTCAGTGGAGTTGCCTATCGACGATTCGGCGCCCTTTTATTTTCGATTCGGGATGGAAGAGCTGGCGCTCATGGATTTTTTACCGGAACTCGGCGAGCACCCGATGCTCGACGATGCCCATGTCACGGGGAGTACGGAGCTGTTTTTGGAGCGTGATTTTTCGCGCTACCAGGCGATCTTCAATCTGACCCAACTCGATATCGACTCTCGAGGTCAGGAAATCTCCAATCAGGGTCCGATGGTGGTGGGCTTTAATAACGGTGAGGTCATCACCTTCGACCGGGCGAGCTTCGAATCCGGAGGTCGGTATTTCACCCTGGAGGGCGCCGTGGCTTTGTATCCGGCGCTGCTCGATCTGCGTCTGGAGGGCGATCTCGACCTGGCGCTCCTCGATAGCGCGCGGGCCGGGTTTCCGGAGTTTTTTCCGGAGTATTTCGTCGACGCCGAAGGCTACGCCAATGTGGATATGAATATCCGGGGAACGCCGGAGAATTATCTGGCCGACGGGACGATGTTATTCGGACCCTCGGAGTGGGAGCTTCGCTTTTTACAGGAGCCGGTGGTCGTCGATCAGGGGCGGATGAATTTTGGTGATCAGGGCATCGAGATTCCCGAATCTCACCCGGTGGAGGGCACGTTGCTCGACGGTGCCACCCGGGTGGTGGGGACGCTGGGCTATCTTCCGGAGCATCCGCGGGAGATGGATATCCAGGTCTGGAGTCATAATATGACCTATCGCTTCCCCGATCTGGTGACCATGGCTCTGGATACCAATCTGCGGCTGGAGGCGCCCGATTGGCACGACTTCGAGACCTGGCTGGTCAGCGGTCAGATCGACATCCTCGACGGCACCTATCAGCAGGAGTTCAATTTCGTGGAACAGGAGCTCGCCGGACGGGTGATGGGGGCATTTCAGCCGCGCACCGATCGGTATGAGGCGGGGTTATTTGAGTTATTTCCGATCCTCAACGATATCTCCTTCGATATGCAGGTGCGGGCCCGAGATAGTTTCTTTCTGCGAGGAAGCCTGGACCGAATGGCCATGAATTTGGAGTTTCGCTTCGACCTAAATGTCCGCGATCGACTGACAAATCCGAGAATAACAGGCGATCTCGACGTCATCGCCGGAGGGCTGTCCTTTCAGGGAGAGGCCTTCGACGTCACGTCGGGGACAGTGCGATTTACCGACGATCTCACCAACCCCTATGTCGATATTCAAGCCGGCGCCGACGTGCGCAATCTATGCGAGCAGACCGAGTTTACCGAGGAGGTGTCCTCGGCAATGACGCTGCGCTCGAATTTCGACGCCGCCGACGCCCAGAATTACCATATCCGGCTCAATCTGGAGGGGCAGCTCGACAACCTGGACCTGGAATTGGAGAGCAATCCCTATGCCGATCAGCGCGATATCTTGAGCCTGTTGTTGACGGGATGTAGGGTCGACGAGTTGACGGCCGCCGGGGCCAGTCGTCCCACTCTGGAGGTGGCATTGGGTCCGCTTTTAGGGCGGCTGGAGCGCGAGATTCAAGACGTGGTCGCCGTCGATGAATTTACGATTATGCCCGGCGTCGAGCGCACCCAGGTGCAGGTGGGCGATACGCTGACCCGGCGGTTAAGCTGGCGTTTTCACCTCGATACGGGATTCGCCGACGCCACGGGAGGTCAGCAATATCAGTTGGAATATCGACTATCAGACCCCTGGACGGCGGAGTTCAGCGGACGCAATCCCATGGAGAGCGACAATTTTCTCCTCGACCTCAAATTGAACTATCGCCTGCCGCTGGACTGAGCGCCGGGCCGGCGAGGTTCGAAGAGAATCTGTGAAGCAATATCGACGTGCATCGGGGGCGAGCTATCCGGGGCCAAAGTGGCTGGCCCTGGTGGTGGGCTGCGCGTTATTTATCGTCGGATCGCCGGCCTTTGCTCAGACTCCGTCCGCCGCGGAGGCCGTCGACCCGGAGGTAGAAGAGACGGTAGAGATGGAGGATATCCGGGAGCGAGAAAGCCCGGAATTCGAGGGCCAGCCCGTCGTCCACTACGATCTTCGCTGTGATCTCGAATTATGTCAGTCCCCGGAGATCGTGGAGCGATTCAAAGAGATGTCCGGGCTGTCGGTGGGCGACACGTATCGGACCGCCCTGATTGAGCGGGCGCAGCGCCGGTTGGCGATGACCGGGTTTTTTCAGGAGCTCGAGGTCGAGCGGCGACTGGAGGCCGACGGAGTTCATGTTGAAATTAGCGCTCAAGGCGCGGTGTTGATCCGCCGCATCGAATTCGACGGGTTGAGTCCGCCGCCGTTTCAGAGCGAGCTGCGAAATGTGTTGATGTATCGCTCGGGACAGCTTTTTCAAGACGACGCGGATATGGCGGCGGCGCAATTGCGCAGTCTGGAGGCGATGTTCGAGCAGGAGGGATATTTCGGCACTCGCATCACCCTGCGCGCCGAGCCAGTCGATGATGAGCCCCATCTGGTGGATCTGGTCTTCGATATCGAGCGGGGGCCCGATCGGCGGATCTGTTCGCTGGCCTTTCGCGGGGTGCGGGGGATGACGGTCGCTGAGGCGCGGGAGTTGATGTTGAGCGGCGTCTCGCTCATCGCGCGGCGGATACCGCTGCGTCTGCCGATGTATACGAGCGAGCAATTTCGAAGCGGCCGCGAGGCGTTGATCGGCGAATATCGACGGCGAGGCTATTTTCGGGCACGAATCGTCGATCAGGCCGTTCAGATCGATGATGCCACCAATTGTGTTCAGTTGATCGTCGACGTCAGCGAGGGGCCGTATTGGGACGTTCAATTCGAGGGCAACGACTCCGTCGATGCCGAGCGGCTGCGCGAGGCGTTGCCCTTTGCCGAGTCCGGTTATGTCGACGCCGAAGAGATTCGCATGGCCGAAAATGCGGTGCGCCAGATCTATGAAGCACAGGGGTTTCCCTACACGCAGGTAAGTGGCGAGGAGGTCGTCGAAGATCGCCTCGACCGCCGCCTTGTATTCTACATCCAGGAGGGACCGCACGCCCAGATCGACGAGCTCCGATTTCACGGCCTGCAGGCGTTCTCGGAGCGCGAGGCCAGCGAGGGCTTCGGCACCCAGACCTTCGGGCTCTTTGATACGGGGGGATATCTGTTGACGGAGCAATTGCTCAATGATTTCTCGCGGCTTGAGCGCCGCTACCGCGAGGCCGGATATCTACAGGCCGTCGTCGAGAGTTTTACCGTCGAACTCAACGAGGACGGCGATGGAATCACGATCGACATCAATGTCGATGAAGGAGAGCAGAGCCGTGTCGAAGGAGTTTATATCCAGGGGTATAAAGCGCTCTCCAAAGAGGAGATAGGCTCGATTTTAAGTGTCGCGCCGGGAGATGTTTTTGTACCCCTATCGGTGCAGGCCGACCACGCGCGATTGACGCAGCATTATGGCTCGATCGGCTATCCTCAGGTCCAAATCGAAACCATCTGCCGAGATGGCAGTGGTGAGCGAGTCCCCTGTGAGGCGCCGCGTTTTCCCGAGGGCTGTGAGTATTCGACCTTCGACGCCCTCGTAGAGCAGGGATGCCAATGGCAAGAGATAGACGGAAGACCGACGGTGACCTGCGAGCGCTTTGCCCGCGATGAGGAATGTGAGCTCGAAAATGGGGTGATCGACGAGAGCGTGACCGTCCATCACGATATTCGCGAGGGTGGGCGAGTGCGGGTGGGCGAGATTTTACTCAAGGGGAATTTTCGCACCCGATCGCGGGTCATTTTTCGCGAATTGCCCCTGGAGTCGGGGGATTTGCTCAACGTCGAGAAGTTGCTGGAGGGACAGGGCAATATGCGCTCGCTGGGTATCTTCAATTCGGTGAGCATTGAGACCATCGGATTGCACGACGACGAGGATTTTGAGGAGCTCGAAGAACTGGCAGCGGTGGACAATCCGGCAAATCCCGACGAGCCAGACGATCAGGTGGCCTCGCTCATCGTCAGCGTCGAGGAGTCGCGGGCCCGCTTTATCGACTTTCGGTTCGGATTTGAGGGCCGCGAACTTCTCGATGATTCGCGCCGACTCTTGGCCACCGGCGAGTTGCAATATACGGATCAAAATCTATTTGGAGCCGGCCAGCGATTTATGCCGCGCATCATCGGCGCCACCGATACCCTGGAGGTCTTTCGACTGGGCGCCGATGCGACTCGCGAGATCGATGCGGCTACAGACGTGCGCGATCTGGACTATCTATTCGGTGCCGAACTCATCTACAGCCATCCTCGATTTTTGCGCGGTCAATTTGGAATCAACGAGCTATTCTTGACGGTCACCCCCTTTTATCTGGTCGACTATCTGGGCGTGTCCACCGACCAGGTATTGCGCGAGGAGTGGGGGCTTCGCCTGGAGCTTCGCAAGGAATTATACGAGCTGATGGATCGTCTTTATCTCACGTTCGGAGTGGAGGGAAAGCAGGCCGCCACCTGGGCGACCGGAGACCTTCGCGTCGACGGAGAGCGGATCTTTTCGCCGCGGCGAGCCACCGGCAAGTTGATCCCGGAGCTGACGCTCGATCGCCGCGACAGTCCGCTCAACCCTCGGGAGGGATTTCATGTGCAACTTCAGCCGGAATTGGTCAGCGGCGATGCCCTCGCTCAAAGTGGCGAGGAATTTGTCCGTGACAGTTATTTTCGCCTCACCTTTGCGGCCAGCTTATTCTGGGGGCTCACCGACGATCTGATTTTGGGCCAGGGAGTGACCGCCGGGCAGATCGTGCCGGTCTTCGATCGACAGCGGCTGGTGCCCTTAGATGAGCGCTATTATCTGGGCGGCATCGGAAGTGTGCGCGGGTTTTCCGCCAATACCCTGGGCCCGGTCGGAGGTGAACAACAACCGATCGGTGGTGAGTTTTTGCTAAACTACAATGCCGAGTTGCGCTATCCCCTGTTGGGCGACTGGGGGATGTACGGGGCGACGTTTTTCGACGCCGGGCTACTGGTCAACTGTACCGATCAGGGAGAACGCAGCAGCCGGCAGTGTTACAGCAACGCCTTTCCCGAAGACGATCGGCTCAGTCAGATTCGGGCCACCGCGGGATTGGGCTTGCGCTATTTGCTGGTCGGTCAGATTCCACTGCTGCTTGACTACGGAATGGTGCTCAATCGGCGCCCGGGCGAAAGCTTCGGCAGCCTACACTTTAATCTGGGATATACATTTTGAAGATCACGACGAAGTCAAAGCGGTCGATGAAGGCTAGAATATGGGGCATTTTACTGGTCGCGGCGTTGGTCTTTATCAGCTCCACGTTGGTGGCGGCTTCCACGGCCTCTGCCCATAATACGCCCTGGGGGCAGGGCGAGAGCGAGCCCAAAGATCTGGTGATCAGTCTGGTGACCTTTAGTCCCGGCGATGAGGTCGCCCAGTGGTTCGGCCACTCCGGGCTGATGGTCGAGGACCGGCGATTAAACCGCTCGCGGCTATATAATTACGGGATGTTTTCCTTCGATGACGGCCTGCTATTTCAATTCGCCATGGGCAGGCTGTGGTTCTGGGTGGCGCCGACGCATGTGCCGTCGTCGTTTAATACCTATATCCGTCAGGATCGCGACGTGCGCGTCATCGAGTTTAATCTGCCGGAAGAAAAGCGCGCCGAGGTGGCTGAATTTCTCTCCGACAACGTGCGCCCGGAAAACCGGGAGTATCTATATCACCACTACGACGACAATTGCTCTACGCGCATCCGCGACGTCATCGATCTCGCTGTGGACGGGCAATTCTCCGACGCCTATGAAGACAAGCCGGGGCGGATGACCCTCCGCGATCATACCCGCCGCCACTCGGCGCATCTGCCGCCGATGGACTGGCTATTGATGTATTTGATGAATGGCACAATCGATGAGCCGACGACGGTGTGGCAGGAGATGTTTTTGCCGGAGGAACTCGAGGATCGGGTCCTGGAATTTGAGTGGGAGGACCCCGACGGCCAGGTGCGTCCGCTGGCGCTACGCGAACACGAGGTATACCGAGCCGAAGATCGCCCGCCGCCGCCAGAAGAGCCGCCCACTCACTGGCCGTGGTGGTTGCTGGCGGGAATGGCGCTGGGTGCTGTGGGCGTCGCCATCGGATTGCGCGGCCGGCGCCGGCCGGGGCGCGCCAGTCGGATCGCTTACGGCTGCTACCACCTATCTGTGGGGCTGCTTCTGGGGCTGGTGGGACTATTGCTGGGCGTGATGGCCATCGGCACCGAGCATACCGTGACCTATTGGAATCAGAATCTATTCTGGGCCAATCCGCTGACATTGGTCGCTGTGCCACTGGCGGTCATGGTGCTGCGGGGATCGGTGACGGCGCGCGGCCGACTGGTCCAGTTGTGGACACTCCTGGCGGGCATCGCCGCTGTGGGCGTGGTGGTCAATCTGATCGGATTTGTCGTGCCTGCCCTCTATCAGGACACGTCGATTCCAATCGCCTTATTTCTACCCATCATTGCCGGGGCAACGGTCTGCGCCTGGCTGGTCGACGGCGGAGCCGTTCGCGATGAATTACTCGACGAGGACTCGGCAGAATAGCTCGGGTTAACCCGCCGGTGGGGGTTCGACGGGGAGCCGCACAGTAAATGTTGAGCCCTCGCCGACGGTGCTGTCGACCTCGATGGTGCCGTGGAGGCTCTCGACGTACTCCCGGACGATCCACAATCCAAGGCCGAGGCCCTTTTTGCCGCGTGTATGCACGCCGCGCTCGAAGCGCTCGAAGATCAACTCGTAGGCCTCAGGGGCGATTCCGTGGCCGTGGTCGACGACCTGCAACATCGCCTCGTCGCCGTGGTTTTCAGTGCGGACAATGACCGGATTGCCGTCACCGTATTTGATGGCGTTGGACAGCAGGTTGGCCGCCACATGATCGAGGCGTTCCCGATCCCAGACGCCGATGACGGCATCGTCGAAGTCGAGTTTTACAGGTGTTTCGGTGGCCTCGATTTCGCCATGAAATCGCTCCGCAACCTCCTCGATGATGCGCTCTAAATGACAGGACTCGTAGTTGACCGTAAGCCCGCCGTCGATAATCCGCGAGACATTGAGCAATTGGTCCAGGAGTCGATCGAGATGGTCGACCTGTTGGTCGATGGAGTCGAGCTTCGACAAAAGCGTGTCCTGCGTCACCTTTTCCGGATTCTTCTGGGTGGTGCGCCGCAAGATACCGGCCTGCAACTTCAGGGTGCTAAGTGGCGTTCGCAGCTCATGAGAGGCAATGGAGATAAAGGTATTGCGGATCTGGACGGCGGCGTCGAGCTGCTTGTTGGCCCGGCGTAAATCGCGGTATAAACGCGCGTTTTCCAGCTTCATCGAGGCGTGAGAGGCGATCCACTCCGTCAGCGCCAGATCGGTTTCGTCATAGGACGCCGTCGTGGTGTGACGGCCCACCAAAAGGGCCCCCAGACACTCTCCGTCGGTGGTGATCATGGGGACCACCATCAGGCTGTGGATGGCGATATCGAGCTGTGGTGCCTCGCCGTCGTCGTAATATGCCTTTAGCAGCGATGGCCGCCATCGGGGCCGAAAATAATTCTCCCGCCGTGACAGCACACGCTCTACCAATTTGTCGCATATACCCCCGCCGCCTGGGGCGAAGGCGCGATGAATCGATTGCAGTGTCTGGCGATGGGGGTGATAGGCGGTGGCTGCCTGCAACTTGTCTTGTTGCTCGTCGATGAGGTAGACCACACAAAAATCGAAGATCACCTCGGCAACGGCCCGGGACAAATTGGCCAAAAGTCGGCCGTAATCGGCCTCGGTATCGGCCATGGCGCGATAAAATCGGATCTGAGCATCTTCTTCCGTTCGCT
The DNA here is from genome assembly GCA_007119175.1 of Myxococcales bacterium. Classification (GTDB taxonomy): domain Bacteria; phylum Myxococcota_A; class Bradymonadia; order Bradymonadales; family Bradymonadaceae; genus SLJM01. The sequence continues at coordinate 6,627 of SKQC01000442.1, read as the reverse complement.
CACTCAGCTCCTCGGAGCGATCGTCGAGACCGACTTCGGAGTCCTTGAATGCCCCATCAGTTTTGTCGGATGTACTCATGGTGATTCGTCTTCCCTGCCCAGCTGGCTCAGTGATGACGAGCTTAGCAGAGCGCAGTCGGTGGCGATAGGGGTTGAAGGCTTGACGATGACGGTCTAATAATGAATCTCCGTTCGCGAGAACGGGTCACCGATCGGCCGCGATGGACGGAGGTGACAAAACGCCTCTTTGCCGTGCGATGGGGCGTGGTAAATCGATTCGAAGCCAGGAGGCAGTCGTGAGCTCGTATGATTCAAAATCCGCACAACTTCGCGGCGCGTCCACGTCTACCTCGTCGAGCGAGGCTTCCGAATCGGGACCGATCAATATCGAGATTCGCGGCCAGCGCCTGACGATTCGAAGCGATCGCGATCCGGCCTTCGTTCAGCAGCTAGCCAATCATATCGATCGCACTTTCGAGGAGCTGCAATCAGCGGCTCCGTCGGCGCCGTATAATAAACTCCTGATGTTGGCGAGCATGACCGTCGCCGAGGAGCTCTTCGAGACCCGCCAAGAATTACATGAGATACGCGATCAGCTCGAGGAGACCACGGAGTCAATGTTTGATCTGCTCGATCAGGTTGAACAGACTTGAGCGGTCGTCCCATTCCGGAGGCCGCCCTTTTTTGGAAAGAGCCCACCGATGAGCCCTTTCGAGGCGGCCCAGACACAAAAAAAGAGACTTCGCCGGCGATTTCGCGATCGCCGTGACGGGCTTGGTGATGGCGCGGCTGCCGAGGCGTCGGCCGCGGTATGTCGCCAGCTCGGCGAGGCGCAGGCCCTGGATTCGGTGGCGTCGCTGGCCGGTTATATGGCCCGGGGCAACGAGATCGATATCCGGGCCTTTCTGGCGGATTGTCTCGAGCGAGGCGTTCGCGTCGCGCTGCCTCGTGTGGTCGGTCCGGGGAAGATGGAATTTTGCCGAATCGGCGGCTTTGACGAATTGGAGCCCGGCTCTTTCGGCATCGAAGAGCCGACCGGGCCGGCGACCTCGATAGACGGGATCGACGCCTTTTTGGTGCCTGGTCTCGCCTTTGACCGGCGCGGCCATCGACTGGGCTTCGGCATGGGTTATTACGATCGGGCGCTGCCGCCGAAAGGACAGGCACTGGCCATCGGTATTGCTCATCACTGGCAATTGGTCGACGAGGAGCTTCCCGTCGAAGCCCACGATCGAGCCATGGATCAGGTCGTCACCGATCGGGAATTGCATTTTGCCCCGGCCGACGAATTGCCGAGTCAGGAGTAGATGATGGAGACGTCGAGTATGACTGCATTCATCGTCATCGGCGGATACGTCGGCGATGTCCCCGATCCAATCCTGTATATGATTCTGGGCGCCTGCATCGGCAGCGTTCTGGGCTGGCTGTGGGCCCGCGACCAGATCAATAAGAAACTCGACGATCTTCGCGACAAGACCGAAGATCGAGCCCGTCAGCGGGCCCAGAAAGAAGTCCGCGAGGAGCTGACGGACTCCATTCGCCGCGAGCTGGTCCAGGAGTATACCGAGGAGGCCAAAGAGGAAGCCCAAACAAAGGCCGAGCGCATCATCTCGGAGGCCGAAGACGACGCCGAAGGGATCGTCAAGAATGCCGAAATTGAGGCCCGTAATGTGCTCTCCGAGTCTCGCGCCGAGGCCGAAGAGGAGGTCAAGCAGCGTCGCCAGGAATTGCAGAAGATCGAAGACCGGCACAGCCGACGAGAATCTAAGCTCGACAGCCGCGCCGAGCGCCTCGATGAGCGCGACAAGGGAATCCAGCGACGCAGTGCACAACTCGACGAGCAACAACAAGAATTGAAAATGGAGGAGGCGAACCTCGAAGAGCGCGAAGAAGAGCTCGAAGAAATACTGGAGGAGCTCAGCGAATACTCCGCCGAAGAGGCCCGCCAGAAGCTCGAAGAAAAGCTCATCGATCGAGCTGAGTTGGAGGCATCGCAGCGCATCCGCGAGATTGAACAGGCCGCCGAAGAGAGCGCCAAAAAGCGCGCGGCCCGCATCGTCGGTGTGGCCTGCCAGCGCTATGCCGGAGATTATGTCACCGAAAAATGCGTCAACGTCATCGATTTACCCAGCGACGATATGAAAGGGCGAATCATCGGCCGGGAAGGGCGAAATATTCGCGCCTTCGAGGCCATCACCGGCACGGACGTCATCGTCGATGATACGCCAGAGGTCGTGGTGGTCAGTTGCTTCGATCCGGTGCGGCGCGAGATCGCCTGCCGGGCGCTGCGCAAATTGATCGCCGACGGCCGCATTCACCCGGCGCGCGTCGAGGAGGTGGTCGAGAAGACCGACCGCGACGTCGCCCAGGTGATAAAAGACGCCGGCGAAAAGGCGGCATTGGAATTGGGAATCTATGGCCTTCACGAAGAGCTTATCGAGACGGTGGGAAAACTTAAATTTCGCACCAGTTACGGCCAGAATATGTGGTCTCATTCCATCGAGGTCGGATTTTTATGTGGATTGATGGCCGGCGAGCTCGGCGTCGAGGTCGACGCCGCCCGTCGGGCCGGTCTGCTCCACGATATCGGAAAGGCGTTTACCCACGAAAATAAGGAGAGTCATGCCCTGGTGGGCGCTGAGCTGGCGGAGCGCCACGGCGAAAAAGAAGTTGTGCGAAACGCCATTGCCGCCCACCACAACGAGGAGCCGCAGGAGTCGGTGATTGCCCATCTTGTCATCGCCGCCGATAGTCTCTCCGGAGCAAGGCCCGGCGCCCGGCGCGAGGTCCTGGGCGCCTACGTAAAGCGCCTCGAGGAATTAGAGCGCATATCCGCCAGTTTCGAGGGCGTCAAAAAGAGCTACGCCATTCAGGCCGGCCGTGAGATACGGGTGATGGTCGAACACGGCGCCATCGACGACGACGACGCCCAGGCGTTGAGTCGCGATATCGCCCGGCGCATCGAGGATGAGTTGACCTATCCCGGCCAGATCAAAGTGACGGTGATTCGCGAGACCCGCGCCACCGAATATGCACGTTAAGTTTTGAGCAGTACGCAGGAGAGCAATATGGCAGAAATATTCGACAGTCCCGCCCTGAGTGAACTTCAATGGCGGGGATTTCTTCAGGATATCACCCATCAAGAGGAGCTTGATTCCACTCTGAAAGACGAGAAAGTGACCCTTTATTGCGGGTTCGATCCGACCGCCTCGTCACTCCATGTCGGAAACCTGGTGGGTGTGATGGCGCTGGTTCATTTCGCCCGCCACGGGCATCGACCCCTGGCCCTGGTCGGCGGCGCTACCGGTCTTATCGGCGATCCTTCCGGAAAGGACGAGGAGCGAGAGCTGTTGTCCGACGAACAGTTGGAGCAAAATGCAGAGGGTATCAAAGGGCAGTTGAACTCGATTTTATCGCAGGCAATCCGCCAGAGCCGCGAGACCGGGGCGACGGCATCGGGTGAGTTCAAGATGGTCAATAACGCCGACTGGCTGCGCGGTGTGACGTATCTGGAGTTTTTACGGGACGTCGGAAAATGCTTCAGCGTCAACGCCATGATGGGCAAAGAGTCGGTCCGGGCGCGGCTCGAGGAGCGCGAGCATGGAATCAGCTATACCGAATTTAGCTATATGTTGATTCAGGCCTTCGACTTTCTACACCTCTTTGAAAACGAGGACTGTCGCCTTCAGGTCGGCGGCAGCGACCAATGGGGAAATATTACGGCCGGTCTGGAGCTGATCCGCCGCAGCAGCGATAACGCCGATCGCGATGCTTTCGGGCTTACCTTCCCGCTGATCACGTCGGCGGATGGAAAAAAGCTCGGAAAGAGCGTCAAGGGCGCCATCTTTCTCGATCCGGAGCTGACGAGCCCCTATGACTTTTATCAGTACTGGGTCAATCGGCCGGACCAGGACTGCGCGATGTGTTTGCGCTTATTTACCTTTTTGTCGCGCCAGGAGATCGAGGAAATGGAGGCGACGATCGACGCCGGTGAAAACCGCGGTGAAGTGCAGCGGAAATTGGCCTGGGAGGTCACGACGCTGATCCACGGCGAGGAGCAGGCCGATCTGGCGGTCCGGGCGAGCAAGATGCTCTTCGGTGAGGAGATAGAAGGGCTGACCGACGAGGATCTGGCTTCGATCTTCTCTGATGTGCCGTCTACCGAGTTTTCTCGGGAGAAATTAAAGAGCGGTGAACTGGGAATCCTCGACGCCTTTACCGAGACGGAACTTCAACGATCAAATGGCGCCACGCGCCGGCTTATCAAACAGGGCGGCGCATACCTCAATAATGTCCGCATCGAAGACCACGACAAGACGCTGGGCGAAGAGGATCTGGCCAGTGAATCGATGATGGTCGTCCGCTCCGGCAAGAAAAATTATCACGTCCTGCGCTTTACGGATTGACCATCGAAGGGCGGTCCACAAAAAAAGTGTGGCTCCCCGTGGGCGCCGCGGTCTTTTTGGTGGCTGCGGCGACCGCCTTATTCGCAAGTGTTTTTGAGCCTCGAGAGTCCATTTTGGGCTTCGGGGCTCTTTTTTTGGCCTCTTCGGCAATTCTGGGCGCCGTCTTATGGCGATATCGCCAGGAGTTGTGGGCCCTCCACGGGCGTCGAGCGCTGGTGCTGCTCGTCGTGGTGGCCGCCCTTTTTCGACTGGCTGCTTTTGTGGCGCCGATCTCGCTATCCGATGATATCTGGCGATATCTATGGGACGGCGAATTGGTGGCGGCCGCCGAAAATCCCTACGTCGAAACAGCGACGGAGCGCATGGAGCGCGGCGATGGTGATCGCGAGTTGTACGACGCGCTAAACCGCCCGGACAACCACACGGTCTATCCGCCGCTTGCGCAGGGAGTTTTCGCCGCTGCCGTATCGATCCAGGCCGCCGTCGGTGGCTCGGCAGAGCGATGGCTGCGGGCGCTATTTATATTTTTTGAGTTGCTGGGGGTTTTCGCTCTCGGCGCCGTATTGATTCGTCTCGGGCGGTCGCCGATGTGGGCGGCATTATATGCCTGGCATCCGCTCGCGTACTGGGAGGTCGCAGCCGGCGGCCATACCGAGGCGTTGGGGATCGTCTGGCTTGTGGCGTTGGTCGGCTTTGCGGTCACCAGCCGGCCGGTGGTCACGGGCATCGCCATCGGCCTGGCGGGGCTGGCGAAGTGGACATTTTTAGTGGTCAGTCCCGTGGTGGCCTTTTTTCTTTTGCGACGCCGCGGATGGAGCGCTGCCATCTCGGCGACCGCCTCGGCGCTGCTGGTCTTCATCGGTGGATATATCCCCTTTTATTTCGACCGGCTATTGGCGAATCAACTGGAGAGTTTTCGCCTCTATGCCGAGCATTTTTCGTTTAACGCGCCGATCTATTATTCGTTTCGCTGGGTGTTGGGATATCGCGAGGGAATCACTGAGCCGGTGACCCATATTACGGGGCCTGTGTTGACGGTGGTCACGATCCTGGCCGTGGCTTTGATCGCCTGGTGGCAGGATGGCTCGAGGCGGCGGCTGGTGGCCGGCGTGGCCCTGGCGACGGCGGCTTATGTGGTATTTACCCCGGTCTTTCATCCCTGGTACGCCCTGCCGCTATTGGCCATGGGTGCGTTGGCCGGCTGGACCACGCCGGCGGTGCTCGGCGCCGTGATCGTCGTCTCCTACGCCTTTTATGCGCCCTGGACGACGCCCGGGGTGGAGGCGGCGCTGATGGCGGGACAGGCGATGGTAGTATTGGCGTGGGCGATGTGGGAATTCGGACCGAATTTGTTGCAGCGTATTCTAGCGCGGCGGGGCGCGCGAAAAGCGTCGGTGATCAGCGATTTCCTCGACGGTCACGAGACGATCTGCGACCTCGGCGCCGGCGAGGGATATGTGGGAGCTGCGCTGGCCGACCGGGGCCACGAGGTACAACTGGCTGATGTAGTCGATCGAAATCGAAGTGAGCTGCCGCTGATTGGTTACGATGGCGAGAGATTGCCCGTCGACGACAATCAATTCGACGTCGTGGTCATATCCTATGTGCTTCACCACGCCGCCGATCCGGACGCCGTACTTGCCGAGGCGCTTCGGGTCGGCCGTCAGGTGATCGTGCTGGAGACGGTCTACGAAAGACAATGGGATCGACGGCTGGTCACATTTTTAGATCACAGCGCCAATGCCCTTCGCGGCATGTCGCCGGAGCCGCTGCGACTCGACACCGTCGATGGTTGGCTTCAGCGTCTCGATTCGCTGGGCGCCGAAGTCACCACCTGGCGGTGGCTCGGCAGGTCGATTCACCGACACGTGGTGATCGCCGCCAAACGAAAAACGCCGCGCTCAAAATGAGCGCGGCGTTCGTCGAAGCGTCCCCTACGGGATTCGAACCCGTGTCGCTGGCGTGAAAGGCCAGTGTCCTGGACCAGGCTAGACGAAGGGGACTAACCCACTAACCAGCCGAACTCCAAGGGTCCAATGAGGTCGGCGTATGTGTCGTCCGCCCTTGGGCGGACATTCGAGAGATGTATTTAAAGACGCCTCTCGAAGCGTCCCCTACGGGATTCGAACCCGTGTCGCTGGCGTGAAAGGCCAGTGTCCTGGACCAGGCTAGACGAAGGGGACGTGAGCCGTGGAGGATTCGAACCTCCGACCCGCAGATT
>SKQC01000384.1 GCA_007119175.1 Myxococcales bacterium | reverse complement strand
CTCGGGCGGTATTTTTGGGCGGTATTTTTGCGGGCCGATGATCGTCTCTCGGGCGGTACTCGGGCGGTACTCGGGCGGGCGGTACTCGGGCGGTACTCGGGGCGGTACTCGGGCGGTATTTTTGGGCGGTATTTGAAGATATCGATAAAGGTCAATCCTCGGGGAAGAATTTTTTGGTTCGGTTCGCAATTGCCACCAGCGCCAGCATGACTGGCACCTCCACCAGGATCCCCACCGTCGTCGCCAGGGCGGCGCCGGAATCGATGCCGAACATGATGATGGCCGCCGCCACGGCCAATTCGAAGAAATTCGACGAGCCGATCAGCGCCGCCGGGGCGGCGATGCAGTGGCGTACCTTCCACACTTTCGCCCATCCGTAGGCGAGAATGAAGATAAAGAAGGTCTGAATGATCAGGGGCGTGGCGATCAATCCGATATGAAGTGGGCTTTCCAGGATCACTTCGCCCTGAAACGAAAAGATCAGCACCAGGGTTGCCAGCAAGCCGATCATGGTCACCGGGCCGAAGAGTGGCAAAAATTGGTTTTCAAACCAGTCTCGCCCCTTTCGTTTGATCAGCATCGTGCGCATTGCATATCCCGCTATCAGCGGGACCACCACGTATAGCACCAGCGATAGCATCACCGTCTCCCAGGGAACGATGATATCGCCAAGCCCCAGCAGGATCATCACGATCGGGGCGAAGGCAAAGAGCATAATCAGGTCGTTGATCGCCACCTGCACGAGTGTATAGGGCGCATCTCCGTCGGTGAGATAACTCCACACAAAGACCATGGCCGTACAGGGCGCCGCTCCCAGCAATACCGCGCCCGCAAGATACTGCATCTGCAGCTCTTCGGTGATGAAGGGATCGAAGACGACGTAGAAGAAAAACCAGGCAAACCCGAACATCGTAAATGGCTTGATCAGCCAGTTGACCACCAGAGTGATGGTCAATCCCTTCGGTTCTTCGCGTACCCCCACCACACTCTTGAAGTCGATCTGGAGCATCATGGGAAAGATCATCACCCAGATCAGCACGGCGATCGGCAGATTGACCTCAGCGACGCTCATCTCGCCCAGGGTATCGGGGACGAAAGGCAAAAACTGTCCGATCAATATCCCGGCGCCGATACACAATGCCACCCACACCGTCAGATAGCGCTCAAAAAAGCCAATATCCTGGTTGGCTCCCTCGATATTGAGGTTGGAGGATTCGCTTTCGGAGCTCATTGTCGTCCTTGTGGGCAAGCTTTATCGCAATAATACGATGAATATCTCGAAGGGGAGGGTAATGTCGTTGATTTTTGCTGTCAATCGTTTATTGTCGATAGGCGATTAGCCTGGGGGTTAGAACTTCTGACGAGCACTATTATTTCACCGCGAGGAGACATCAGATGAGCTCGAAACAATCCGATAAGCAGTGCTGTCCCCCGGCCGAAGACGAATTCGGCGGCCCTGTCAAAGGAGGGGAAGCGGAATCGGAACTCGCCGCGATGGCTCAGGCGCTGGGGCATCCGATTCGGGTGGCGATTTTGCGGATTCTCATCGAACGCCAGGAGTGCGTCTGCGGGGAGTTGGTCGAGGAGCTACCGGTCGCCCAGTCGACGGTCTCGCAGCACCTCAAGAAGCTGAAGCAGGCGCGCCTGATACGGGGGACCGTCGACGGTCCACGGGTCTGCTATTGCATCGAGCCGGCGGCGCTACAGCGTTTCCAGCAGTTATTCGGCGCCATATTGACGCCATCGGAGGAGTGAAGCGATGAAAATCGCATTATTCAGTGATATTCATGCCAATACACCGGCCCTCGATGCGGTGCTTCAGTCCATCGATGCCCATCGGCCCGACCAGGTATATTGCTTAGGAGATCTCGTCGGCTACGCCCCCTGGCCCAACGAAGTGGTGGAGACGATTCGACGGCGAATGATCCCCACGATCGCCGGCAATTACGACGAAGGCGTGGGCAACAACAGCGACGATTGTGGCTGTGCGTATCAGACCGAACTTCAGCAAAAACGCGGTGAGCAATCGATCGCCTATACCAACGACGTGATCGACGAAGATCATCGCCGCTGGCTGCGTACCCTGCCGCGCCACATTCGCCTACAGCTTGGAGCAGACGCCGATTTTTCGGTGCTGATGGTCCACGGCAGTCCGCGAAAGATCAACGAATACCTCTTCGAGGATCGCCGAGACGCGAGCATGCTTCGGATCATGTCGCGGGCCGGCGCCGACGTGATGCTCTTCGGGCACACCCATAAACCGTATCACCGGGTGTTGTCCGAAGAGGACGACGACGGAAACAAGCGGTATCGCCACGCCATCAATATCGGCTCGGTGGGCAAACCGAAGGACGGTGACCGGCGCGCTTGCTGGGTGATGTTGAGCGTCGATGAGAAGCCCGACAGTGATGACGCGACGTCGGTCGATGTCGAGTTTATCCGCGTCAGCTATGACGTCGAAGAAGCCGCCCGAGGAGTCGAAGAATCGCCGCTTCCCGACGCCTTTGCCAAAATGCTGCGGACTGGAGGCATTGGTGCACACCACCCACGCCATTGACCGCTAATTTTCCGATTGTGTCGGACCTCGCGCAGTACTACAGTGACGACACAGAAGGTATTGGACACCCACTTCGCTCTTCGCTGTGCCACCCTATCTGGTACGAAATCGGCAAGCACCGACTGTCGGAGGGGGATTATTGATTGCTGTGGAGGAGCTATGCGGGTCATAGAGAAACTTGCGGTCGTATTATGTGTTTTCGGATTTTTGTTCTTTGGAGCAGATGAGGACGCCCATGCTGATCAGTCGCCTGTGCAGGGCGGGACCTCGATCGGCGGCATCGTGGGCTATGATACCGATGCCTCCGAGCCATTCGGTGGAGTTGATCTGCGCTTCGATATGCCCGCCAGTCCAACGCTCCTGGTTACGATCAATCCGGCGGTTCAATACTATTTTATCAGCGCCGGTGATCTGGGACTCGACAGTTTTCATACGCTGCAATTTGACACGAATATTCTCCTCAAATACCCCCTTGAGGACGCGGCAATGACGCTATTTGCCGGGGCCGGCGTGGCGGTCCTTCATGTCCGCTTATCCTCGGGTGCCCTTAGCGACTCGAATACAGAAGTCGGGTTTAACCCCATCGTGGCGGGAATGGAGGTTGACGTCGATCCCTCTGTGAGTCTGCTCGCCCAGATTCGCGCCACTCGAATCAGCGTAGAAGGCCAGAGCTTTACCAGTTTTAGCTTGATGGGTGGCGTCCTCTTCGGGTTCTGAGGGAGCCCGACCGGCCCAGGACACCTCCATGGCGAGGTCCGCATCATGGAGTACCGCCACAGCGGTGCTGGTGGCGACAATTACTGGTTCAACCAGGACCCGGCGAATACGGACCCAGGCATTTAGCCGATGGCACCGGTTGACCAATACCTACACCGTCATCTTGCGAAGCCCGCTGGAAGAGGCCGAAAGCGATCCGGCGGCGTCACGCAGCGCCAGTGGTTGCTGCGAAAACACAGAACACTTCGCTCTGTGTTCTGATTGAAGAGCCGAAAAACTCAGCCCTCAAGCGCTCAACTTACTTGCATTACGGCTAGCCGTGCACCGCCGGTACCGCCCCCGAAGGGCGACCAATCCCAGGGTCAGGACCAACCACAGAGCCGTGTCGGTTCCGCCACCGCCGCTGGCTGAGCAGCCACCACAGGACTCCGAAGGAAGTTGATCGTCTTGCTCCGACTCGCCGGTGTCCACCGTGCCGGGATCGGGGATACCGACATCGGCATCCCCATCACCACCATCGGGTTCCGTTCCGCCGGTGCCGGCGTCGTCTAAATGACCACCTGCATCCGGCTGTGGTTCGTGGCCGCCGCCTTCGTCGCATTCGGAGGGCACGTCGCCGTCGCCAGGCGCCATAACCTCCACGGGCTCGCTCTCCACGGTGGCCTGACCACTCTCGTTTGTCGCCGTCATCCGCGCATAATAGCTGCCGGGCTCAACGCCCGTGGTATCCCAGACCCCGGAGGCGACCTCGGCGCCGGAGGCCACGAGCTCATCTGTGGCATCGTCGACGATCTCCAGAAAAAGCTCCGGAATGGGGTAGCCGTTTACACCTTCCACCTGAAAGGTCACCGGTAGACAGGCCACGACAGAGTCAGGATCGGCGGTGAGAGTGCCCAACGTGGGCGCCGGATCGTGGACCTCGACGGGCTGGCTTGTCTGATCGCAGAGGGCTCCACCGTTGGTGCAGACCTCGAGGGTCACCTGGTGGCTGCCCGGCGATTGAAACCGAAACGAGACTTCTGCTTCGCTGGAAGCGTCGGGGTCGCCGTCTTCTATCGTCCATTGTCTGGATTCTACATCACCGATGGAGGTATCGGAGGCGTTCACCGCCGTGCCCGGCGAGTTGTCCTCCGGGACGTTGGGATAGACCACACCAGGCGTCGACACCTCCATATTGGCGTGAAGCTCCCCGGCGGGCTCACAGGCGTGATCGACGCAGACCTCGCCGTCGCCACAATCAGTGTAGTGACAGCAACCGTCGCCACCGACACAGATTCCGTTGCCACAATCCAACTGACCGCTATCACAGCCGGTGTCTTCGCAGACCTCGCCCTCACACTCGCCGTTGGCGCAGGCGCACCCGACGTCATCGCAGTGGCTCTCCTGTTTGGCCGTGCATCCCGTGCCGTCACATTCACCTCCGGAGCACTCGCCGTCGACGCAGCCGCATTCATAGGCTGCGCAGTCGTTGGTCTGCTTGATCGTGCATCCCGAACCGTCGCAATAGCCACCGGAACACGCGCCATCAACACAGCTACAACCGAAGGCGGCGCAGTCGTTTTCCTGTTTCTCCGTGCAGCCCGTGCCGTCGCAATAACCCCCGGAGCACTCACCATTGGCGCAGCCGCATCCATAGGCGGCACAATCGTCTTTTTGCTTCTCCGTACACCCCGAGCCGTCGCAATAACCGCCAGCGCACTCGCCGTCGACACAGCCACAACCGAAGGCGGCACAGTCGGCTTCTTTTTGCGCCGAACAGCCCGAGCCCTCGCAATAGCCACCGGAGCATTCGCCGTCGACGCAGGCGCAGCCATAGGCCGCGCAATTATCGGCCTCCGTCGATGTGCATCCCTGCTCATCGACGCCACCGCCACCACTGCTGCTGCCGGAGGCCACGTCCTTGAGGTGATCCAATTGGTCATAAAAGGCATATCCCGGGCACGCTGTTGGCCCCAGATCCTGGTGGCCATAGACGTTCGGGCCATAGAGATCGATATTATAAAAGCCGGAGATGGCCGCCAGGATTTGCCCGCCGGCCTCGAACATCGCCGTCGACGGCGGGGTCTCATTAT
>SKQC01000423.1 GCA_007119175.1 Myxococcales bacterium | reverse complement strand
GCCCCGATGGCGCTGAGGCCGAGCCCCGTCCATCCCATCGTACCGACCCGAGATGGCGGCTCAGGTGGCTCAGGCGGCTCATCGGGGTCGACGTCGTCGAGTGTGTCAGCCACCTCCGGACGGCTGGCGATGTTATCGGCCACCTCGCGGGCCGTCAGCACCACGCCGAGGGAGTCGATACGGGCCAGGTTGCGTATTTTTTCGTTTTCGCCGAGGCCGCCCATCTCCTCCGCTCCGAGGGCACGGCTGCGGGCCTCCCGGGGATTGCCGATCCGAAGATAGGCGATGGACTTATTGTAGAGGATCATCGGATGGGGATTGAGGCGATGGGCTCGGCGAAACTCCACCAATGCCCGGCCGTAGCGCTCCTCGAAAAACAACTCCGCGCCGCGCTCGAAATGCTCGGCGGCCTGCTCCAGATCGCTATCGCCCTCATCGGCGGCGGCCACGGAGACGGATGTCACGGCAAAAAGGGCTGCCAAAAACACCGCTGCAATAGCGGAGTGCGCGATCTGACAGATAGGATATATAGGATCTATTGGTTTTCTCGAAAACACCATGATGGCCATATTAGTCGAGGGGAATAAAGGGATCAACGCCCCTCCCGCTTTCCGGCTCGTCCGGCTCATCGTCATCGGCTTCATCACTGGCGGCCTGACCCGCGGGCTCAGGGTCGGGCTCGGCAATTGGTTGTGGCTGGGGTTCGGGCTGTGGCTGAGGACGCGGCTCGGGCCGTGGTTGAGGACGTGGCTCGGGCGCGGGTTGCGCCTCTGGCTCGGGCTCCGGACTCGGCATGTCGGTCGGCTCCGCTTCCTCGTCCTCTACGGCCAATTCCACCTCGTCTGTCGGCTCCTCGATGGTTATTTCTGCGGTATTTCCGTTGTCCGAGCGGGCCACGATATAGGCCGGAAATTCGATATCGGCGGTATCCACCGAGATTGGACTGCTGCCGGCCGGCTCGTCATTGATCGAAATTTGAGCCTCATCGTCGGTGGCGCGGATTTCCATAAGCAGCGGCGGTTCGTCGTCCGTATCGCCCTGCACCGCCGGCTCGCTATTAGCGCGGTCATCATGATCGCTTTGCGCCAGTTGATCGATGGCTACCTCATCGTCGTTATCGTGGTCGTCTTGCTCCCAGGGCGCCAGAAATAAAAGCCCCAGGATCAGCACCAGACTCGCCGCCAGCGTCGCCGCCACCAGGGCCGCCCGCGAGACACCGGAGTTGCCACCGGGTTTTACCGACGACGTGTCCTCGGAGCTACGGATGGTGCTCACCTCGCCACTTACTTCCTCGATATCGCTGGCATCGAGAGCGATGGTCGGTTCTGTCTCCACGACTGGATTTTCCGTATCCCACCGCTCCAGTGCCCGGACGACTTCGTCGGCCGTCGAAAAGCGGGCCTCCACATCCTTTTCCAACATGCACTGAATAATGCTGCGCAGCCCCTCGGGCACCTCCAGTTCATCAGGTAAGACGATCGGATCTGGACTCAGAGCCTGACTGAGGACCGTCATCGTCGTATCACCGGGCACCGCTTTATTTCCGGATAATAACTCATAGCCCACCAAGCCCAGGCTGTAGATATCGCTGTGGGGACCGACCCCTTGTCCCTTGAGTTGCTCCGGCGCCATATAGCGCGGCGTGCCGAGCAATGAGCCCTCCTGGGTCAGGTCGGCGCTGGTCATCGCGCTGTCTTCCAGCATCGGCTTGGCGATCCCGAAATCCAGCACCTTCACCTTGTCGGCCCGCCCCATATGCTCGTAGATCAGAATATTCGCCGGCTTGAGATCGCGGTGTAAAATACCCAGCGAATGGGCTTCGTGGATGCTCTGCAGGGCCTGATTGAGGATCGTTGCCACTCGGCGCGGAGCGAGCGTTCCCTCTTGTTTTAACACCACGTCCAGGCTGGTCCCCGAGACGTATTCAAAGACCATATAGGACATGCCGGCCGCGGCGTGTCCGAAATCATACATGGTGATCGTATGGGGGTCGTTCATCTGGGAGATCACTTTCGCCTCTCGGCGAAAGCGCTCTATCCAGGTGCGAAGCGCCTCCTCATCGACATCTTCGCCGGGTTTTTGCGTCGCCGGCCGCAATACCTTTAGCGCCACCTCCCGCCCCAGATCCTCCTGAATGGCACGGTATACGTGAGCAAAGCCACCGACACCAAGAACGGACTTGATGCGGTAGCGTTCCTCAAAGAGATCCCCCTCGTCGAGTACTCTCCATTCTTCCATGGCCAGCGATTGTCTCCATACTATGTCGGGGCACCATCAAACCGGAGCGAATCACCGGTCTGTCCGCGTCGACCCGTGCAGTATGCATGGACCAATGACGTTCGTCGAGCCGAACGGTCGAGCCGATTCCTGCGAGCATCGCCGCCCGCCCATTCTTTCGGAGCCTCCTTCGACGCGTTATCATAGAAATTGCCTACCACGCCGCCTCCTTTATGATGCCTCGAACTCATCAGGCGGCACCGTAATTGACTGAGAGTACGACGCCCATGAATTCGCAGTCTGACTCAAAGCATCTGGAGGGAATTGACTCCGACATCTTGCCGGGAGTCGGCAACGTGCTCGAGGGACGCTACAAGCTCGTCCGTCTCATCGGCCATGGCGGCATGGGAGCAGTGCTGGAGGCGCGGCATCTCAATATGGCGCGACCGGTCGCCATCAAGGTGATGCATCCGACGCTGGCCGACGACACCGACTTTGCTCGTCGCTTTGAGCGAGAGGTGCTCATTGCCAAGGAGCTAAACCATCTCAATACGGTGCGAATCTACGACTTTGGGATCACTGATGGCGGCCTGATGTTTTTGGTCATGGAATACCTCGACGGCCAGGAATTACAGGAGGAGATCGACCAGGGCCCGCTGACGATTCGACGGGTCATCGACCTGAGCTGCCAGCTCCTCAATGGACTCGGCGAGGCCCACTCGATGGACGTTATTCACCGCGATATCAAGCCGGGAAATATCTTTTTGACCCGCGACCGACGCGATCGGGAAATCGTGAAATTGCTGGACTTCGGTATCGCCAAATCACTGGACTCCGGGCAAACGGCATTGACGAAGGCAAACCGACTTATTGGAACGGCCGCCTACCTCGCCCCGGAGGTCCTCTTTGATAGCGTCACATCAAAATCCTCCGACATCTATGCCTGCGGGCTGCTGATGCTGGAGATGCTCTACGGCCGCCAGGTCATGACGGCCAATTCCATCAACGAATTGATCCGCAAGCATATCTGTACCCCGGTTCAGATCCCGCCATCGCTGGAGCAGCACCCCCTTGGGGATGTACTTCGCCGAGCGGTGGCGAAGAATCCGGGCCTCCGCTTTCGGGACGCCGAAGAGATGTACTACGCGCTGTCAAATCTGCCTCCGCAGCCCATGGACGACCGTGTGCTGGACCGCGACGAGATAGACGCCACCTTGGCGGCCATGGATCTACAACGAAACACCACGGAAGACCGGGACTCGGCAGTGAGCGACCGAACGACGTCGGAACATACGGCCCACAATCTGCCACACCACCGGGCTGCCGCGGCATCCGACGCACCACTGGACACCACAGAACTTATCACGGGCCTCTTTGAGCAATCCTCGCGAGAAGTCGCTGAATTCGTCGACCGGGTCGCCGACGAGGACGAGGCCACCATCCCCCTGGAGGAAGGGCTTATTGGCAGAGCTGCCGAGGCCACTCGTCAGCTCGCCAATCGCTTTGGAGAATCACCGCCGGAAGAGACAGTCAAATTATCGGAGGAACTGATCAGCGAAGCCGTTCAGCGCGCCAAACAACGGCGCTCTGTGCAGGTCGGCGAGGTGCCCGATTGGACCATGCAGGTTACGCCCGACATGATCGAGGAAATACCGACGTCGGGAACCGACAAAAAAACCGGTAGTGGCGCCTCTTCGGCAACTGAGGATGCGACGATTCAGTTGACCGATGGTCTACTTGAGGAAGTGTCGATTGACGAAGATGGGGACGGCGACTGGGAAGCACCGAAGGTCGGCGATCGGGAATCACCAAAGAGCGACGACCGAGAACCACCGCGCTCAACGACGGACGTTGATGACGAGCCCGAAGATCAGCTCGTGATGCTCTCCGACGAACTCGTACAGAAGGCCGCGTCGCGCTCCACCGGTGGCCGAGCATCGACGATTATCGAGTGGACCTCCACGAATTTCCGCTCCCTCTCAGTGGCCATTGCCTTCGGGTTCTTGGCCGGCACCGTCATTCTCCTGGTGGCCTATACCCTTTTGTGATGGCCCGGTCACCCCACTGAGCGCCTCTACTGGTAATATCCGGGGTAATCCTGCCGGCATTTCTGCATCATCACCTTCAGAGGCACTCGTCCGCACAGTAGTTGCCGTCCGGCGGCTCCTGACAACAGAAGTTATATTCTGGCTGACAGTCTGTATCATCGAAACACCCGCTTCCATCGCATTCACATAGACCATCGGTGCAAAGCCCGGGCTCTAAATTACAGACGCAGGGCGTGCCATCCTCCACATTGCATTGTATCGTATCATTATAGGAGTCCCCGGGCCCACAGGTATTGTCTGCGAGGCACTCGACATCGGTACATTCCGCTTCCTGCTCCCCCTGACAGGTATTGCCCTCCTGTTCGCAGGGCTCGAGCGGGTTGCAGATACTCTCACCGCCACTAGGGCAGTCCGAGGTCTGCAGACACTCCACACAGGTCTGGGAGCTGAGTTCGCAGTACTCGTCACCGCAATCGTCATCGTCGACACAGTCCACGCATGCGTCATTGTCGCATATCTCATCGCCTGTGCATTGATAGTCGCACTCCCCGCCTGTGCATGACTCACAATCTCCGCAATCTCCGTCGTTGACACAATCGACGCATTGATTGTCATCGCAGAAATCGTCGCAATCATCGTTGTCAACGCATTCCTCACAGCTCTGCGTCGACGGGTCGCATACATCGCCTCCCGTGCAGTTAAATTCGCACGACCCACCGCTGCATGTCTCGCAATCTCCGCAATCCCCGTCGTTCACACAATCGACGCATTGATTGTCGTCGCAATAATCGTCGCAATCTCCGTCGTCGACGCACTCCTCGCAGCTCTGCGTCGACGGGTCACATACATCGTCTCCCGTGCAGTTAAATTCGCACGCCCCGCCTGTGCATGTCTCGCAATCTCCGCAATCTCCGTCGTTGACACAATCGACGCATTGATTGTCGTCGCAATAATCGTCGCAATCTCCGTCGTCGACGCATTCCTCACAGCTCTGCGTCGATGGGTCGCATACATCGCCTCCCGTGCAGTTAAATTCGCACGACCCACCGCTGCATGTCTCGCAATCTCCGCAATCCCCGTCGT